>CAYZYY010000070.1:0-1573 GCA_964482855.1 uncultured Candidatus Saccharibacteria bacterium | reverse complement strand
AATAATTTATTTGAAGAACGCGGCCGCCGATTCCCGAAAAGACGACAAGGTTAAGAAGAAGATAGACATAGAGTTCGGTACGGAAAAGGAAATTCTGGAAAAATTCTGGGAAACCGCCAAGTTGTATAATTATTTCATTTCTTTCAACGGCCGCGCGTTCGACGTGCCTTTTTTGATGATTCGTTCGGCTATTCTGGGCGTGAAACCGACCAAGAACCTTTTGAGTAACCGTTATCTGAATTCGCAGAAATACGACGCCGTTCACGTGGACTTGCTGGACCAGTTAACTTTTTACGGCGCTTTCAGGAGAAAATTCAATCTTCATTTTTGGTGCAAGGCGTTCGGCATTAAAAGCCCGAAAGAGGAGGGGACTACCGGCGACGACGTCGGCCCGCTTTACAAGGAGGGAAAATTGTTGGAAATCGCCGAGTATAACCTGGGAGATTTAAAAGCCACGAAAGAGCTTTATGAGAAGTGGGAGAGTTATTTGAATTTTTAATTTTAAATTTAAAATTTTGATTGAATGATTAAATTGTAAATTGTTAAATTAAATTATTTGAAATTGATTTAAAATTCAAAATTAGAAACTTAAAATTTATCATTTATTATGTTGAACCAACTCAAAGAATGGCTAAGCGAACACAGGCGCGACATCACCATCTTTTTTTTAATATTTCTAATCAGCAGTTTGAGTTTCGGGTTGGGCTATCTAGTTAATCGTGAGTTCAACCACGCTCCGATAATCATAGAAAAATGCGCCGATTTTATTTCCGAGCAATAGCGAGGAACCGTAAAATCGAGCATCCCGCCAACGGCGGGACTCATTATTTTGTAATAGTTTTCAGACGATCGTCTGTGATTTGTTATAATTTTCTAAATACATTTTTCATCTAAAGAAAAAGCCACCAGTAAGCTCACGCTTTGTCGTATTTGACTTCGAGCTTAATAAGTAGACGTCTTATCGCCTACCTATCTGCGGTAAGCTATACAAGACTCAAGCATCTAGAGTCTCCGCAACTGGTGGTGGCCAAATCTTGTGCTCGTAGCACCAGAGTAGTTTTTGCCTTAACTACTCGATTAAAAATATATTAACAAATATATTTTAAAATTACAATTTAAGGGTCTTTTTTATAAATAACCGGCCTGCTTAAGCCAGTACTCATTTTCCCATTCCCAGAGGCGCTTGGCGGCCAAGAAGGCCTTGAAATCCTGCTGCCAATAAGGGAACTCCTTCAGTTCCACGTCGCCTTCAAGCTCGCTCCATTCGTGTTCGCATTTTTTGGCCTTGGAGTTGTATTTGCCGTTTTGCCACGATGTTTTTATTTTCTTGCGGCCGCCTTTTTCCCGGAGCGTGGCTCCGCATTTGAGGCAGGTTTTTACCTGGTCAATCCTTAAAATCCAGCGGGTCTGGAGATTCTTGAAATCCTTTTCCAGAGCGGCCATGTAAGCGCTGGTTTGGAGGTTATAGTCCCGGTAAATCGCCTGGGACGTTTTAATGTCCAGAACCCCGAATTTGCCGTCAATCAAAGCCAGGGCATCCAGAGTACCGGCATAGCGTTCCTCAAAATGAACA
>CAYZYY010000069.1:0-1608 GCA_964482855.1 uncultured Candidatus Saccharibacteria bacterium | reverse complement strand
TCCCTCGTCTGGCGCAGCTGGTATATGTACAGGGGCACGATTTTAAATTTTTCTCCTGTTGACACTCCATGGATTAATATTCTAAACGACTCAATGGGTTGAGCCATTTAATTTTAAGAAATACATCGGGGTAATCTTCGAGTAATCATGGTCTCGGGCTTCAAAAACCTCCGTAATTTTGAAATGCTTCTCGTATTCGTTTTCCTCCTCACTCCTGTAAGCGTAAACGAATACCTTATTTAAGAAATCCTTACACCAAAAATCCCAAACGACGTCGTGAATTTTCTGCAACTTTTCATTTTTAAATTTATCCCCTTTTTCCTTATGATACTCCTTTAAAGCCTCCCTCGCTTTAGCAAATGAACCGAGGTGGTCCCCGGGATCGTAAGTTAGTATCTGAAGCTCCAAAACCATCTCCAGCGCGCTTTGCGTTATTGGCTGTTCTTTTCTGGAAAAATGTTCCAAAATTTCTTCCACGCCGGAGAAGGGTTTTTCATCGGGAACGCAAAATGCTCTCGTTAAGAAAATACCTTCCGGTTTAAGCAACCTTTTTACTTCCGACAGCAAACGCGGTCTTTCATTCCAAGGAATATTCGGTAAAACGGCATCTCCGACCGCCACATCAAAGTAATCACCCGCTAGTGGATTATCCAACCAGTTAGCTTTGATTAAAACTTCTTTCGGGTTTTTGTCCTTAAGCAACTCATCCATCGCCAAAAACATGTCTAAATTAATGTCGATTGAATACAAAGAGTATCCTAAATCCGATAAGGCGTCTCTCAATTCCGGAGTGGCGCCCAAGACCAGCCCCTTTAACGGTTTCCTGCTTTGGTTTATTCCCTTCAGCCACGCACGATACTTTTCAACTTCCTGCGGAGAAATACGGCTCGGAACCGTAAAGTAATTTTTCCACATGTAAGCCACGCGCTGCCACGGTAAAGAAGTCGTTTTTATGTTTTCTTTCATAATGTTTTATTAATCCAATTACTAATTGATTTCGATAATTGCCTTTCTTCGTTATTAAACCAATGGTCGGCTTTGTCTATCAAAACCGTATCGCAACCATTAATTTTGCTTTCCATAATTGTCAGTAATTCTTTCGGTTTGCGCTCGTAATCATCTTTGGAACCGAATATTGCCAATATCGGACAATTCGCGTTTTTCATTTCTTTCATTTCTCCCTGGCGGTAAAATATTCTTCCAGCCGGAGTTTCGGAGTCGGCCACGTCTAAAAATCTTTCCGCGCTCATTAATGGATAAAATTCCATCCACTTTGGCAGGGAATTATCCTCTTTGTCCATTTTTCCGGCAATCTGAAGCGACTTTTCGTATCTTTTTTCCAATAATTTCTTTACATAACCGACGTCGTCAACGGGTCCCAATAATATTAATCCTTTTATTCTTTTATCCTGGGTTCTATATTTGTAAAATACGACTTTTTGACAGCCCAAACTGTGTCCTTCTAAAATTAGATTCTTATATTTTTTCTTACCAAGAAAATCAATTACGGCCTTAATGTCTAAAAGGCAATCCTTGAATTTTTCTTTGCTCCCGCCGATTCTTTTATAGTCAAATCCGGATTTTTTTCTTTTGATGAAATCCGTAATA
>CAYZYY010000068.1:0-1617 GCA_964482855.1 uncultured Candidatus Saccharibacteria bacterium | reverse complement strand
GAACCTCCGACCTAAGCTTTATGAGGGCTCCGCTCTACCACTGAGCTACATCGGCAGAAATGGCTTTCCGTATTTTATAAGGTTATTTTTCTTTTCATGTCGCCAACCTTTAATTTGTTTTTCTCTTTTTAAAGCATCTTTTTTATATAAATATTTTTCCGAATAAAGTAATTTTAATACTTTTCTATCTTTTGTAAATTTTCCCCCTTTACCATATTTGTGTTCTAAAAAACGCCTATTTAAACTATTGGTAATTCCTGTATAAAATTTACCATCATTACATCCAATAATATAAATATAATACATAATTCTATTATAAAGTGCTTACACTACGGAGTGTATTAGTCCTTCGACGGGCTCAGGACACTTCAACTCGCCCAGTGTTATTTTATTTAATTATATACCGCTATCAAAGTATATTTAAGGAAGTGCTTGCACTGAGCGAGCAAAGCGAGTCGAAGTGTTGCGGGGGCCGGATTTGCACCGGCGATCTTCTGGTTATGAGCCAGACGAGGTACTACTCCTCCACCCCGCAGTATCATTATATCCAATAAAATGATTTTGACAATGTTTTGTTCACTTTTTCGTTCAAATCCACTATCATACTCAATATATGAATTATCGCTTTTTAGCCAAAAAATATCCCCAATTCATTTACCAAAGCTATTCTTATCAACTTATTAAGAGTAACTTGAAGATTGTTTTCGACTTTTCCCTTGTTGGAAAAGAAAAAATCAAATTTTCTCCGCGGGTAATCATTAAAAACGTCAACCGGGCGCGTTTTCTCAAAATCGACAAAGCCGTTTTAGACAACCTGGTTTTCAACCTGGGCCTGGTGGAAATGCTCAGTTACTGGAAAGCCGCTTGTTCGCCCCAAATCGAAATAAAAGCCGGCCGTCTCAATAAGGAACAAACGAATTGGTTCAAAAATCTGTTCATTAACGGCCTGGGACAATTTTTTTACGAGAACAAAATCGATTTTACCCAGCCGGGATTCCTGAAAATCGAATCCGCCGCCAATTCCCTAAAACCCCTCAGGCCGTACTGGAAATCCCCCGGCAAAAAGATTATCGCGGCCGTGGGCGACGGCAAGGATTCTATCGTTTCTTTGGAATTATTGAAAAAAATTGACGGACAAATTGCCTGTTTTTCCCTTAACCCGACCAAAACAACCAAAAAAATAGTAGAAATCGCCGGCTATGAAAATTTCATTACGATTGAAAGGAAAATCGACAGACGGCTGTTGGAGCTAAACCGAAAGGGATTTTTAAACGGGCACACTCCTTTTTCCGCTTATCTGGCGTTTTTAAGCGTCCTGTTGGGAATTCTTTTTGACGCGAAATTCCTTGTTTTTTCCAATGAAATGAGTTCCAATGAAGGCAACCTGAAATACCTTGGGAAAATCATTAACCACCAATATTCCAAAAGTTTCGATTTTGAGAAAAAATTCCGCGATTACTGCCGGAAATACCTGGCTCCCAAACTGGAATATTTCAGCTTCCTGAGGCCGCTTTACGAACTCCAGGTTATGAGAATATTCGCGGAATATCCCGAATATTTCAGCGCTTTCCTGAGCTGCAACGAGGCGCGGAAAACCGACTCCGGGAAAAAGAAACC
>CAYZYY010000067.1:0-1697 GCA_964482855.1 uncultured Candidatus Saccharibacteria bacterium | reverse complement strand
TAAAGTTTTTTTTCGAATAAATAAAACGACAGCCGCCGGAAGGGCTTGATTAACAATAATTCTCTTTTGAGCTTATGAGATGAATTTTTGAGAAAATTTCCAAACATCACTATGATTGTATATTAATATGCCCCAAAACCGCAACGCCTTATTGATTGGATTTAGGTTTTTCAACCCTTCGGTAAACTCAGGGCAGGCGGCTCAACCCCTGAGCCGTTTAGAATAAGATAAATAAGCGATTTTCGGAAGTCGGACTTCCGAAGCATTGAAATTAACCGCGTCGCAAGTCGTATTTTTACTATCGCGTTAGTTTCTTAAACTCAGTATTTAAAAATCTTGACTTTGGTCCGTTTTTTTCCTAAAATCATAATATATGAACTATAAATTCACTTCAATAATAATTAAAGAAAATAAATGGTATGTTTCCCGTTGCGTTGAATTGGGAGTGGTAAGCCAGGGCAAAACCATTGAGGAATCGCAAAAGAATCTAAAAGAAGCCGTTTTGCTTTATTTGGAAGGACAGCCGAAAATTAAAAAACACCTTTCTAAAAGCGCTCCTTTGATTACCACTTTGGAATTGGCGCATGTCTAAAACTTTCTCCGGGAAAAGGTTAATAACTGTTTTATGCCGCGAATTCGGTTTTTATTTTGTTTCTCAAAAAGGAAGCCACGCGAAGTTGAAAAGAAAAGCCGGCGTCAGAGAAATTATAACGATAGTGCCCCTCCATAAAGAATTGGCCTTAGGCACATTAAGAGGAGTTTTGGAATTAGCCGAAATAGATTACGAAGAATTTCAAAGGAGAATAAAATAAAAACTCACTTTTATTTCGGAAGTCGGACTTCCGAAGCATTGAAATTAACGACGTCGCTAGTCGCATTTTTACTATTGCGTTAGTTTTTTGAACTCAGTCTTCAAAAAGTTGACAAAACGGGTTTTTTGGGTATAATAGAAGTATCCAAATTAGGGTAAAATCTCTCGATTTCAGAGAGGTTAAGGACATTGAAAATATTATAAGTTTTAAGAAAGGAGGTCTTTCCGATGAAAAAGAGAATACTGGTAATATTACTATCCATAATGCTTTTGGCGGTTTCCCTGGAACTTGTCTTTTCCGGCGAAGGGAAGTCAATCTTGATTAAACCGGAAGAGGCGGTTAGCATAGCCAAGGATGTGGGTTTAATCCTTAGGCTTTCGGAACCCTTAAGTTGGCGAGTTTGGGACTCACGGGGACTGAAAGGATACGTTCCCCAACCAATACTCTTTTTTCAGAATAAAAACTTGGATATGCAAGGATTTGGGCACACGGATATAATATCAATTTCCTCCTATGACGAAAAGGGAGAGAAATTATCTGTCCGCAAGTTCACTACGACCTTGTTGGATAGACTATTCAGAGACACTCATAATTTTTCTCAATTTTTAAAAGGCGGGAAGATATACAAATCTTCCGTGGACGAAGTCAGGTTGGAGGACGTGCCGGGAGCGGGGGAGATTGTAAAAATTTACAAGCAGGAAGCTTTGTTACCGTTTACGAAGATTACGGTAAGGGCGATAACGTTTTTGATAGAGGTCAAAACGACCTACCCTGAGCCGATTCTTGTAGAGGTCAGTCGGCTGCAAATAATGCCGACCGAGCAAGCGACCCGAATAGCTGGTAACGACCTGCTTCTGGATTTACTAAAACAGCTTATGTAAATGT
>CAYZYY010000066.1:0-1798 GCA_964482855.1 uncultured Candidatus Saccharibacteria bacterium | reverse complement strand
GATATGTATACGAATGAATTTATTCCCCAATAAATTAAAATTCAACAACAAATGTCTTCCGCCGGTAAAATAATTTACAAAGTTGAGAATTTAACAAAAACATTTGAATCGAAGAAGGGGAAGGTGGATGCCCTGTCGGATGTTTCTTTTGAGGTAAAAGAAGGAGAAACGGTTGTAATAGTGGGTCCCAGCGGTTGCGGCAAAAGTACGCTTTTACGGATTTTCGCCCATCTCATTAAGCCGACCGAGGGAAAAATAATTTTTCAAAAAGTATCTAATCCGGGCTCGGAAAATTCCGAGTTCGGTTTTGTTTTTCAGGAACCCACCCTTATGCCTTGGAGAACGGTTATCGACAATATTATTCTGCCTCTTGAGATAAAAGGAGAAGATAGAAATGAAACGTATGAAAAGGCTAAAAAATTACTTAAAATTTTAAACCTGGAAAGATTTGAAAAGTACCATCCTTCCGAGCTTTCCGGCGGTATGAGTCAGAGGGTCGCCATCGCGAGAGCGCTGATAAAAGACTCGCCTGTTTTACTCATGGATGAACCCTTCAGCGCCCTTGATGAAATAATGAGACAGAAAATGGATTTTGAACTTCTTAATATTGAAAGAAAAGCGAATAAAACGATAATCTTCGTTACTCACAGTATATTGGAGGCCGTTATTTTGGCGGATAAGATTATCGTCTTTGGTTTGAATCCCAATACTGTTATAGGAAGCAGAACAATAAATTTACCCAAAGAGAGAACGCCGAAATTATTGACGCAGTCTTTATTTTTTGAAAATGTTTCGGAAATAAGAAAAATTCTTGAGAAGGGATTGGTCTTAAAAAGTTAAAAGGATAAAGGCAATGAACAAATTCAAAAAATATATTTTAATAATATTAATCCTTGTATTGTTCATTTTATTATGGGAATGGATTGTCCGATTATTCAATATTTCCAAGTTTCTACTGCCCGGTCCTTTTGTAGTTTTGAAAAATTATATTTCAATGATTTTTAAAGGGAGACTGCTTTTCCATACCTGGATAACGGTAATAGAAACACTGAGCGGTTTTGCCATGGGGGCACTCATAGGGATTGTATCCGGTTACGTAGTGGCAAAATCGAAAATACTGAACACTATATTGTCGCCTTTTATAATTGCCGCCCAAACAACGCCCAAATTGGCGCTCGCTCCTTTGTTTTTGATTTGGTTCGGCTTCGGCCTTTTGTCAAAAATATTCATAACGGCTCTTATCGTATTTTTTCCCATCTTCGTTAACATGGCGGTCGCCATAAAATCCATAAATCCGAACTTAAAAGCAGTAATGAAATTGGCGCATGCAAAAAGATGGCAACTTTTCGCAAAACTCGAATTCCCGTCTTCTTTACCCATGCTTTTCGCCGGCTTTAAGTCGGGCATAACACTTGCAATAGTGGGCGCCGTTGTGGGAGAATTTGTCGGAGCCAGCGCAGGGCTCGGTTATCTCATTATATTCGCCACCGGCCATTTGGACACTGCCACGGTTTTTACCGCAATCATTCAGTTGATAATAATTGGCATTATTTTTTACGAAATTGTTGCGATGGTGGGCTCTCGGCTTATGAGATGGCATGAATCCGAAAGAGAGAATTAATTAACCGTTAATAACTTAATCTCTAAAATATGGAAATTACATTATTTTTCGCGAAACTTTGGGGTGGTTTTTTCATCGTTTTCGGCGCTTTGTCTTTGATAACCAGGCAGCTAGGCAGGACCATTGAGATGACCGATGACAAAGCGTTCGTCATCTCCACCGGTTATATAAGTTTTT
>CAYZYY010000065.1:0-1846 GCA_964482855.1 uncultured Candidatus Saccharibacteria bacterium | reverse complement strand
GCGGGAGTCTTTACCCAGGTGACGCAGCCATTATGGCATTTGCAAATTCCCGAATTTACCGTGGTCAGCGGAATAATTTTTATCAGTCTGGTTGCTTATGCGGTTAACAAATACGGTTTATTGGTTATTACCCCGAAGGTGGTGGCGGAGAACATTATTTCCGCCATGGAAGATTATGTAATAGCCGTTGATAAAAATTTAAAAATTGCCCTGGTTAACGATGCGACGCTTAATAATTTGGGTTATGCGAAGGCGGATTTATTGGATAAACCCATAAACGACCTCCTATTGGTGGATATTTCTTCGTTGGGCTATGAACAATGGCTAAAACGTTTTCCTTTGGTTAATTATCAGGCGACGTTCGTCTCAAAAGACGGCGCAAAGATTCCCGTTTCCGCAAACGCCGTCGTTTTAAAAGAAAGCATCAATGAAGTTGTCGGGTTCGTTTTCGTTTTACGGGATATGCGACAGATGATAGAATTAATAGACAGCCTTAGGCAGAAAACCGGACAACTGGAGCGGCTCAACGAACAGTTTTCTAAATCGAACCAGGAATTGAAAGAAATGAATAAATTAATGGTCGGCCGCGAATTGAGAATGATGGAATTAAAAAAAGAAATCTAGGAATTTAAAAAAAATTAGACCGGAATTAAACAATGAGCCGTCGGAAATTGGCCGCTTCGGCCATATAAAGAAGGCCTGCAAATAAATAATGAAGAAAAAATCATTAATAGTTTTGGTAATCATTTTGTTGGCGCTGGGAGCGGGACTTTATTTTTTGACATCGAGAGTATTCAGGGAAACGAAAAACGAGAAGGTTTATCGGGTAGGCGTATTGTCCGGATTGAATTTCGTCGCGGACATAACGGACGGACTTAAGGAAAAAATGGCCGATTTGGGATACGTTGAGGGTAAAAACGTCGTTTATGACGTGCAAAAAACCGACTTTAACACGGAGGTTTACGAAAAAGCCCTTGAAAAATTCGTAGATGAGGACGTGGACGTGATAGTTTCTTTTCCCACGGAGGCCTCAATAGAGGCCAAGAGGGTCGGAGAAGAAAATAATATTCCGGTAGTTTTTACTTTCGCCCTTATCGAGGGTATGGGCTTGGTTGATAACGTACGTCAGCCCGGCGGAAACATTACCGGCGTTCGTTATCCCGGTCCGGACCTCGCTCTTGAGCGTTTGGAAATCATGATGGAATTGGCGCCGAATGCCAAGCGCTTTTTGGTTCCCTACCAGCGTGGTTATCCGATTGTTGCCGCCCAACTGGACATGTTGCGTTCAGCTGCGCAAATGCTGGGTATAACTTTGGTGGAACTTCCCGCCGATAATGCCGCGGAAGTCCGGGATTATTTTGACGCGCGGGTCAAATCGGACGACGTCGGTTTCGATGTCATTTTAATAATAATAGAGCCTTTGGGGGTAACGCCGGACGCTTTCGAAGCGATGGCGAAATTCGCTTATGAGCATAAACTGCCGATTGGCGGAGCCCTGATAGCGGTGGGTAATTACGAATCCATTTTCGGCGTTAACGTCGATACCCTGGCCGTAGGCAGGCAGACCGCTCCCTTGGTGGATAAAATTCTCAGGGGTATTCCCGCCGGTACCATCCCCGTCGTTTCGGCGGAATCTTACTTTCAAATTGACTATACGGCAGCCCAAAAACTCGGGGTGGAAGTCCCCGAAAGCTTATTGTGCAGGGCGGACGAAGTAATCCGTTAAAATGTTTAAATTTAAATCTAAGAAAAATAAAAAATTTCAGAGTTTGGCGGTCGCTTTAGGGACCACCTTTTCGGTTTTGATAATAACCGTCCTGATAATATCGGGGGCTCTTCAGATATA
>CAYZYY010000064.1:0-2029 GCA_964482855.1 uncultured Candidatus Saccharibacteria bacterium | reverse complement strand
CCGTTTCTTGGGCAGATTGTCATAAAAAGATTTATTAGCTATATTTCTCATTTTTCTTAGCGTTTTTCAAAAAATCAAATATATTTTTCGTGTCGTCTTTTAAGTATTTTTTCCAATAGGGATAAAGTTTCTTTTCTAAATCACTCAATTCCTCATGGCCTTTAAATTGGAAATACTTTCCTTTTTTATTGAGTTTAATCCTGAGTTCGTTGTCTGCGATTAATTCAATAACGGCGTGCCCTAAATTACCGTAATCTTTCAATGTTTCATGAAGAGCTTCGTGAACAAGATAAACAAGGGAATAATTATTCCATTCTTCCGGATGCCCCCAGCAAATCCTGTAATCCCCCAGATAACATCCGTTCGTTAATTTGGGATGAGTTAAAAATACTTTGAATTTAAGTTTGGGAATGTCAATTTTTAATACGCTTTCCAAAATGGAATTAATCTTGGTTTTATTATTATCCCACTGCTTAGAAATCCACTTTTTATAAAGATTTGTTTCTTTATAGGCTTTTTTAAATCCATTAGTGCGCAGAATGTCCGCAATTACTTTATCAGCTTTGCTTGAAAGTTGTTTTAAGGAAAGGTTAGAAACCATCACTTCCGGCCGTCCGGCCAAGAAATCATAAACGTCTTTATCAGTTTCCCAAATTTTATTATGCAACCGGACCCAATCCGGCAATCCTTTGCTTCTATATCTAAAAGCGTGGAGAAAAAGATATTCTTTGTCTATTATAAATTCAAAATCTATCATATTATATCATTCTACCCCTTTATTTGGGGCATTTCAAACCATTCGATAAACTCATGGCAGGTTCCTTCGATAAACTCAGGGCAGGCAGGGCAGGCTCCTTTCAACTTTCAACTTTTAACTTTTAACTAATGTATTATCCCACACCTCCTAAAAAACCTCAACTTGGAGGGTTGGAGTTCTTTTATTTTAACCCAAAAATAAACGGCTCAACCCCTGAGCCGTTAGTGAGCCGTTTATTTTGGCTTATTTATCAGTTTTTTATCTTCTCCGCTCTCCTTCGATACTACGCCATACCCAATTGGCCATATTAAAAAATATTATAAGTTCTTCATTTCAACCTTAAAAATGTTGGTAATACTTCTTCCTAATTTGAACTTAACAAGAAGCACGAAAACAATACAAATGGTTAAAATATATAATGGGAAAGCTAAATTAGCAAAATCCCAAACCTTGATAGTTAAAATCGTAATGGCGGCGCTTATCACGGAAGTTAAAAAGACATGGTAATTTTCCGTTTCTGGATAACGATATGATTTCACAAGGGTTGGTATGGCGGCGGTGGCGTCAGCCAGTATGCTGAAGAATATGGCAAAGTTGCCGTTCTTGGTTGCGTACCAAAAGAAAAGTCCGATTAAAGCCAACGTTCCACAAATAAAATCGAATTTTCCTAACTTCCAAACGGATTTTTTGTTTATAAAAGAAGCCAAAAAAACAAGTAACGGCCCAAATCCCACGGCAAAAGTCATTAACGACTGTATACCGACCCCCTCTTTGAGTTCTGCAAAAAAGGCTATTAATGGGGCCAGAGCCCACAAAAACCAACTTACCCTGTTAGGTTTAGTTTTCCCCTTAATCGTTGAAATAAGATAGCTTAAAGTTCCTAAAAAACCGATAGCTACACCTAAAATGACGAAGTGTTCGTTAATCATTGTTTTATTCTAAATATATTTACGCTGAATTCATGGCCCGCTTTTGCTTCTGGCGAAGCAAGGCGCAGAATTGTGCCTTGCTGCCGGACAGGGATTCGAACCCCGATACCCAGATCCAAAATCTGGTGTCCTACCATTAGACGATCCGGCAATGTTCTCGTTTGCTCTCCGGCAATCTCTTTCATTTTATTGATTTCAACCTCAAAAAGCAATAAAATAAGATATATGAAAATTCCGGGAAAATTATTTTTAGCGGCGGTGATTTTGGCAATAATCATCGCCGGATGGTGGTTTTGGCATTCTCATCCATCAAATGAAGCATCGAATGAGCCTGCGGCCGAAC
>CAYZYY010000063.1:0-2230 GCA_964482855.1 uncultured Candidatus Saccharibacteria bacterium | reverse complement strand
CCGGTGCTTGATAAAGGCGCCTGCTACCCAAATATCTGAATTGCTCCCAAAGATATAAAGGCTGAAGCTTTGGAATTATCACTTTTACCACTTTAAAATTTAATTTATCAATCTCCGGTATAGTCAAGTCTTTGGCGTAAACCGGAATATCTTTTTCCGTAAACAAATCAATGACTTTCTGAAAATCGGTTCTATGATTTGAACCGGAAACGGAAAAGGTCGCTTGAAGTTTCTTTCTTGGCCCCTTTAAAAGGAACTCCACATTCTTTATCATTTCAACCGGAGACCAGAGAAGTCCCCTATCAATAAAAGTACTGATTTGCTTTTCTTTTTTCCTAATGCCTTCAAGGTCATAATTTCCTTTCTCCATCATCTCGCGAATCCAAACCCGCGTTTTTTGAGCTTCGAATATTGCGCCCGTTATTGCTTCCGGAATATCGATACTGCTTTTGGTGGCGACCGTAACCGCAGGGCCAATGCCCGTCCGGTCAATAACTAATATCATGATGGACGGCAATCCGACATCGGTGGTAATATCCAAAGCATAAAGCTCAAGATTATATCTTTTAAAAAGACCTGAAATTCTTTTTATTTGCCCATCTTCAGAAGAACCGAGGTCTATTATCGGAGGGGAGATTTTGTTGAGATAATTAACCATGAAAGCATCCCTCTCAACGACTTCGCAAATACCACTGTAAAGGGCCTCTTCCAGGGAACGGCCCGCAGCTGCCCCGGTACTGAGAGGCAATTGGATTATCGGCTCTTGAGGAAAATATTTATAAGGCACGTAAATAAGCTGGGCCGGAATAAAAACGGGTTTTTTATCAGGCAAAGAAAAACATTTATCCCAGTTAAAAACCGAATTCTCCTTAAATCTCCATCGTGAAAATCCGGATTCTTTTTTGGCAGTCGAAGCAATAGTGGCAAACGAATCAGGATTAATGGCTTTTTCCTTGATTTCGGCGTAAGAACTGCGCAAAAAATCTTTTTCCCGGTATATCTCTAGACAGTAACGTTCAACTGTTTCCCCTATTGTTTTCATCAGGGCTTTTTCTGGCTCCATGTCCGAACCGCCTGCCATTCTTTCACTTTTTTCTTTCACATCCGACATTAAACCCGTATCGCCGAATTCAGCCGCATACCTGATAAAATACGGCTCGTCATGGTAAAGACGGGGCAGTTTATAAATGAAACTTATAATTTTCCTATTAAAAAGAAAGTCAACAATCCGTATGGCCGCCGGCGGCGTTTGTTCAAATCCAAGCGGAGCTCCGGAGGCAATATACAGTTCTTTTCCAAGAAAATTCTCAATAAAGCCGGAAACTTTAAGTAAAGCCTTACGGATGGCTTCGCCGAAGGGTACGAATAAAAATCTTTTAGGGTCTTTTAAGAATTCCCGCACTTCAATAACCAAATTTAGGTTTTCCGAGTTTTTGTTCTTCATAAAATATCCGGCCTATATTTTTCGTAGAGCATTCTATCATTTTTCAATGAAAAAATAAAAGGCACACGGTAAATCATGTGTGCCTTCGGCCACCATTATGGCTATTGCTATTATTCATCATTCTTCTTTATTCTTCTTTTCGGCCTTGGTGGTTATTTTTTGGCCTCTAAACTCACGTGATGCGATTAGTTTAGAGGGGTCACCCGTTGAGGAGAAACGGAATTGTGGCATTTTGTTACCGTCGCCCCACATTACCTCAACCTTTGCGCCGTGGTCCACAATATCAACGTTAACCAAACGCACGTGGTCGGGTTTTATTCCGTAAGCCAAAAACTTCCCCCATCCGTAGACAATCTGCGCCTCATACTGGTCAGCAACCTTGTAAATTTTTTCCAGGACCAGTTCGGCCTTTAACCCTCCCCAGCTCCATTGCATCGTCCATACTCCGGACAATGCAGCGATTTGGGGAGGAATATCCTCCGTAGGGGGAATGATTACCAAGTCATCAGGAAGAGAAATTTCCCCCGCAGAAGAAATGGCGGGGGCGCCGATTACTAAAAACACCAAACACGCCACAAAAATTAAAAGTTTTTTCATTTCTCGATACCTCCTTATAAAGATTTAAAAGTGCTTAAACCCCCTGCAACAGAGGATTCTACCCTAGTTTGTTAAGTTTCATTATACCCAAAAAATCCGTTTTGTCAATCTAAATACCCATTATTGACATTAAGGCCATATTTGTGTTATTTTAAAATCAAAAGTTCTTTGATAAATCCATAATTCCGA
>CAYZYY010000062.1:0-2255 GCA_964482855.1 uncultured Candidatus Saccharibacteria bacterium | reverse complement strand
ATTGACCCGAATATCGGGATTGTGGCGGTTCCGGACCAGCGATTGGATAAACTGGCGGAAATGAGCAACTCAGCCAAAAAGATTCCGGCTGTTATTGAATTTTACGACATTGCCGGCCTGGTCAAAGGCGCCAATAAGGGCGAGGGGCTTGGCAACCAGTTTCTTTCCCATATTCGCGAGGTTAATGTTGTGGTTCAGGTTGTCCGTTGCTTTGAAAGCGATGAAATAATCCATGTTGAAAATAAAATAGACCCGATTCGCGATATTGAAATTATAAACACGGAATTAGTCCTGAAAGATTTGGAAAGCATTGAGAAAAGAGTTGAAAAACTTGAAAAAGAATCCCACACCGGCGATAAAAAGAAAATCAAGGATTTGGAAATCGTCAAAAAAATCCGCGAGGGGCTAAACAACGGCGAACTGGCTATTAATATGGACGAATCCCTGACCGAGGAATCGGTTGTCAAAGAATTGAATCTTTTAACCGCAAAAAAACAAATTTATCTTTTAAACGGGAGCGGGGAAGACGCGAGCGAGGATTTGATAAACAAAATAAAGTCCCTAAAGGCGGATTACTTGATTATTGATCTGACTCAAGCTGGCGAAAAAGAAGTGGAGGAATTAATAAAAAAAGCTTATCAAATTTTGGGCTTAATGAGTTTCTTCACCACCGGCGAAGATGAGACCCGGGCCTGGACAATAAAAAAAGGCTGGAAAGCGCCTCAGGCCGCCGGTGTGATTCATACTGATTTTGAAAATAAATTTATCAAAGCGGAAGTTATTAATTGGGAAAAACTATTAGAGCAAGTTTCCTGGCAGAATGCCAGGCAAAAAGGGCTTATCCGGCTGGAAGGTAAGGAATACTCGGTGCAAGATGGGGATGTTATTGTTATCAAACACGGTTAGCGAGACGGCGATGCCTGCCCCGTAGTCAAACGAAGTTTGTACTACTGGGGTACTCGTGATAAAACACGGCCAGTAGAGAACTTTTTAATATATTGAATTTTGGGGAAATCGGAAATTGAACCTACTAAATACATGCTATAATAATTGTAGTGAAGCGGATTGACCCCGCCTACGGCGGGGTGCTCAATGTTGTAGCTAAATTTATTTCGCTCAACATTAGTTTCACTTATAAATTTAGACAACATTGGCATGTACAGGAGCGGTATAGCAACTTTTACTTTGGATTACGGCCACTGTCCGCCGTGGCTTTTTGAACGAATGGTTAAACTGGGCAGGGAAATGACCCGGGTTCTTATTGACGAGTACGGGCCGGATGAATTCATTAAAAGGATTGCCGACCCGGTTTGGTTTCAGTCCCTTGGTACGGTTTTGGCTTTTGACTGGAATGCTTCGGGTTTGACCACGATTTTAACCGCCGCCTTAAAAGAAGCGATTCGCGGCCGGGAAAAGGATTGGGGAGTTTTTATTGCCGGCGGCAAGGGGAAAACTTCGCGCAAGACTCCGGATGAAATAATTAGTTGGGGAGAGAAACTGAATTTGCCCGGACCTAAATCCCAGGCACTGGTTTACAACTCCAAAATGGCGGCAAAAGTTGACAGCGCCCTGGTTCAGGACGGATTTCAGATTTACCACCACAGTTTTTTCTTCTCCCGTAACGGAGCTTGGACCGTAGTCCAACAGGGAATGAATACCCAAAACGTAACCGCCCGGCGCTACCACTGGCATTCGGCAAATATCAAGGATTTCGTTTGTGAGCCCCACACTGGAATAGTTTCCAATAGTAAACAAAAATCCGCCTTGAATTTAACGGCCAAAGACAGCGAGAAAACCCGGGATATCAGCACCGAGCTGGTGGCGAGCGGTTATCATAGTTTAATAAAAGACATTCAAATTCTTCGCAAACATTCTTCAAAACTCCACAAAACTTTGGCTTTGAAAGTTAATTCCGCCCACGGAGATTCTGATTTGGTTAAACTGTTAAAACTGGAAAATATCGAGTTCCGCCACCACCCGGTGGAAGCGGAAGATTTTTCCAAGAGCCGGTATCTGGAAAAAATTCTCCAGCAAGTTTGCGATAATAAGCCGGAGAATTACGAGAAACTGGTGGCTATGAAAGGGGTTGGCCCGAAAACCGTCCGGGCATTGGCTTTGACTTCGGAAATAATTTACGGAGCCAGACCTTCTTACGAAGACCCGGCGCGCTATTCTTTCGCCCACGGAGGCAAGGATGCTACGCCTTATCCGGTTGACAAACAAACCTACGACCAGACCATTGAGCTCATGAAAAA
>CAYZYY010000061.1:0-2267 GCA_964482855.1 uncultured Candidatus Saccharibacteria bacterium | reverse complement strand
GCCGATGTAGCTCAGTGGTAGAGCGGAGCCCTCATAAAGCTTAGGTCGGAGGTTCAATTCCTCCCATCGGCACAAGTATTGAATAAAAAATAAATAACTTTATGACGCTTGAGCAAATAAAAAAAACCGCCTTAATAAGGATAAAAGAAGCCAAGAATACGAAAGAACTGGAAAGTTTAAGAATTAAATATCTCGGCCGAAAAGGGGAACTAACCGGAATATTGCGCGGCTTGAAGGATTTGCCGATTGAAAAACGCCGCCAGACGGGTCCTTTGGTTCAGAAATTCAAAAAAGAGCTTGAAGAAAAAATAAATCAAAGACAAAAAAAACTCTCGGTTTCCGGACCAAGGGGTTCGGTCCAGCCGCTTGATATCAGCAGGCCCGGCAAAAGAATCTCCGGCGGACACCTTAATCCTTTGACGAAAATAGAGGAAGAAATCCGCCAGATTTTCCTGGCAATGAATTTTTCAGTGGTGGAGGGTCCGGAAATTGAAAATGAATATTATAATTTTGACGCCCTTCATATTCCCAAAGACCATCCGGCCCGGGATGCCTGGGATACGTTTTGGCTGAAGCCAACTAACAACAAACGACCAACGACAAATAATGGTCGTCAGTCGTCAGTCGTGGGTCGTAAGTCGTTATTACGTACTCATACTTCCCCTATGCAGATTCGGTACATGGAGACCCACCGGCCGCCGCTTCAAATAATCGTGCCCGGTCGGACTTTTCGTTATGAAGCAACGGACGCCTCCCACGAAATGACTTTCAGTCAGGTTGAAGGATTGATGGTGGGCGAGAATATTTCCCTGGTTAATTTCAAATTTATTATTGAAGAGTTCCTTAAAAGATTATTTGGTGAAAAAACGGAGTTTCAACTCCGGCCGAGTTATTATCCGTTCGTTGAACCCGGAATTGACGTTTACATGAAATGGCAGAAGGGTTGGCTGGAGGTGGCCGGCGCCGGCATGGTTCATCCCGAGGTTTTCAGGGCGGTTGATTACGACCCCTATAAATGGCAGGGATTTGCTTTTGGTTTCGGACTTAACCGTCTGGCAATGATTAAATACAAGATTCCCGATATCAGATTGTTTTACGGCGGAGACCTGCGGTTTATTAAACAATTCTAAGATAGCGATCCAAATCTACGAATGCATCCGAATCTACGAATATCTACTAATTTAAATCTTATCTTTATAACTTTTCGGATTTATTCGGGGCATTCGGATTAATTCGTAATTTCGTATCGGACCATGAAGAAAGAACTTTATCTTGAAGAGGCGGTCCTTGATGATTTGGCCAGGGATTTGGAAACTCTGGAGCTGCCGCTTTCCCAAAAGGCCTTTAAACTGGTAATAGTTTCATTCATATTCATTATCGGTGTCGTTGTTTTCCGGGTGTTGTTTTTAGGCGCTTGGAAAAATAGTTTTTACGAAGAGAGAGCTTTGGCCAACATCGGGCAATTAACCACGTTTCGGGCCCAGCGGGGGATTATTTTCGACCGCTTTGAACAGCCGCTGGTTAAGAACCTTCCGGCTTTCCGCTTGAATTTGAAACTGGTTGAATTTTTTAAAAATGAAGATGAAAGAACTCAAACGACGGAAAAACTGGAAGAAGTCCTCGGCTTGCCCTCAGGCCACATAGAAAAACTTCTCAAAGAAGTTAATCTGGAAAAACAAAATTCCCTGACCATTGCCAGGCAATTGACCGTCGACCAGATAATTAAAATCAAAAATCTCAATCTGCCGTCGGTCCAGATAGAAGACGATTTCAACAGGGAATATCCGGACGGGGAGATTTTTTCCCACCTGACCGGCTACGTTGGTCCGGTTGACAAAAGGGACCTTGAAAATAATTCTTCTCTGTCTTTTAACGACGTTATCGGCAAGAGCGGTTTGGAGGCTTACTACGATGGGGAACTGCGCGGAGAAGACGGGGAAATAATAGATTATCAGAACGTTAAGGGAGAGATAATCGGGAACAAGTTGATGAAAAATCCGACTTCCGGCCACCAGATTTATTCCACCATTGACGCCGACTTCCAGACCTATTTTTACGGGCGCTTGAAACGGGCTCTAAGCGACCTGGGGAGCAAGGCCGGGGTCGGTCTGGCCATGAATCCCCAAAACGGGGAAATTCTGGCCATGGTAAGTTTGCCGAGCTTCGACAGCAATGATATCGACGCGGCAACCCTCAATGACCCCTTTAAGCCGCTTTTCAACAGGGCGATTTCCGGCGTCTATACTCCGGGTTCGACCATTAAGCCG
>CAYZYY010000060.1:0-2306 GCA_964482855.1 uncultured Candidatus Saccharibacteria bacterium | reverse complement strand
GCGGAACCCGGCCCGTTATGAAAAACGGTCTTAATCAATTATACTTAAATAATTATGGCAAAAGTAAAAATTCTGGTTAAGGGATATGCGAAAGAGGTCAACGGAGAAGAATTTGCTTCTTCCTCGGCGACTTTAATTCAGGATAACGATTTAAACGCGGTCGTTGACCCGGGCGCGGACAGGAAAACTTTGTTGGTCGGGTTAAAAAAAGAGGGATTAAAAACCACAGACATTGATTTCGTCATTCTAACCCACACCCATTTAGACCACTCCCTTTTGGCCGGTATTTTTGAAAACGCCAGGATTCTTGATAACAGCGACGTTTATTCTTTTGACGGCAAGATAGGCGAGCATGAAGGCAAGATTCCCGATACGAATATAGAAATCATCAAGACGCCCGGACACGACCAATTTCATTGTTCGGTTCTGGTAAAGACCGAAGATTTGGGTAGGGTGGCAGTAGCCGGCGACGTGTTCTGGTGGCTGGACGGAGAAAAGCGGGAAGAGGACAAAGAGGGATTATTAGAACATAAAGACCCTTATGTTAAAGACGAAAAAGCATTAAGAAAAAGCAGGGAAAAGATTTTGGAAATAGCTGATTACATAATTCCCGGCCACGGCGAGATGTTTAAAGTTAGGAAATAAATTTTATGGATATTTCAGCTCAAGAAGAAAAATTGGATATGGAAAATATTTCATCCGAAACAACGTGTCCGTCGTGCCGCGCGCCCGCGTCCGCGGCCTATAATTTTTGTCCGCGATGCGGGGCAAAACTTAAGGAGCCGCCGCTATCAATTTCCGCGCAGAAGCAGGCGTTTATTTATCTTATAAGTTTTTTTCTTGCCCCGTTCGGCCTTGGTTTCGCGTTCAAATATCTGAAACAATCCGACCCCAAGGCGCGGAGAATAGGCATTATCGTTATTATCCTGACAATCATCGCAATAACGCTTATGATTTGGATTGCATATACATTCACGAAATGGGAATTTCAATCAATTAACGCGCTTTATTAAATCTAAATGCTGATAGATGACGTAAAAATAAGGGTTTCCGCCGGGCACGGGGGAAAAGGCGCGGTGGCTTTTAACAAGACCAAAATGAATCTGGGGCCAACCGGCGGCAGCGGCGGCAAAGGGGGTAGTATTTACGCCGAAGGCGTTTCCGATTTAAGTGCCCTGAATCAATTCAGGTTTAAAAAGGAATTTAACGCTCCGGACGGCATGGACGGGCGCGACCAGTTTCGCGACGGCCAGGACGGGAAAGATTTGGTACTCAAAGTTCCGGTGGGCACCGTCATTTACAATCTTGACGATAAAACCGAAAGCGAAATTACGAAAATTAACGAACGCATTTTAATCGTTAAGGGGGGAAACGGCGGTAAGGGTAATTTCCTGTTCCGTTCATCCAGAAACACCACTCCCAAACAATCCCAGCCCGGATTGCCGGGCGAGGCGGCTGGAATCCGACTGGAACTGAAATTCATCGCCGATGTCGGCTTCATCGGCCTTCCCAACGTCGGAAAATCCAGTTTCTTGAACGAACTGACGAACGCCCGGAGCAAAGTAGCTAATTATCTTTTTACCACTCTTGAGCCCAATCTCGGGGTTTATTATGAACTGATTCTGGCCGACATTCCCGGGCTCATTGAGGGCTCGTCAGCCGGCAAGGGCTTGGGCATTAAATTCCTGCGCCACATTGAGCGAACCAAAATTCTTTTTCATTTCATTTCCGCCGAATCCGCCACTCCCGTAAAAGATTACAAAATCATAAAAAATGAACTGGGGAAATATAATAAAGAACTTCTCAAAAAACCCGAATATCTTTTCCTTTCAAAAAGCGACGTGGCTGCGCCGGAAAAAATTAAAAAGAAAACAGCGGCCCTTAAAAAGCTTAATTCCAAAATCATCGCCATCTCCGTTTATGATGATAAAAGCATTGAAAAAGTGAAAAAGATATTGAATACGCTTAAAGCCGAAAAAACCGAAGATTTTTCCGAAGATTGATTTTTTATAAAGAAAGGGTTAAAATACGAAACATTAACGTCTGTTGGTAAAATTACGTCTTCGGCGTAGTTTTTTTAAATTACAATTTTATGGAAATAAGAAACATTGCCATTATTGCCCACGTTGACCACGGCAAAACGAGCTTAACGGACGCCCTGATGCTTCAGACCGGCGCGGCAAAAGGAGGCGTGAGCATGGATTCAAACGCTTTGGAACAGGAGCGCAGAATTACCATTTATTCGAAAAATACCTCCGTGTTTTACAAGGGAACGAAAATAAACATCGTGGACACCCCGGGCCACG
>CAYZYY010000059.1:0-2380 GCA_964482855.1 uncultured Candidatus Saccharibacteria bacterium | reverse complement strand
AATTGCCTGCTTAATATAAGGAATGATATTTTTCGGGAGGTCGTCCAAAGAAAACCAACTTAGGTCATCACACTTATCCGGTTCGTTAATGACTGGTTCTCCGGTCCATTTTTTAACTTCAAAGAAAAAATCAACTCGTTCATCTTTTTGTGCCCTGTGCATGGTTGTTTTCAATTCTAAATCGGAGCGATTTATATCAAGACCCGATTCTTCCTTTGTTTCGCGAATTGCGGCATTAATGAGAGATTCATGCGCGTCTAAGTGTCCCGCGACAAGACCATAATTCCCGTCCTCGTATCCCGTATTGGCGCGACGCAACAATAAAATCTTTCCGTCTTTAATAAAAAAGAGGTATACCGAGGCGATAAGCTTGAATCTTTCTTTCATAAAATTAATTATATCACTTTTTAAATTTTATCCTCCGCATTTTCAACGGCTTACAGTGTGAGCCACCTGTCCTGCCTGCCCGCCGCAGGAGGGAGCCTGCCGAAGGAGCCTGCCCTGAGCCTGCCGAAGGGTTTATGAGCCGTTGAAATTAATTATTTCTTTTTCCCCACTCGGATAAAAATTCTTTTGCTGTTATGGTTTTTCCGTATAAAAACGGAAAAACCCAATTTTTCAGGCCTTTGGAAATTTCCTGCCGTTCTTTGCTGTCAGCCGTTTCAATTAAATCCTTTAAAATGATGAAGTTAAACCCGGCCGAGAAACCGTTGGCAATCGTGGCCAAGACACACCCCTCGGTAAAAAAACCGGCAACAATCAAATATTTTACGCCTTTTTGTTTAAGGGTTTTAATAAGTTTGGGATTCGTAAAGGCTTCATAAGTATTTTTGGTAATGATTATATCCCCTTTGGCGGGTTTTACTTTATAAAACTTTTCGGAAAAGCCGGTTTCATCATCGGAATAATAAACTACTTTCGGGTCGGAATATAATTCCTGAATGTTTTTAGGCAAATATTTCTTGGTCCAAGGCGTAATATTTACAAAAACAGCCAAACCGCCCACTTTCTTTTTATAGTCTTTAACGAAAGCGGCAATCTTCGGCGCCACTTTCCTGATTTTGGAAAACTGAATGTTAATTTCCGGCTCTTCACATCTTTCGTGCGCGCAGGCATTGACGACGTCTATTATCAAAAGCGCCGTATTCTTTTTATTCATTTTTGGATATATTTTCATATTTATTCCAAATTATACTCCCAGCCCGGTTGCCAAGCGTGGGTTTTGCGCCAATCCTCATTAAAAGCCTGCTCCCAAGTTTTAGCTTTCAATAAAACGTCTAAAGCCAGTTGCGGCGCCTTATGGGCCACGATTGCGATTGATTTGCCGTCGTAGTTTTTCTTCAAAAATTCCAAAAAATCGGCAATTCTCTTTTTAACGTCTTCATAGCTTTCGCCATTGGGAAATTTCTCATTAATCATCTTTTCCTGCATGGGCCCAACAATGTCCGAAGGTTTGGCATTGAAATCTCCATAATTGCATTCCCGCAATCTTGAATCGGGAATTATTTTATAAATCCCCTTCCAGGTCAGTTCGGCCGATTGTACGGACCGTTTCAAATCGGAACAGAAAATAACGTCGAATTTTTTATCTTTCGTTTGCTCCTTGAGGTCAATGGATTGTTTAATTCCGGCATCCGACAACTCCGCCTCGTGCCATCCGGATGAGATGCCGTTTTCATTATCAGTCGTGGTTCCGTGAACAAAATAGGTTATTTTTACGGCCATGATACCATTATAATCTTAATTGAGTTTATGACCCGCCTATCTGCCGGCAGATAGGTTGGAATCCCTGAATAATAATTCCATTTTCCCCAGGGCTTTTAAATTGGCCGGGTCAATGACAAATTTCCTTGCTTCATTTACATCAAGCCATTTAACGTCGTGAAATTCTTCAAAATCAACGTTGAATTCGGACCCGTCCGTCTGAAAACGGTACCATATGTCCAAATGTTCTTTACATTTTTGAACCGGGTTATTAATAGGCGTAATCGTAAGCAGAAACGGCTTTATTTTATTTTTAATTTTATCGGCTACGCCGAGTTCTTCCCGAATTTCCCTGTTTAAAGTTTGCATCAACTCCTCCCCTTTATCTATATGGCCGCCCGGCGCCAGCCAAAGACCGGATTTTTTGTGGTCTACTATGAAAACCTTTTTGGTTTTGGCATTGTAAGGTAGGAAATAAATACAAAAATGGCTAGTAGGATTTTCGTCTTTGGTCAACTTTCCTTCCTCCAACCTCTTTAAGAAATAATCTGCTACGTCTTTAGTACAAATATCTGAACTGACTTCTTCCTTAATGGAATCGTATAAATTATTCATAAACCCATTATCCCACACCCCCTAAAAAACCTCAACCAAAAGGGGTTGAGGTTCGCATTTT
>CAYZYY010000058.1:0-2386 GCA_964482855.1 uncultured Candidatus Saccharibacteria bacterium | reverse complement strand
GAACCGGTCGGCCCGCAAACCAGAATCATTCCGTAAGTTTTCTTAATGTTATCCTCGACAATTTCCTTGTTTTTTTCCGAAATTCCCAATTCTTCCAAAGAAAGCGGGCGCTGGGTGGAAGGGAGCAGCCGCATTTCAATCTTCTCGCCGTAAAAAACCGGGATTATGGCGACCCTGACGTCGATGATATCCGCGCCGACTTTATAACGAAAACGTCCGTCTTGGGGCTTAAAATGTTCGTCAATTTTCAAGCCTCCCAGTAATTTTATCCGGGCGACAATCGCCGGATATATCTCTTTCGGTATGCGAATAATCTCATGAAGGACACCGTCAATCCGAAACCTGATAAGAACCGTGTCTTCCAGTATTTCAAAGTGGATGTCGGACGCCCTGAGTGAAACCGCGTAAGAAAGGAAACTATCGACTATAGCCACTATCGGCACGTCCTTTGCCGCCTCTTCAATGGTGGAAGTTTTTTTCTTAAGGCTGGCCTGGATGTTTTCCTCGATGATTTTTTTGAAATCCTCGGTAAGATGGCGGCCGTAAAGGGAAAAGCCGCGGTTTAAATCCCCGGGATTGGTCAAAAAGGGTTTTATTTTTGCTTTAAGATGTTTTTTTAAAAATTCAATCGTCTCTAAATCGGAGGGGTCCTCCATCGCCACGTCAAGGGTGCCGTCCACTTCTCTGCCGAAAACTACGACTCTTTTCTGCCTTGCCAGTTCCTCGGACAATAATCTCAAAATATTCTCTTCAATGGGCTTCGAAGTCAAATCCGCCTTTTCAACTCCGAAATATTTGGATACCAAATTATAAAAATAATCGGAAGTAACGAACCCCCGGGAAATCAAAACGTCGGCGACGTTCTGCCCCATCCTTTTCGCTTCAATCAATAAAGGGTCGAAATCTTCGGCGGTAATCAAACCCTCTTTGATTAAAATTTCTTTAAATTTTTGAGGAGGAAGGGTGAGCATGTTATTTTAATTTCAAATTTTGAATTATAAATTTAAAATTGAGTCGTTAAAAATTGATTTGAAATTGAAAATTAGAAATTTAAAATTTTAGCGCTTGCCATATCGGAAAAAACTCCAGCCACTTTTGTATTATTATAACAAAAATTCCCACCGGTAGCCACAAATAATACAAAGAAATGCGGAAAGACGATTTGCGAATAGCCAATAAAGAATAAAGGTGAATCAGGAAATAAATAAAAAGCAGGGCAACGACGTAAAAAAAACAGCCCGGATAACCGCTTAAAAAAATGGCCAGCGCTCCCAAATAAGGCTCTTCGGGCTCAAAGAAACGTTCATCGCTTTTTTTATTCAACTTTTTTGCGAGAAAGAGGAAAAGAAGCGTGAAGAATAAAGAAATAACGTAAGGGGCGAAAAAATTGAATCCCGCGTAAGAAAAAAAATAGTCAATGCTTTTATGAGGGGGGAGTAAAAATTTTGAAATTGCGTTCCCCGCCCAACGCCCGTGCAAAATGAAAGATTGCCAACAGGACCGGCAAAAAATCAAAAATAAAGAAACCTCAAAAGCGCGGCGGCAAATACTGAACCAAAAGGAGCGCCTCCTTAAAAAGAAAGACGCCCCAAAAACCAAAACTAAAATTCCCAGTGAAAGATAATTAATCAAGGTATCGGTAAATTAAGTTATTAAACCAAAACCGGAAAAATCATCAGAGGTCTAAGCCCGGCTCGGTGCCACTCTCGTAAAAACAAGTGGCTTCGGTATATGTTGAACAGGTATTCTTGTCTCCTCCGTCGCTCGACATCATGGTCCGATACCGGTCGCTTTCCAACCGGCAATCAAGTTCGAAAGTTTTAGCGCTAGCGTTACCTGCATAGGCGTAATAATAAGCACCTGAATTGGAAGGGTCAAGAGGCAAAGTTGCTAAAGCCGAACCTCCGGTCGTGCCGGTTAAAGCAATTGGAACCCAACCAGTACCGCTGACCACGGTTGAGGTAGTAACGGTTTCGGTACCACTAAAGGGATTATCACTACTACAGGTCGCGGTGCAGGTCGGCCCGGCTCCGACAGTCGGGCTGGAAGCCGTTGCCAAATACAAAGCAATGGCACTTTTTACGCTGCCCAAGTCGGATAATCTTTGGGAATCCCTTGCCTGGGCCAATAACTGGGCCGGATTCAAAACTAAAACCACTACTGCGGCCAAAATCGCCAAAATACCGATTACGATAACAAGTTCAATTAAGGTAAAGCCTTTTTTCATTTAAAAATCTAAAATAATTTTAGAAGGATACCGACCTTTAAATATAATAATAAACCTTTTAAGGATTTTAAACAAGAGTAAATTGTGGATAACTTTGTTGTTGATTTTACTGGGCTTTTTCAAGAAAATCTTTTAGTTTATGGAACAATTAGTGAATTG
>CAYZYY010000057.1:0-2422 GCA_964482855.1 uncultured Candidatus Saccharibacteria bacterium | reverse complement strand
ACGGGGACAAAGCAAATGAAATAGGGGAACGCATCTTGGCGAATTGGCCGAATGATAAAGAGATAGCGGAAAAAATCAAAAATCTTGAATAAATTTATAAATTGTAGTTAAATATAAATTATGAAAACCATAATTCTTTGCGGCGGAGAGGGAACCAGAATGAAAGAAGAAACGGAATTTAAGCCTAAGCCGCTTGTTCTTGTCGGCGGAAAGCCGATTTTATGGCATATCATGAAAATTTATTCCCATTACGGATACAATGAATTTGTGTTGGCTTTGGGATATAAGGGTAACATGATAAAAGAATATTTTTTGCACGAAAGGACATTGGTAAACGATTTTACATTAGATACCGCCAACGGAAAAACCGAGTTTCACGGTAACGGCGAAAACGGTTTTAAAATAACGTTTGCGGAAACAGGACTAAATACCGAAACCGGCCAGCGCGTAAAGCTTTGCCGGAAATATCTCGGCAATGAAAATTTTATGGTTACGTACGGCGACGGCGTTTCAGACGTTAATATCCCCGAACTGGTGAGATTTCACGGGGAACAAGGGAAAATAGGAGTAATAACCGGCGTTCACCCGCGCTCCAAATTTGGCCTTTTCAAGGTTGACGAAAAGAAAAACATTGTTTCTCATTTTCAACAAAAACCGCTATTGGATGATTATGTAAACGGAGGGTTTATGGTTTTTAGAAACGAGATATTCGACTATTTAGACGACGGACCGATAGAAAACGTTTTCCCAAGACTTATAAAAAATACCGAGCTTTCTTTGTATAAACATGACGGTTTTTGGCAGGCGATGGATACTTATAAGGAAATGCGGGAATTGAACGAAAAATGGGCAGATGGAAATCCATGGGCAGTATGGATGAAATAGCATGGAAAATTTTTTCAAAGACAAAAAAATATTAATTACGGGCCATACGGGATTTAAGGGCGGCTGGCTCGTTCAAATTCTACTCAATTTCGGCGCTAAAGTTACAGGCGTCGCCCTCAAGCCGCATACCGAGCCGAGTCTTTTTGAAGTATTGAAACTGAAAGATAAAATCAATAACTATTTTTTGGACATAAGAAATTTTGAGGACTTAAAGGATGTATTTGAAAAAGAGAAGCCGGAAATAGTGATACATCTTGCCGCCCAGGCCATTCTTAGGAGGAGTTATGACGAACCACTTGAAACCGTTTCCTCGAATACTCTTGGCACCGCCCATGTTTTGGAATGCTTAAAAGAGAGCGGGTTCGTGAAATCGGCCGTTTTAATTACCACCGACAAAGTATATGAGAATAAGGAATTCGTTTATCCATACAGGGAAATTGATGCGCTTGGAGGAAAAGATTTATACAGCGCCAGCAAGTCGGCTGCGGATATCATAATTAGAGCTTACACCCATTCTTTTTTCAGTCCCGAAAAATATGGAAGCACTCACAATACTCTTATAGGGACGGCCAGGGCCGGCAATGTCATTGGCGGCGGCGATTGGTCCGGATACAGATTGATTCCCGACTTTATCAGGGCGGTGTATGAAGAGAAAAAAGAAATGGAAATAAGAAGCCCCGACGCTATCAGGCCATGGCAACATGTTTTAGATCCTATTTCCGGATATTTATTAATGGCAAAAAGGCTTTACGGGGGACAAATCAATTTGTCGCAGGCGTTTAATTTCGGTCCGGAGGAAGAAAGTTTCATAACCGTGGAAAATTTAGTGAAAAGAGCTATTAATATTTTAGAAAAAGGGTCTTATCAAACTAAAAAAGACAATACGAAATACGAATCTACACTGCTTAAATTGGACATATCGAAAGCGAAAGCCCTCCTTAGCTGGCGCCCCCAATTAAACCTTAATCAAAGTTTGGAGATGACCTTTAATTGGTATAAGAGCTTTTATGGTGGCGGTAAAGACATTGAATATTTTACCAACAATCAAATTAAAGATTTTTTCGGCAAATAAATGATATTTAACGGTACGGAAATAGGTGGAGTAAAGATAATAAAATTGGAAACTCACGAAGATGAAAGGGGATATTTTACAAGAATTTTCTGCGAAAAAGAATTTTCCGATGAGGGAATAAATTTTAGCGTGAAACAAGTAAACCGGGCCTTTACTAAAAAGGCCGGCACGCTAAGAGGGCTGCATTTTCAGACCAAACCAAAAGAGGAATCAAAGTTTTTCAGATGCGTAAAAGGGAAAATATTCGACGTTGTCTTGGATTTAAGGGTAAACTCACCCACCTTCAAGAAATGGATAGGCGTAGAATTGGGAGAAAACGCCGATAAGTCAATCTATATACCCGAGGGATGCGCTCATGGCTATCAAACCCTTGTTGATAATTGCGAAGTTGAGTATTTTATTTCGGAGTTTTATGCGCCGGAACACGAAAGAGGAATAAAATGGGACGACCCGGCTTTTAATATT
>CAYZYY010000056.1:0-2462 GCA_964482855.1 uncultured Candidatus Saccharibacteria bacterium | reverse complement strand
TCCCCGGCGATTTTATCAATCAAAGAAGCTATTGAGTTTAGAACTGAAGAAAAGGAGGGGTTATTCTGTTTTTCGCACCCGGCCGCTGAAACCGGCGAAGCGCTCAATACAAAGAGTGAAACAAATGAAATTACAATTAGCAAGCTAAGCAGGAAATAAATTTTTTTAATAATAACCATGATTATTATTGAGATAATTCTCTAATTTTATTTTCCGCATCCAGAACGTATTCATAATAAGGACCGTCCTCCGATGAATTTTTTAAGTTTCTTAAATAATTCTCAAATGCCAATTTTGCGTTTTCTTTATTCCCGGAATTTATATAAGCATACCCAAGATTGTAATAACAAACCGGTAACCAGATGCTTTCCGGTTCCTCCCGAATGGCTTTATTGGCATAAGTAATCGCTTTTTCGTAGTTTATTTCTCTAAAGGTAAAAATATAAGCCAATGAACAGAGGGCCGCGCCATAAGATGGATTTAAATCAAGAGCTTTTTCATATTCTTTAATAGCCTGGCTCACGTCGCCTTTATTTAAAAGTACTCCAGCCGACTTGGCAACCCAAGCCGGATTACCGGGCTCCAACTCAATCGCTTTCTTAAAGGCTTTTTCCGCTTCCTCAAAATGCAAACTGAGATCATAAGAAGTGCCAAGATAATAGAAAGCGATGGTATTTTCCGGATAAATCTGGATCAATTTTTCCGCAACGGGAACGACTTCGTCAGCACGTCCGAGGATTAATAAAAGATTCATCAGATTATCATAAGCGAAAGTGTATTGAGGAGGATTGAAATCAACGGCTTTTTTATAATATTGAATTGCCAAATCATAATCCTTTTTTCCCTCCTGATAAAATAAACCCATGCTGGCGTAAAGCAACGGTTCATCATAACCAAGAGATAGGGCTTTCAGATAAGCTTCTTCAGCTCGTTGGTTGTTTTGCCTATGGTATGCGTAGCCGAGGTTGGCGAAATATTTCCCATTTTTACCATCCAAGATGGTTGCCATCTTAAACGATAAGGCAGCCCCACTGTAATCTTCGTTATTAAAATAATTCATCCCCTTCTCATAGAAGCTTCCAGCCAAAGTCGAAGATTCTAAAATAAGAAATAAGAAAGTTAGTATGCAAAAAACTGCTATCGCCCCAAATATTAATTTCTTTTTAGCGAAAAACATAACAAAAGTAAAATTATATAAAAACAATTATACCTCCAATACCGTATTTAAATGCAATTATAGCCGCAACTACAATTACTACCACTAGGACCTTGGCCGTAAGCAACGCAATTATAACTGCAGTCATGGGCGGGGTCGGGACGACAGGAAGCGTCGTAACAGCTACTAGCGCCGCCGCTGCCACAGCCGCTGCAACTACTATACGAAGACTGCGTCCAGCAGTTTTGGGCTTGAGCAATATTAATATCGCTTATCTGGAAACGTACCAGCTTACCTACTGCTGAAATTATTATAGTTACCACCATTAATAAAACCAACAAAAGAGCGTTTTTTAAGGTAAATCTGCCAATATTGAATTTCTTCCTGATTTCGGCCATATATTCATTATATTTGACCGTTACCCAATAGTAAACAAGAATTTATCCACAGGCGAAAACGTAAATTATTGACTCATCGTCGTTATCAATATCCAGTAATTCCCCACATTTATCGTCCAAAAAACCACCCAAAGCGCAGGTTTTCAGGTCAATAGCATTAGATACCAAAGAAATATTCTGCCCCAAATGTCCCGCCTCTATTAAAACCAAGCGGTAACCCCTATCTTTGTATTTGGCAATCGTGCGGTGGAAAACCGCTGAAATCAATAAAAGGAAATTGGCCTCATTAATCATTTCCTGCCCGATAATTTTCAGAAATTCACCGCGATAATCGCCTCCCAGTAGTTTTTCCAAACCGTGTTTTTTGACATTATAATGATATATTCCTTTTTCTACGTCTTCACCTTTAAAAATAACCGGGTAAATTTCCAAAGGATAACGGGCTCCGCCCGAAGGATAAGCGCGGCGGCTTTTATTCCAGTCGGCACCTACTTTTTCAATAATTCCGGCCGAATAGAATAAAAGGTTGCTCAGCTGTCTTAGGCTTATTGGTTTTTGTACGAATTGGCGTTCTGACCGGCGACTAACAATACTTCTGCCCAGAGAAAAATCGAGTTTATCCGGTTCCGGTAAAATTATCTGTTGAAGCCGCGGATAAGATTTTAATTCTATCACCTTCCATTCATCCGGCCATTCACTTGGAGGCACGGACGGCGTAATGTTTTTAACCTTGGTACTTTTGTGAAAAAAATTAAAAATTAAATCATTCATATTTTTCAATCTTAAAGAAACGGATGGGGAATATCATTTAATTGGTCTGGAGAAAAAGAATGCTCCAAATACCCCGAATCAACCGGTGCTTGATAAAGGCGCCTGCTACCCAAATATCTGAATTGCTCCCAAAGATA
>CAYZYY010000055.1:1269-2591 GCA_964482855.1 uncultured Candidatus Saccharibacteria bacterium | reverse complement strand
ATTATCCCACACCCCCTAAAAAACCTCAACCAAAAGGGGTTGAGGTTCGCATTTTAATTCAAAAATAAATGGCTCAACAAATTGAGCCATTTATGAGCCATTTAAAATATCAGATATTTCCCCCTACCCACCAGTTTTATCTTTCCATTTATAACCTCCACGGCAGAATCGTCGTCTATCGCGTACAGCGGCTTCTTGAACTTCTTGGCAATTTTTGCCAAATAATTTTTTCGCGCCAGAGGAAAATGAGGAGAATTAAGATGTAGGCAGATGTAAAAGTTAACAAACTTTAAACTCTCTTCCGTGTAAGGGCGGGTTGTTTTTTCTTTATAAAAAATCCTTAATGAAGACAAATTTGGTCCTGTGGCAACGCTTCCGGCGCTGATTCCCACATAAACTTTCGTCTTAAGCAGTTTGGGGAGCATTTTCGCGAGGCCCGATTTCTTAAGCCAATGCATAAGGTAAAAAGTGTTCCCTCCTCCAAATAAAAGCACATCCGCATCTTTTATGCGCGGCCGCCATATTTTCTTTTGGGGCGTAGCGTCAATATTTAAAATATCTATTTCTTTAAAACCCAGTTTACTACAGTTATTTAAGTCCCTGATTAGCCAGTCTTTATCTTCTGATTTAATATTGGCCGCGGTCGGAATGAATACCAATTTAGATTTAGAAAACGGCTTTCCCAAAAGTTTTCTCAAAGACTTCGCTATGGACGGATTTGAAATCCCATTGGAAGTAAGAAGTAATTTCATATGTTTAATTTGTTATTTATCAATTCCTTTCAATTTTATAACCTTCAACTTTTCAACTCACTCATTATCCCACACCCCCTAAAAAACCTCAACCGAGATGGTTGAGGTTTTGAATTTTAATCAAAAACCGGCCTGTGGATAACTTCTTGTATTTTTATATAAATTCTATTACAATGAAATTGACGCTTGGAGGGCTTTGGCCCTGTCACGGCTATCCAAGCTGTAACCAAGTGTCTCTAAAGAATGTCGCCCTGCGGCATTTTTTAGTTTAATCATATTCAGGGTCACCACCGTGTAAAACTCTCCTACTATTTTCTTTGTCAATACCCCAATAAGGAATTACGCTCCAAAAGTGCTTTTCTCCGCCTTGAATTTCTTTAACAATCACTTTGGCGCGAACACCTTCTAAAACGGCAAAAAATTCATAAAAAATAACTTCTTTCATAACATTTTCCCAACGGCTATTCGTTTTTAAACTTTCAAATTGTTTCTTTTTTAATATTCCCTGAAGAGTATGTGAGGATTTTAATATTTGAGGAGCAAGCGGTAAAAGTTTTAATCTGGTATATT
>CAYZYY010000055.1:0-1169 GCA_964482855.1 uncultured Candidatus Saccharibacteria bacterium | reverse complement strand
GTCAACGTCTTCTATGAATTTCAAATCGCTTTGCTGAATTTCCCGGATGACGTTGAATATCCGGACGCGCGGTTCCACCAGAATGGAAACGTCGCGCATTATTGAGGGGTATTTGGCTAAGGGCCGGTATTCGTGTTCTTCTTCCACCAATCTCAGCAAAACGTCCAAGTTAATTTCCGCCAAAACCGCCTCGCTACCAGAAGTCAGCTCCTTGTTTATTCTTCCCAGATAACCCAGTACGTCCTTGCCGGACTCTATTTTTAAAATTTCTCCGGAAACCAGATAATCACAGGAAGAAGAAAGTTCGGGCATCAGATAATCCACCAGACCGGTTTTCCTGAACAGTTGTTCGATAAGTCCCTTGAGCTCGAAAAATATCTCCCCTTTTTTACTTTTGGAAGCCAAGGCCAAACCCAAAACGGTTCTTTCCGGCTCGTTCTTTTCAAAAACTTTTCCGATTTCGAAAAGCTTGATTTCGTCAAAAAAACGGAAATTGTCGTCGATGTTTTTAATAAGCAGCGGCGCCAGGGACGGCCGGAGATATTGCATCTGGCTACTGACCGGATTTTCCAGTTCAATCGCCTTTTCTTTCCAGTCCGGGCAAAAATCCAGATGATTTTCAGCGATGAAAGAATAATTACACATTTCGTTCAGTCCGGCTCCGGTCAGGATTTTCCTGATTTTATCTTTTAAAACGATTTGGTCTTCGAATCCGGAGGCCTGAAGATGGACGTGCGGAGGCACGGACTTCAACCGGTTGTAGCCGTAAAGCCGGATGACTTCCTCGGCCAAATCTTCGAACTCCTCAACGTCCTGGCGCAGTTCGGGAACTTCCACGAGAAAAGACGAACCGCGAACCGCGGAGGAATGTTTCATTTTAAAACCGAGCAAATTGAGATATTTTTGGCAGGTTTTGGCGTCCAGATTGATACCGATAAGTTCGTTAAACCTGTCCACGTCGAATTTGATGACCCTTTCCCGGGGCTTGAGCGGATTGACGCCGGCGCTTTGCCCGGGCTTTCCCTTACAGAGTTCGACGATTAATTCGGTTGCCCTGCCTATTCCCCTGTCAACGAGCGCGGGGCTCAGGCCGTGAGAGTAACGGAGAGAGGCATCGGTTTCCAGTTTGAGCCTGCGGGTGGTCCTGTAAATGCCGACAGGATTGAAAT
>CAYZYY010000054.1:0-2611 GCA_964482855.1 uncultured Candidatus Saccharibacteria bacterium | reverse complement strand
TACTTTGAGTTCCGATGCCGAAAATGTTGAAAAAAAAATTTAATTGCATTAAAAAAGAAATAGAAGAAGGTAAATTGGCTAGGATAAAATACTTTGTATCGGAACACATGAATATCCGAGGAGAACTCAAAAAGGTTCCTCGTCTGGTTATAGGCGCTGACCGCGAAACCGTTAAAGAATTGGGCGAATTATGGATTAACCGCGACAATAAAGCGCTGGAAAAGCACCCGATTCAATTTACCCTTTTGAAAGAAATACTTCTTCAATGCGAGACCTTATAAGTATTTTGCGAAAAAGGTTAATCAGCCGGAAATCGCCGCGATTTACGAAAAATCCCAAAAAATCGTGCAGGAAATCTATGATAATAAACAATTGTCAGGAACCGAAGAAGAATCTTACGACCGCGTCCTGAGAGCCATAGAAATGAACTTGAAAGTTTTTTAAATCAGACTTTTTGATTAAAAAAATTGACACAAATCCTATATCTGTTAATATTTTATAAAGAAGATTTGTGTTTTTTGGTAATTGAAAAACAAAGAAAGAGAGTTTGTTCTTAAAAAAGTAAATAAGGGTGAGTTGTTTAAGTTTTATTAATATTATCTCAATAAATGAAAGGAGGCTTATTATGACTTGTAAAATCGGTTTTGCTGGAACGGATGGACGAACATTGCTAAGTGCCGTTGTAACATCCACGGCTAAAAGTCAAGCTGGTAATGATGATTTTCATGGATTTGTTATTCGTGGCATGCCGGCTATGCCGGAATTTGCCAAAATTATGAAGTGGCCAATCAGTTTCATTTCTACAGAATCGACTTCGGTCACTTCATACGCTCAATCTATTAGTACGGCATTCCAAGCCGGTTTCCTCGATTATGTGATTCCGATGCCGGAAGATTTATTTTATCAGGGACTTGTCGACGAAGTCGCAAAGATGGGTTTTGGCGATCGAATCGCTGGTTTTTCAAAGACCGGGGCTTTCATAGAAGGAGATAAAATCGCCTGCAAAAGACTTTGTCTAGATTTCAATGTGCCGGTGGCCGATGACTGTCGCGAGGTTGATGCGAGAGATTATTCAGAAGTTCTTTCGGTTGTACTAAATATGATAGACAATTATGGCGGCGCTGTCATTAAATATCCTTACAGTGCCGGAGGTAAGGGATCTCGAATCGTTCTTGACGCTTGGCAAATCAAAGATGTCTATGATGGAATCATTTCCGATTACGGAGACAAATACAAAAAAATTTTTGGTAAAGCTCAAATGTGGCCGCTGTTGATTGAATCAAGGATGGCAGGAGTTGAAATCAGTTTCACCGTATTTGTGGATAAAAATGGTAACTTTCAAATACTTCCCACCGCCATGGATTATCCCGAACGTTTTGCCGGCCCGGCCAGCAAGGACAATCCCATTACCGGCGGGATGGGCAGTATTTCACCCCATCCCATGGACACGCAAGAATTAATAAGCATAGCAGGGCATCAGATCATAGAACCTTTCATTGAGGTTTTGAAAGTAAAACAGATTCTACGGCCTTGTGTGCTGTATCCCGGGTGTATTGTTTCTTTGGATACGAAAATGCGTCCCAAAAGAATCCGCATGTGCGAGATGAACATCAGGCCGGGTGAGCCGGAATTTCAACCAGTAGTAAGAAGGTTAAGGAATCTTGGTCCTCTTGTGAAGGCGATGTTTGACGGTAATTTAAACGAGGTTTTGCCTGAAGTAAGAGATGACCAGGTATCAATCAGCATTCCTTTGGTTACGGGACCGGGTGGACCGGACGGTCAAAAAGGTTACCCTTGGTCGTGTACCAAAAACGAACCCGTTGTGATTGACTTTGCGTATTGTAAGAAAAAAGGCATCCAGCTTGTCCCTTCGGGAATGAGTTATGACGAGGAGGAAGCGGTTTTCAAATCAGACGGTACCCGTATTGTTTACTTGAACCTCAACGGCTTAGTTAAAAAAGGTGAGAAAATGGTAGATGTTGCCAAACGCCTGCGAGAGAAACTTTTGTCTGCTTTTGATAGCGGCAAAATCAGGGTTGTCCCTCGGGAAAATCAAAACGGAAATCGCTTGGATTTGCGGCGCGATATAGGTAATCATTATCAGATTGCCGATATAACTTTCCCATTAAAAAGCGAGAACTTGGATATCGTAGTAAAACTGAAGTCAGCAATCGGCAAGAAAGTAGTAATCACTTATTCTGCTGATTCTGCTGAAAAACACACCGCAAAGGGCATACTCACCGATTTTGATGAAAACCAGTACGAAGCCGAAATTGATTATAAATTAATGATCGGAACTCAGCTAATTGAAAACCTTACCGTCCTACCGTGACCAATTCGCAGTTTCGTTAATTAAGGACTTTATTAAGAGGGCTACGATATTTCGTGGCCCTTTCCCTTTTTTATTAATATGATTTATGATAATAATAATTATCGTTAAAAATAACCATGAAATTATCTATAGGCATAGTGGGTTTGCCCAATGTGGGCAAATCTTTGCTTTTTAATATTTTAACCAAACAGGAAGTTAATACCGCCAATTATCCGTTTGCCACCATTGACCCGAATATCGGGATTGTGGCGGTTCCGGACCAGCGATTGGATAAACTGG
>CAYZYY010000053.1:0-2631 GCA_964482855.1 uncultured Candidatus Saccharibacteria bacterium | reverse complement strand
CTCCCTCATTTTATTCGGGAGCTACGCGGCGCAAACACGCTTAAATTCATGCTCATCATACCCGGTATCATAGGACTTTTGATTGCGTCTTATGCCATTTGGCTCAAAAACGAGCGCCAGCAGGACATTCTGTTCATAGTTGGCGGGCTCTTCCTTCTCGTTTACAGCATCGGCATCGGAAGCGCCATTTTTATAGTTTTGCAAATCATTTTCATAATCTCGGCGTTCATTGAGCTTTTGCGATTGCGCAAAAAGAAAATAAATTAATCTCAATAGTTCAATAATCGGGTTTTACTCCGCGCATAGTAGATTTATGAACATACCATGGTATGTTCACGGTATGTTCATTATGGTAGAATAGCCGCAAATAAAGGGCCCGTAGCTCAGTGGCAAAGCACTACATTTGTCTCGAAAATCTTTCGTATCGGAATTAGATTTTCGAGGGTCCCGTATAGTTCTGGCGGGCCTATAGTTTAGTGGTAAAACGCCTCATTTGCAATGAGGAGAGCGGCGGTTCGATCCCGCCTAGGTCCACATAAGCCCACCAGAATCATACGGGACATATGGGTTCCCTGCCTGCCGGCAGGCAGGGATTCCCCCCGGGTCCACAAAATATCAAAAACTTCACAAATCCAAAAAATAGGTTATAATACAATTAAAATGCCTTTAAGTTTATTCAATAATTTAACCGAGAAAGACAAGTCAGCGGCCGTGGAAAAGATAATGACGGGAAGCGCCCCGAGCAACGATTTTTTTCTTATGGTTGTTTTATCAGTTTTGATGGCCACCTTTGGGCTTTTGCTGAACAACGTGGCGGTTATTATTGGAAGTATGTTAATAGCCCCGGTTTTGTATTCAATTTTAGGGCTGTCACTCGGCTTTTCCATATCGGATTTTAAACTGATTTCCCGTTCTTTTTATACGGTTCTAAAATCAATGTTTTTCGGAATAGCCGCCGCCGCCTTGGCTACTCTGTTTTTTTCCGCTCAGATAAGCGGGGAACTGACGCCGGAAATAATTTCCAGGATTGAACCATCATTGCTTTATATGAGTATCGCCATCATCGCCGGATTTGCCGCTTCTTTCGCTCTGGTAAAACCCCAGCTTAGCGAAACCCTTCCGGGAATCGCCATCTCAGTGGCTCTCATTCCTCCTTTGGCGGTTATCGGCATTGGAATCGCCAGATTTAACTGGCAAATTGTCAGCGGCTCTTTTCTTCTTTTCATCGTTAATACCATTGGAATCGTTTTCGCCAGCATGATTACGTTTTCTTTGATGAATTTTTACGTTAAACGCAAGTTGGTTCGGCAAGCAATTAAAGAGGAAGAAATTAAAATAGAAGCTGATAAGAAAAAAATATCTTGACACAAATAGTTTATTCCTATATCATTTTATTAAACTTTAACCGACAAAGCGATTTTGAGTGCGGCGATAGTCGTAGGCCGCGGAAAGAGTATTAAGTTTAAATTTTAAAATGGCTTATAAATGTTCACAGTGTGGTCACACTTCTGAGGAAGCGGGTAATTGCCCGACTTGCAACATTCCCATGGTTGAAGAGAAAGCGGAAGAAACGCAAACGCCTTCCGAACCGCAAGCTCAACCGCAAGAACCTCAGACTCCGCCGCAGCAACCCGAAGAACCCGCTCAGCCGGCTCAGTAAATTTGACCCAACTGTTTAAAACCCCTCCGACTATTGTCGGAGGGGTTTTGTTTTTTAGGGATTTATGTTATATTTTTTACAATGGCGGAAATCAGCGAAAAAATAATTCAAAATATCGTTCCATGGTTGAGTTCTCAGGGTATTAAAATTGCCGTCATTATCGTGGTGGCCTGGCTTTTTCACAAATTCGGGGGAATTTTCATTGAAAAAATAGTGCGCAAATCGGTAATTTCCGACCACTTTTTAACCAAAGAAGCGGAGAAGAAGAGAGAAGATACCCTTATCAGGGTATTCGGCGGAACCCTTAAAATTTTGATTTGGGTAATGGCTTTAATGATGGTTGTATCTTCTTTAGGGGTAAATATCGGGCCTATGCTGGCGGCGGCCGGCATCGCGGGCGTGGCTTTCGGATTCGGCGGTCAATATCTGATTCGCGACGTCATTTCCGGGCTGTTCATTATTTTAGAAAACCAATACCGGGTCGGCGACGTCGTTTGCTTCGGTACTACCTGCGGTTCGGTGGAAGACATTAGTTTGCGAACCACCGTTTTAAGGGATATGGACGGCACGGTTCACCACGTTCCCAACGGAGAAATTAAGACCGCTTCCAATCTTTCCAATCAATTCGCTAGGGTCAATCTCGGCATCGGGATTTCCTACGCCGCGGACCTGGAAAAAGTCATCAAAGTGGTCAATGAAGTCGGTAATAAACTGGCCCAGGACTCGGAGTGGAAGGAGTTCATAACCAAGCCCCCGCAATTCTTGCGGGTGGACGACTTCGCCGATTCTGCGGTAATGATAAAAATATTGGGGGAAACCAAGCCCCTTAAGCAGTGGGACGTTACCGGCGAATTGAGAAAAAGATTGAAAATCGCTTTTGACAAAAACAAAATAGAAATTCCTTTTCCCCAGAGGGTTATCCATATGGTGAAAAAATAACCTAGGAGGGTTGGCCGAGTGGTTTATGGCGC
>CAYZYY010000052.1:0-2777 GCA_964482855.1 uncultured Candidatus Saccharibacteria bacterium | reverse complement strand
CCCCGCTTTCCGATCTGCTGGCCCTAATCCAGATTATCAAACTAATAAAAAAAACCAAACCGGACATCATCCACTTAAACAGCTCCAAAATTTCCATCCTCGGCTCTCTGGCCGTGAAAATTATTCGTGGCTATTCGTATAAAAATTCGCGGCCTATTCGCGTTATCTACACTGTCCACGGCTGGGTCTTTAACGAACCCCTATCGCCCGGGAAAAAATTTTTCTATAAATACGCGGAAAAATTAACCGCCGGTTTCAAAAATAAAATCATTTGCGTCTCCGAGTTTGATTACCAGACAGCTGTTAAAGAAAAAATTTGCAACCCGAAAAAACTAATCACCATCCATAACGGCCTGGAGCCGATAAAATTTCTACCCCGAAACGAAGCTCGCAATCAATTACGAATTACAAATTACGAATTACGAATTAAAAATCGTCAATCGTCAATCGTCAATCGTCAATCGGCAATCTTAATCGGCTCCATTGCCAATCTTTATCCTACTAAAGGCCTGGAATATTTAATAGAGGCGACTCACATTCTAGTTACCAATTACCAATTACCAATTACAGTCGTTATTATTGGTGAAGGCCCGGAAAGAAAAAGACTGGAAAAAATCATTAAAAAATATAATGTAGAAAATCATTTCATTTTAGCCGGAAACAAAAATATCAACCAGGCCGCGGAATTTTTGTCCGCTTTTGACATTTACGTCTGCTCATCGGTCAAAGAAGGTTTGGCTTACACTCTGCTTGAGGCCATGCAAGCCGGCCTGCCGATCGTGGCCACGCGGGTGGGGGGCAATCCAGAACTGATTGTAGACGGGGAAACCGGACTTTTGGCTGAAGCCAAAAACCCGGAACAGCTGGCAAAAAAAATAAAAGAATTAATTGAAAACCAGGAGTTGCAAAGGGAATTAGGCGCCCGGGCGCGCGCTCGGGCCGAAGCGGAATTCGGTTTGGAAAAGATGATAGAAAAGACAAAAAATACTTATTTAAATACGTATTAAAATACGTATTTTTTCTTGACAAAACTAAAAATAAGAGTAACATTAAATAATTCAAGCTAAAACCAACAAACACAAAAAAATAAACATAAAATAAAAAGGAGGGAAAAATGGCAGAGTTTAAATATCTGGCAAAAATAATTATGCCAAACGGCGGCGTAATTGAAATGACCGAAGAAAGACAACGACCGGGAAAAGGCAAAGGGGCCGGCATGCAAACCAGCAGTAGAATTTACCGATTATATAACGTTCGCGTACCGGAAAAATGCCTGTCGCGATTCAGCCGGGTAACGAGGGAAAGCGAAAAATTCTTGACCGTCTCATCCAATTCCAATTTAACCCTGTTAAGGGCAACCAAAGTCGGGGAAGAATTCAACCTTCAAGGATTCGCCACTCATCAAGCCCTCTTATTACTGGATCTCGGTGCGTTCCTAAAATTGAAAATATCATCCGGAAAGCATTTGGAGAAAACCAATGCGTTGGCTCCGGAAGTAAAGGAATATTTGGGTGTGACCGAGGATGAAATTGTCGTCCTGATCTTTCCCAATCTGCCTACATTATTATTTTACTTGGCGGAAAAAATTAGTCCGGCTATAGTCGCGCGGACTCTCCAACCCCTTAGATACCACATCCCGGAAAAATGCCATACCTTACCTGCGGCCCGCGCCTGGCTTTTCTTCAGAAAAGGAGAGTTTAAAAAATTGATTGCGGATATACTATAGCTTCTCTAAATTGACTTGATTCACTGGGTTGACTTTCTCGCCCACCACCTACAAAGGAGGGAAAAATGGCAAAAATACTTATCGTTGACGACGAGGAGCATATCCGGTTTCTTTACTCAGAAGAGTTGACCGAGGCCGGATACGAAGTTATCACCGCTGATAGTGGTCTGGAATTACTTGAAAGGATTGAAGACGAAAATCCGGATCTGGTGGTCCTGGATATCAGAATGGTTGATTATGACGGTCTGGATTTGCTCCGGGACATTCGGAATAAATTCTATAATCTCCCTGTGATTCTCTGCACGGCCTACGACACTTTCAAGGAGGATATGGCATCAATCGCGGCCGATTTCTTCGTCATCAAGTCATTCGACCTGACCGAGCTGAAGAATAAAATCAAAATGGCGCTGGAGAAATCCTAGCAGAGTATTATAGAAAAAACAACAAAGGGAGTAAATTCACCCTTGACTAATTTCTCAAGCCGCAGCAACCCAATGCGGCTTTTTTATAAATATTTCGACAATGAAAAAACGGGTGGAACGTCCTGCGTCCCACCCGTATTTTTTTGGGCTAAAAATTCTAAAACATGATTCTTGGCTATCGGATAACTTCTGAAAGGACTGGGGCGGCAATCCAATTCTATTTTCATTTTCCCTTCTATATTCTCAAACGCCCCCCAATTGGCCAAAAAAGCCACGTTGGTTTCCTGCCGCCAGTCAGTGTCAATTCTATGGACAACGAAATACAAAAAAAATTCGCCCTCCTCAACGACTGTTACCTGATATTCACCCGCATTATAGCTGGCCCGGTATACTTCTCTGCCTTCATGTTCGGCAACAATGCTTAAAGTGTTGCCGCGCAAACAAAAACGGCAATCATAAAAAACCAAGCATCTCGTGCCTGCAAAACCAGCTGGCGGGCCAAAAATCACCAAAAAAACAACCACTGCCGCTATTCTCCTTGTCATAGTCCTCTCCTCCTCTCCTTGATTGTAATAATCAAAATGGCTTAAACCATAAATTAGCAAATGATTAAATTTTTGTCAAACTTA
>CAYZYY010000051.1:0-2857 GCA_964482855.1 uncultured Candidatus Saccharibacteria bacterium | reverse complement strand
CGTCAATCAGGCCGGCAAAATGGTCCTTTTCCGCGTGAGAAATGAGGGCAACGTCAAAATAGCGCTTAAAAGGGCTGAAAATCAAATCTATTTGGGATAAAATCTTGTTTCCGGGCCCGGCGTCAATCAAAAATTTCACCCCTCCGGGCAAAACTACCAGTTCCGAGTCCCCTTGCCCCACGTCCAGAAAATAAATCTCGGGGTTTTCATTCGGGGCGTTGAATGAAATTTCCCCCCAGATGAAAAAATCAAAAATAAAAAGGAATGAAATGAATAAAAAAATCCAATTATATTTTTTGTGAACGTTCTCCATTGTTTTTTTATACCATAGTCCGGTTCCGGCGGGAAATAAGAATGAAACACGTTAACGCTAAATAATAAATCGCGGCGAGGATAACGCCGAAAGCGCTTATCTGAAAAACGCTCCATTGCCCGAAAAACTTGATGATGAAAACTTCGTAAGAAAGCATTAAATCGGCAAACCAGCTGAATACCAAAGCGAGATAATGGGAGAAGAACCCCAAAAAACCGGTGATGAATCCGAAAGCCATGGTCAAGGGAACGGCTTCAAGGATTAGAATATTCGCCAGTAAAGAAACCGGGGAAAATTTCCCGAAATTCAAAACCAGAACGGGCAGAACGAACGCCTGGGCGGAAAAAGTGAGCAAAAAATTTTCTTTCCAGGAAAGGAAACCCGGGTCCTCGGACAGTTTGAAAAATTCCTTGACTGCCGGTAAAAGGTAAACGATTCCCACTAAGGCAAAAAAAGACAACTGGAACCCGACGTCAAAGTACAAAACCTTGGGATTGATTAGAACCATGAAAAGCGCCGCCAGAACGATGGCGTTGCGCGCGCTGTAAACCCGGCCCGCCTGCGCCGCCAAAAGCGCGATAAAGCCCATCACCGCCGCCCTGACCACCGAGGCCTCGGCGCCGGTCATCAGCACGAAGCCGAAAATCGCCAAAACAGTAAGAAAAAAGGTCAGCCGCCGGCGGAGAAAAGAATTGAAAAAGACGAAAGCCGCCATGACGATAACCGTAATATTATAGCCGGAAAGCGCCACCAAATGAGTGGTGCCCGAAGAACTCATTGCTTCTTTGAATTCCTTCGAAAACTCCGCTCTCTCGCCCAAAGTAATGCCGGCCAGAAAAGCGGCTTTTTCCGAAGGCAGGGTTTTCTGAAAAATCAGAATCAGTTTTTCTCTCAGTTTAAAAAGGGCGGCTTTCATCGTTGAGTCCCGGTTTTTGGCTGTTAATTCCGTCCCCGGAAAAGAAACCGTACCCGAGATTCCCTCCTTGGCCAGATAATTGGCGTAGCCCGAATCATCGGGCTTTTTGATTTTACCCTTGAATCCAATCAGGTCCCCATAGTCAAACTCGGGGTATCGCTGGGTTTCAACCAAAACCCGGCCCGAATAAGGCGGCTGCAGTTTCACGGTTAATTTCTGCGTATCGCCTTTTTCCGGATATTTCATTACCACGCCCTGAAAATCGATTTTTTCGCCGAAAATCATATTGGTTTTTTTAATCTGGTGGCCGTCGTGCCAGAAATAATAAAAAGCGCCCATAATGACGAATAAACACAATCCAGCCAAAAAGAAGATACGCCTTGATTTGTTGAAATACCAGAAAAATAAAAATAAAACAGCGCCCAAAAGCGCCGCCATTAAAACAATTGGGAAACTCAGGCCCGAGCTCGCTGCCAGCACTCCCAAAATGAAAAACCCGGCCGCGTAAAAAACAACGTCGTATATTCTCATATTATAATCCCTCCGCCAAGAAGCTCATACTTACCCCGCCCGCCTTCGCCAGGGCTACGGCGACACTGCCCTCCTCCGCTAAAGCTACGGCGGGCACGGTAGAAAACCGCGCTCTGGCCCGGAGTAATCGCTTTTTGTCCTTTGACAAAAAGCGCGCGGACAGTCGCAGACCTGAACGCGGAACGACGCGGACTTCTGTCTTTTTTAATTTCAGTAATTATTGCTCGACTGGATGGGCTTTGGTATCTGATTTTTATCGAAACATTCATCGGCAATTTCGGTTCATAACCCGAAATCCAATTCACGTCTTTTAGTTCGGCTGTTTTTGAAAATAATCGCGAATCATTCCCAGGAATAACAAAAAGTTTATTTTTCTTCAAATCTTTTCCAATGATGTAGTAGGGCCCGGTGCCGCCCACCGGCGCTCTCTGACCGATTGTGTAAAACTGCGCGCCCTGGTGCTCAGCTATTTTTTTATTGGTTTTTAAATCGATAATTTCTCCTTTTTTCGCCTTAATCCATTTTTTCAAAAATCCGCGCGTGTCGGCGTCTTTAATAAAACAAATTTCCTGGCTTTCTTTCTTATATGCCACGGGTAATTTATTTTTCTTGGCAATCTCCCTGACCCGCTCTTTAGTGTAATTGCCGAGCGGGAAAAGGCAGTGTTTCAACTGCTCCTGGTTCAGCTTCCACAAAAAATACGATTGGTCTTTGTTTTTGTCTTTGGCCGTCAACAAAGAGAAAATAAGGTTTCCAGAATGTTTCGTGCGGAATGTCTCGGAGGCGCGGCGAGCTTGGTCCCCGCCATCGGCGGGGTCGCCGCGCCGAGAGTCAAGGACGTCTTCGGCCGCTGGAGCCGAAGAATATCCGGTTCCGGTAGAAATATTCCTGGAAACTAAACGTACGTAGTGTCCTGTCGCAATATAGTCGGCTCCTTCCTTCAGCGCTTTTTTCAAAAACAAGCCGAACTTGATTTCGGGGTTGCAAACAACGCAGGGGTTGGGCGTGATTCCTTTTTTATATCCCTGGATGAAGTCGTCCACCACGGCTTTTTTGAATTCTTTCTGGAAATCCCAGGTTAAAAAAGGAATGTTCAG
>CAYZYY010000050.1:0-3142 GCA_964482855.1 uncultured Candidatus Saccharibacteria bacterium | reverse complement strand
CATAAATATTTGTAGATTCGGATGGATTCGTAGTTTTGGATCGCGTTTTAATGGAGTATACCCATTTAAGTGAAACCGTAAAAATTAAAAAAATTTCCGAAAACGATACGGAAGGTATTTTTGAAATTGAAGGGCTTTACACCGGTTACGGACTGACATTGGGCAATGCTTTACGCCGCGCCCTTTTCTCTTCATTGGCCGGCGCGGCAATCACCCAGATAAAAATTAAGGGAGTGGAGCATGAATTTTCAACGATTTCCGGAGTAATGGAAGATGTCGTGGAAATAACGCTCAATCTTAAAAAGGTTCGCTTTCGCTTTTACGCTTCCGAGCCCCAAATTTTAACACTTAAGGTAAAAGGAGAGAAAAAGGTAACGGCTAAAGACATAAAGACCAATGCCCAAGTGGAAGTGGTTAATCCCGACGCCCTTATTGCCACCCTGACCAATAAAAACGCCGAGCTTGATATGGAATTAACGGTGGAAAAGGGATTGGGATATGTTCCGGTGGAAGCCAGAAAAATTGACAAACTGCCCATTAAAACAATCGCTTTGGACGCCATCTTTAGTCCGGTCGTCAAGGTTAATTTTAACATTGAAAATATGCGAGTGGGAGAACGAACCGACTTTAACCGTCTGAGAATTATTATTGAGACCGACGGCAGTATTTCTCCCTCAAACGCCCTTCACAAAGCGGCCAATGTTTTAAAGGACCATCTTGAGAAAGTTTCCGCCATGGAAGTAAAGGAATCGGAAAAGAAAATCGCGGAACCAAAAATAAAATCCCGGGCCAAGACTAAAACCAAGGAGACCAAAGAGAAAAAAGAAAAAAAGAAAGCCAAAAAGAAATGAGACACCTGAAAAAAGGAAAAAAATTTCACCGAAAGAAAGGCCAAAGAACGGCCCTTTTTAAAAGTCTGCTCAACAATCTGATTTTGAGGGAAAAAATGGAGACGACCGAAGTCAAAGCCAAAGAAATTAAGTCCGGGGTGGAAAAAACGATAACCCTCGGAAAAAAACAGAATCTGGCAAGTTTAAGATTATTGACCGCCCGATTAAGCAAAAAAGCCGCTCAGAAAGTTTATTTTACCCTTGCTCCCCGTTACCGAAAAAGAAAAGGCGGATATGTTCGGATTATCAAAACCTCAAAGCAGAGAAAAAAAGACGGGGCAAAAATGGCGATAATAGAATTTGTTTAGCGGGGTTGACAACTTCATAATTAATAATATAAAATCAAAAAGTCGTAATAAATAACAAAGTAGCGATGCGAATATACGAATTATACTAATGATACTAATGGTTCAATTGTATATTAGCATCGATACTCGCTTTAGCGAACATGGCAGAAAAAGCGAAATTTGACCGGACAAAATCCCACGTTAACGTCGGGACTATCGGTCATGTTGACCACGGCAAGACCACTTTAACGGCGGCCATCATGCACGTGCTTCACTTAAAAGGTCTTATTGATAAAGAAGAGGGCGTTGACCAAATTGATAATGCGCCGGAAGAAAAAGCCCGGGGCATTACCATTGCTTTACATCATTCGGAATATCAAACGGAAAAGAGGCATTACGCCCACATTGACGCTCCGGGTCACGCCGACTACATCAAGAATATGATTACAGGCGCCGCCCAGATGGACGGAGCGGTTTTGGTCGTTTCAGCGGCTGACGGCCCCATGCCCCAGACGCGGGAACACATCCTCTTGGCCAGACAGGTAGGCGTGCCGGCAATAATCGTTTTCCTGAATAAAACCGACCAGGTTGACGATCCGGAACTCATCGATTTGGTTGAAAGCGAAATCAGGGAACTTTTGAAAAAATACAAATTCCCCGGAGACGAAACTCCGATAATCAGGGGCTCGGCTCTTAAAGCTCTTGAGGCGAAATCCGCCGATGACGAAACGGCCAAACCGATTTTGGAACTAGTCAAGGCCCTTGACGAGTATATTCCGGAACCGACCAGGGACGTTGATAAACCTTTCCTGATGCCCATAGAAGACATTTTTTCCATTGAGGGCAGGGGAACAGTGGTAACCGGCCGTGTGGAAAGAGGCGTGGTTAAAATCAACGAAGAAATAGAAATTATCGGCATCAGGGATACCAAAAAAACCACGGTTACCGGCATTGAAATGTTCAACAAGCTTCTTGATGAAGGAAGAGCCGGTGATAACGTCGGTATTTTACTTCGCGGCTTCAAAAAAGAAGACGTTGAAAGGGGACAGGTTTTGGCGAAGATTGGCAGCGTTACTCCCCATACCGAATTTGAAGCGGAAGTTTATGTTCTCGGGAAAGAAGAAGGTGGACGGCATACCCCGTTCTTTAAAGGATATAAGCCTCAGTTTTACATTCGGACTACCGACGTGACCGGGGAAGTGGTTTTGCCGGAAGGCATTGAAATGGTAATGCCCGGCGATACCGTTAATCTGGTGATTAAATTAATAGCGCCGGTGGCTTTGGAAGAAAAGCAAAGATTTGCCATTCGCGAAGGAGGTAAAACCGTTGGCGCCGGAGTGGTAACTAAGATTCTTAAATAAATCTTAAATAAGTAAATTCAAAAAATACAGGTATGCCTAAAAAGGAAAAAGAAGTGGAACAACAGTCAAAGTTACGATTGAGGATAAAGTCCTACGACCATAAATTGATTGACAGTTCTTCCCGGCAGATTATTGACATCAGTGTCAGGAACGGCGCCGAAATTATCGGTCCCATTCCTTTACCTACGGCATTCAAGCGTTATACCGTAAATCGTTCGACTTTCGTCCATAAGGATTCCCGGGAGCAGTTTGAGCTCCGGGTTCACAAACGCCTTATTGACATTTTAAATCCCAATCCCAAAATCATTGAATCGCTGTCTAATCTGAATTTGCCGGCCGGAGTGGACGTTGAGATAAAGATGAGTTAAAAACTCTTTCTGTTGACATTAAACCGGTTTTGCCCTATAATACAGGTAAGTGAGTGCAGAGTTTTCCTTATCTCCAGCCGTAAGGCCGGGGAAATCTAAGGAAAACCTTTCCAGTATTTACCCCCGCGCTTTGCGCGGGGGTTTTTGATTTTGCTTTGGAAATGTTCTATATTAATAGTGTGGCCTCAAACGCCGCTTTAAAGCGAACCGTGTGAGCGGCCACGAAAGAGCACTCA
>CAYZYY010000049.1:0-3212 GCA_964482855.1 uncultured Candidatus Saccharibacteria bacterium | reverse complement strand
ATACTGCGAATAAAAAGATAATATATCCGGAGTTATCTTATAAAATAGTGGGATTATGTTATAGAGTTCAAAATAATTTAGGAAGATTTTGTAGAGAGCTTCAGTATGCCAAGGCATTGGAAAATGAGTTGAAATCGGCAAAAATAAGATATGAACGCGAGAAACATCTTCCCTTAAAGACAGATAACGAAAATATCGGCAGCAACTGGGCAGATTTCATTGTAGAAAATAAATTAGTTTTAGAATTAAAAGCCAAGCCATTTATAGAAAGAAATGATTATTATCAAGTACAACGGTATTTGAGATTAAAAAATTTAAAACTTGGACTGATTATTAATTTTCAAAATAAATATTTAAAACCCAAAAGAGTTTTAAATTCGCAGTATTCGCAAAAGTTAGCATAGTTCGCATTATGGTTAACAGTTATCCAAAATATAAAATTTGCGTTTCCGGAGCGGCCGAGACCGGCCACTGCGGTCAGGACGCCTTTGCTCGCGCCGAGGCGCTCGGGAAAGAAATCATCCATCAGGGAGGTGTTTTAATTGACGGAGCGACAACCGGTTTTCCTTACTGGGCAGCCAAGGGCGCCAAAGAAGCCAATGGAATCGTCGTGGGTATTTCTCCGGCGGATTCGGAAAAAGAACACGTTAAAGCGTATGACCTGCCAATAGATTATCACGACTTAATCATTTACACGGGCTCCGGATATTCCGGCCGCAATTTATTATTGACGAGAGCTGCCGACGCCGTCGTCGTCGGCTGCGGACGAATGGGAACGATTAACGAGTTTACAATCGCCTTTGAAGACAAAAAGCCGATAGGTATTTTACAGGGCGAATGGGAAACCGACGAATTAGCTAAAATGATTATTGAGAAATCCCACCGCGCCGAGGAAATGAAAGACAAAATAGTTTATTCCGAGGACCCCAAGGAGCTGATAACAAAAGTAATGGAACTGATAAAAAAGGAAAAAGGTCGAAGCTAACGCAGGCAATGCGAAAAATGCGAATTACATACGAATACCACGAATGCAGGAAATAAATTTTGCAGTATTCGCATCCATTCGCAGTTTGGCATTATTTATATGCCGGAACAAAAACCAATCGGCGAAATTACCCACTACTACGATAAAATTGGCGTGGCGATAGTCAAGTTCACGAAAGCGGTGAAAGTCGGCGGAACCCTTAATTTCAAGGGAGTTCACACCGATTTTGCCCAGGAGATTGAATCGATGCAGTATGACCATAAAGACATTAAAAGCGTCAAAAAAGGACAGGAGGTGGGAATAAAAGTAGACCAAAAAGTCAGGGAAGGAGACAAGGTTTACGAAGCTTAAATTTTTACATGATAGGAAACGACATTGAAATCTTTGCTCAGCTTGTTTTGGCAATCGTCTTGGGCGCCTTGGTCGGATTGGAAAGGGAACTTTCCAAGAAATCCGCCGGGATGAGAACTTTTGCCTTGGTGAGTTTGGGGGCGAGTTTTTTTACGATTATTGCCATTATGGCGATGGAAAAATTCCCGGGCGCGAACTTTGAACTTTCCCGAATTCCGTCGCAGGTGGTCGTGGGCGTGGGTTTTCTCGGGGCCGGCTTGATAATTTTTCACGGCTCTCAGTTGAAAGGGTTGACGACCGCCGCCGGACTCTGGGTGGCCGCGGCCGTGGGTATGGCAATCGGATTCAGATTTTACTTACTGGCGATTTTTACCACCTTTCTGACGGTTTTAATTTTCGCTTTTTTCTGGTTCATTGAAGAAAGGATAGTAAGAAAATGGGCCACCGAGCCGCCGGAAGAAGAATAGAAATTTAAATGTATAAAAACGTCATTCTGCCCGCCAGTTTGTTGGCGGGGACGGTCATTGGCGCGGGGATTTTCGCCCTGCCGTTCGTTTTCGAAAAAGCCGGAATCGCCACCGGCTTGTTTTATCTCGGTCTTTTCACCGCCGTTTTCCTGTTTATCCATTTAATGTACGCGGATTTGATTTTAAAGACCGAAAAAGGGGGAAATCGCCACCGCTTCCCGGGTTACGCCCGGATTTATCTGGGCAAATTGGGTTTTTGGGCTTCAATTCTAATAACGGTCGTGGGAATGTTCTTCGTCTTAACGATTTATCTGGTTCTTTCAACGAGTTTTTTCAATTTGATTCATCCAATAACGTCGCCCGCTTCCGCTCTTTTGGTGTTCTGGTTTTTCGGTTCAGCGGCCATTTTTTTGGGAGTCAAACGAATTGCCCTTTCCGAATTTTTAATCACCGGGGGCATCGTCGCTATAATTACGGTGATTTTCGGTTACGGGCTGGGACATTTCGAAAAGGTAATTTCCGTTCCGATTTTCAGCTTGAAAAACATCCTTCTTCCTTACGGAGCGATTCTTTTTTCCCTGAGCGGCAGGGTTGCCATTCCGGCGGTTATCAGTTATTTTCAAAAAACGAAACAATCCCCGGTTAAGGCCAAAAAGCCGATTATTTTGGGGACTTTGCTTCCGCCTCTGGTTTACGCGATGTTCATTTTCGGGGTTTTGGCGCTTTCGGGCGGTGTTTCCGAAGATGCGGTTTCGGGGATAATCGGCCGGATACCGCCGGACATACTGGCGCTTATCGGGGTTTTCGGGCTGGTTTCGCTTTGGAGTTCTTACATTATCATCGGCCTGAACGTCAGAGACGCTTTGAAGATGGATTTGAAATTATCCGCGTCCCTGACCGGATTACTGGTAGTCGTCCTGCCCCCTCTATTATATTTCTGGGGCTTTCAGGGGTTTTTGTCGCTGGTTGGAGTGGTGGGCGGGATTTTCATAGCTTTGGAAGGTATTTTCATCGCTTGGATGTGGCTGAAGGCGTCAAGATTGAATCCTGAAAAGATAATTTTTAAAAAACTCAACCCCTTGATTATTTATGGTTTAATTTTTATATTTATCGGAGGAATAGTTTATGAATTGATTTTTTAATTTTCGCCCCCATAGTTAAATGGATAGAACGTGGGCTTCCGGAGCCCAAGATGCGGGTTCGATTCCTGCTGGGGGTACATAGTTTTAGGGTTCGCCCTATCATCCGATAGGGCGTCCAGTCGAATGGCTGGACGATTCCTGTCGAGGGCACAATGATAATCCCAGCATTAATTCTTGAATTAATGCTGGGATTTTTTTATAATGCGAATATTGGGCGGCTAGCTCAGTTGGCAGAGCGCTTCGTTTACACCGAAGAGGTCATTGGTT
>CAYZYY010000048.1:0-3397 GCA_964482855.1 uncultured Candidatus Saccharibacteria bacterium | reverse complement strand
GCGTCTTCGATTGCCTCCGAGATTGTGGCGATTTCCGCCGAATCAACGGGCAGTTTTGAAGAAATTGCCCGGCTTGACAGGGAACAAAAATATACTGAGGCCCTGGTTTTGATATCTCGGGAATTGGAACGCAACAAGGAAGCCAGAGAAAAAGCCATAAACTTATCGCTTCGATTGGAAACAATGGCTAATAATCTTTCCCAGATTTCTCCGGCTTCAGCCTCCCAAGTCGCTTTACAGGCAATAAGTTCGGAAACCACGTTGATTAGCCGTTTGATTACTTATAACGATTATCTTAACCAGCTTTTGGAAGTTTTAAGGGATAAATTCCTGGGTAAGGGCGACGGGGATAAAGTTTCGGAATTGATTGATAAAATGAACGAGGAAGCCAGGGCGATTAATGAACTAAATGAAAAATTCAATGAGGCAATGAAAGTGTTTGACTCGGAATGAAAATAGCGAATTCGGATTATTAAAACACCCCTTCTAAGGGGTGTTTTTTTGCTTGGTCGGGGCGCCGAGATTTGAACTCGGGCTAAATCCTCCCAAAGGACTCGTGCTACCATTACACTACGCCCCGTTGAATTCATCCCGTTATCCTAATAAATAAAGCAGAATTAAGCGGAAAGTACAATATTAAGCCTTTTCTTTAAGTTAAAATCAATGTTGCCAGTCCCAGAAAGATGAGGAATCCCAAAGTGTCGGTTGCGGTCGTAATGAAAATGATTGCCGAGGTGGCAGGGTCTTTCCCTAACCGCTTCATTATGAGCGGCACTACGGTACCGAAGAAGCTGGCTACCAAAAGATTGATGATTATGGCGAGAGCCAGAATAATCGCGATTTTCAGGTCGCGGCTGAGCATTGCTACGACCGCTATGGCTAGACCTCCGTTAATCAAACCGTTTACGAAGCCGGCACCGAGTTCACGCAGCAACGTCTTGACGCTGTTTTTTAATTGGATTTGTCTCAAGGCGATGCCCCTTACTATGACCGCGAGGGTCTGGGTGGCGGCGTTGCCGCCCATGCCCGCCACGATCGGCATATAGACGGCCAAAAGCACGTATTTCGAAATGGTTTCGTCGAAAAGGCCGACGGTAAACGCAGCCAAAAAGGCCGTTCCCAGGTTGATAATGAGCCACTTGTAGCGGAATTTCACTTTTACCATTGCGTCGTCGTAGACCGCTTCTTCGTCGTGAACGCCGGCAAAATCGTAAAGCGAAGCGGATTCCTGCTTTTGGAGAATACGCAGAATGTCGTCGGAATAGATTATTCCCAAAATATTTTCTTCTTCGCCCGTAACCACGAGTTTGTTATGGGGGTGTTCTTTGAAAGTTGACAAGACCTCCTTGTGGCTGGCGTCGTGTTTAATGGTATGTATCCGGCGGACGTATTTTCCGAGCCGTTCATTCGGTCTGCCAAAACCAAGTTCATGGCCGGGCAGATAGCCGCCGACTTTTCCGTTTCTCATGACGATGATGGCGGGAAGGCGGCCGGTCTTTTTTTCGTGCGTTTTGAATCTTTTGGCAACCTCCGACATCCTGTCGTTTTCGTCCACCTGGATATAATCAAGGTTCATGATGCCGGCGGCGGTCTGGGGGTCAAACCGAGAGAGGATTTCGACGTCGCGCTTAAGATTGTCGCTTAGTACCAGCAGGATTTTTTTCTGGCGGTGGGAAGGTAATGTTTGTAATACGTCGGTCGCTTCATCAGGGTCAAGATGTTCCAGAACGGGAAGTAGCTCATCGTCCGGCACGCGGGACAATAAATCGCCCAAGACGCGCCTGCTCAGACGCAACAGAATTTGCGCCCGCAGATTGTGAGGCAAAGAAAAAAACAATTCAAGCCGTTTTTTCTTTTCGAATCTTATTTGATGGAGTATATCGTCCACGTCTTCATTAATAAAGTGATTGTTTTTCATGTAAAAAGGCGTGAATAGTCCGGTTATCTGAATTATTTATATAGTATAAACGTTCTCTGGCGGTCAAGGCAAGGGCATAATTAAGCAATTTTCTTCTCGCGATAAGATTTCGTGTATTCGTAAATTGTAGACCAGAAAGCGCCGGCGAAAAAGGCAATCCCGATTTCTTCCAGCGGGACCCCCAAAACCAAAATACCCCAGGTATTTTTTAGGTTGTAAAAATTTTCCACCCAACCTTTGAACATCAAATTTATTAAAACGAATACCCCGAAATACAGAAAGCTGAAAATGAAAGCGCTGGCCAATATTTGTTTCCATAAATCCCGGCGTAAATAAATCGTGGCAAGGGCTCCGGCCGCGCCGACGAGTATTAAATTGTAGGCCGCTTTTGAAGGAAACAAAATTGACATGGCGACATAGGCAAGCGGAATGAAAACGAGCAGCCAAAAATGGGAACGGCCGCCGTAAACCGATTTTACCGGTTTCTTTTTCCGCAAAAATTCGTAAATAACCGAAGCAATGCCGGCCATGAGAAAAAGGAAAATAAAACTTTCCACGCCTACGCCGTATTTTTTCGTGAAGCCGAAAAGCGAATCGGGGTTCCAATACGTTGGTATGAGGAAAAAATCAATAAAACCGAAAGGCATTCCCCAAAAACTCGCCCACAGCATTTCCCGGCGCAAATTTTTCCTTTTCAGGAATATCAAAAGCCAAATAAAAAAAAGAATTAAACAACAGGTAATATAGGCGTATTTATAAGGCATTTAATTTTTGGTTATGGAATACTTATTTCTTTAAATTACTATATGATGAATTATATGATTAATCATACGGAAAAACATATGTTTAATTGTATGTTTTTAGAAATAAAATTTGATTTGGACTGGGTTTAAAATTATGATTTTTCCTCTTCATTTTTTGTGGTATTTTGGGGGCTCCACTGCGGCCGCGGCTTCCTGGAGCCTATTTGAAAAGAAAACCGTTCTCTTCAGACCCGAGTTCCTTTTCTATTTTCCGAATGTTGGGAATGAGGTTATATGTTTTGTTATTTGTCATTTTCCGTTTTGGCGAGAGTAATTTTTGAATATTTTTTAACTTATTTTCTGGAAAATCAAGACCAAGAAATTCAAAGATTTCTTTCACTTTTTCCAACCCTTCATCTTCGGAAGCAGCGAATAAATCTTCATAAGTTATCTCAAATAGTGGCGTTTTTGCCTGTCGCGCCATTGAGAGATAGGTATCGAGGCTATGTTTTAAGTAATCAATCTCTTCCCGCATCTCTTTAATGTTCAGCGGCTCAAGAAATTTCAGTTCTCCTTTCTGTTCTTTTTCTTCTGGTGTCCATACTTTCGTTTGTTTGGCAATGGACGTGGACACTACGCTTCTGAGGAGGTTTTTGCGGTAGAGAAATATAACCCTATACCCTTTGTTTTTAAGAAGATATTTTGTAAGTTTTTCGGGAAGTTGATAGGAAAGGTG
>CAYZYY010000047.1:0-3472 GCA_964482855.1 uncultured Candidatus Saccharibacteria bacterium | reverse complement strand
TCCATTAAAACGCGATCCAAAACTACGAATCCATCCGAATCTACAAATATTTATGTTTATTCGGATGTATCCTTAATTGGGATATATTTATAATTATTCGGATGTGCGCATTCGTTAACGCTTTCGGATACTGCTATTTACTGTAATAATCAACCACCAGATTTATATCAAAAGGAAGTTCAACGTCTCCCGGCAAAGACAGAACTTTCCCTTCCAGTTTTTCCTTGTCAAGAAATAGCCATTGAGGCGGTTCGTATTTTTTAAGTTTAACGGGTAAATCCTTAAAAATCAAGAGGTTTTGGGAAGACGGCTTTATGGAAATCACGTCCCCTTTTTTTACGAAATAAAAAGAACTGGTGATTTTTTTCCCATTAACCCAAATATGCCCGTGACTGATTAACTGCCTGGCAACAATCCGCGAGGAAGCCAGCCCCAAACGGAAAACCACGTTTGAAAACTGGCGCTCAAGATAACTGACAATGGTTTCACTGACCGCGCCGGGTTTCTTAAAGGCCTTCTGGACAATCTTCGCCATCTGAGCTTCCTGAAGTCCATAACCTACTCTCATTCTTTGCTTTTCCAAAAGCTGGGCGCCGTACTCGGAAACGTTTCTCCGTCGGCGTTTGTTGCCGTGAATTCCCGGCCGGTTGGGTTTTCTGACCATCGCGCATTTCGGCGAATTACAACGCTCCCCTTTCAAAAAGAGTTTCATTCCCAAAGCGCGTTCCTGTTTTTCTTTTGATCTTTTTTGCATGCGAATTTTATTTACGAGTGGAGGGAGTAATTATAAAATTGAGCACCCCGCCCTCTAAGCGTGTTAAATTATAGAAAAATATTTTGTTAAAATCAATTATAAAAAATTATAAATCTTGTCTTATTTTATCCGCATAGAGAGCGGGGTAAAGGCTTTCTTATAAAATTCTCAGCGCTTATCAGCTTGAGAATTTTGAGAAAGCTCTTTATAAACCGTTCCCAGAACTCCGTTGATAAACCTGCCGGAATTGGGACCGCCGTAATTTTTCGCCAATTCAATGGCTTCGTTAATGGCGACTTTCGCCGGCACTTCTTCAGGGTCGGCGAACAGCAATTCATATAATCCCACCCTTAATACGTTTCTGTCAATGATTGAAATCTGATTTAGGGGCCATTCGGGCGCCGCTTTTTCTATAATTTTGTTCAAATTGTCGAAATTTTTAATAATTCCATCGGCTATTCTCCAGGCAAATTCCGGTTCGTCTATGCCGGGGCCGAATTCCTTCAAATTACGTTCAATGATTTTCGTAAGGTCGGTTTTACGGTTATAAAAATCCCATTCATACAAGGACTGAAGAACTATTGAGCGGGCTAAATGTCTCGTGGCCATACCAATGTTATCTAAATTTATAAGCTGAGCCCAATGCGAAGCGTAATAAATTTAGCTGCAACATTGAGCACCCAGCTCATATTTTACCAAATAATTCCTTCAAAAAATTGTCTTTTAGACAATTTTTTAAGAGTTATTGTTCGTTTAGTCTTGAAATAAATAACTCGTAAAAAATTGTTTCGTAAAATATGGGCTGGGTTAAAGGTTTGATATCTGAATTTTTTTCACTACTTTCGGTAAGCTCAAAAATTAAGTTCAAACACTTCATTTTTTAATCTTCAATTTCGGCTTTTTAACGACTTTTCCTTTATAACTTCCGCATTTTCCGCAAATTCTGTGAGGCAAAATCGGGGCGCCGCATTCCGGACAAACAAAAATTTTGGCCTGCTTTAAAGCTAAATGCGACCTGCGTCTTCCTACTTTTGATTTAGTATGATGTTTTACCGGTACTCCACCCATACGATTTTTATCTAAATTTCCGAGTCGTTACCGACGAAGGAAATTTAGTTTTAAAACTCAGTACCCCGCCGCAGGCGGGGTAAAGGTTTGGTAATTCCCGCTTAGCGGGAAACCAAGCCCTTTATATGTTTATCTCCATCGGTTTGAAAACGTTCGCGAAAAACCGCGAATGGCCTTTAATGTCTTCAATTGCCACACCCGTCCCTCGGGCCACGCACGTCAGGGCATCTTCGATTACCGCCGCTTTTACCGAAATTTCCTTCTCTATTAACTGGTCTACCCCTCTTAACAGGCTTCCCCCTCCGCAAAGATGAATTCCCGTTTTCAATATGTCGCCCACCAGCTCCGGCGGGGTCGCTTCGATTATTTCCTTGGTAGAATCTATTATTGAACGCAAGGAGCGGACTATAGCCATCCTTATCTGGTTGCTCTTAACCGCGACCTCCCTGGGCAAACCGGTCGTCATATCCCTGCCCTGAATAAGCATGTCCAATTTTTCATCGAGAGGAACGGCGGAACCGATGGTCATTTTCAGTTCTTCGGCGGTCGGTTCCCCTATGACCAGCTTGAATTCATCGCGAATGAATCTGATGATGTCTTCGTTAAATTTATCACCGGCAACTTTTAAACTCTTTGATATCACTATTCCTCCCATTGAAATGACGGCTATTTCCGTGGTCCCGCCGCCAATATCAACGATCATGCTGGCCGTGGGCTCGTCAATCGGCAATCTCGCTCCCAGGGCGGCGGCAATCGGTTCTTCAATCAAGTAAGCCTTGGCCGCTCCCGCGGAGAAAGCCGCGTCTTCAACGGATTTTCTTTCCACTTCCGTCAGATTGGTGGGAATGCTGATAATCGCCCGGCAATAATTGAATACCCCGTTATTCTTCACTTTTTTCATGAAGTGGCGGAGAATCTCCTGGGTCATTTCGAAATCGGAAATTACGGCGTTCACCAAAGGTTTGATGACCGAAATGTGGCTCGGCGTCCGGCCCACCATTTTTTTCGCTTCTTCCCCGATTGCCACCACCTGGCCGGTTTTGTTATTTATCGCGGCTATTGAAGGCTCATTAAGAACGATTCCCTGGCCTTTCAAATAAACCAAAGAATTTGCCGTTCCTAAATCTATGCCTATGTCTTTGATGAAATAATCAAACATCATAGTTCAAAAGTCAAAATGCAGTTACGCGAAGCAGGTCCCCGGAGAGTTTAAGTCAAAAGTTCAAATCAAAATTCAAAAGTTTATTATTAAATATTAATTAGTTTTGAACTTTAACTTTTTCCTAATATCTTTACCAACTCTTTTTCATCAACTAATCTCGCTTTCTTTTCACTCCGCCTCTTAAGCTCAATCTTTTTCCCGGTCTTTTCACTGATAATTGCCCTATAAGGAACGCCAATCAAGTCGGCGTCGGCAAATTTTTCGCCGGCTGCAACGTCACGGCGGTCGTCATATATTACCTCAATGCCTGATTTTTGTAAAGTGTTATAAAGTTTTTCGGCCTCGCCGGCGTCTTTTTTCAAATTAATCAGATGTAGAACGAAGGGCGCGACCGCCTCCGGCCAGAGGATTCCGCCATCGTCGTGGTACACTTCCACTATGGCGCCCATCAACCGACTCAAACCGATGCCGTAACAGCCCATAATAAC
>CAYZYY010000046.1:0-3724 GCA_964482855.1 uncultured Candidatus Saccharibacteria bacterium | reverse complement strand
TCTGAATCTATGTATCCGAAAGCATTAACGAATAGGCACATCCGAATTTCTGAATCTATGTATCCGAAAGCGTTGACGAATAGACGCATTTGACAAATTCAATTAAAAAGTATAACAAGTTTTAGACGATCGTCTATAAAATGTTATATTTTGCAAATCATTGACAAGCGCGCAAAAATCTGCTTGAATTGAGGTAAATCTGGACATTAAAATAAATTCATATTTTAAGGAGGAAACTTATGTTCCATGAAGACAGGACAGAATTTATCAATATTAAAATTCAAGAGGAAATAGAAAAGATTAGAGCAGAAAAAGAAAAAGACAATAAAGGAACCGTGAAAAGGCCACCTCCGGGCAAAAGCAAAACGCGGCGGTGATTTCGCTACCCACCGCCACCCCCAAAAGGGCAGTTTAATAATGAACTGCCCTTTTTTATTTTTTTCATTTTAAACCTAACGCCTAAAACCTAAAACCTCTATTTAAGATTCTCAATAATCGCCACTTCCAAAGGAACCAAGGTAAAGGGCGAATAGCGCATCTGAGTATAAGCCTCAATTAATGACCTGATTATTTTAATTATTTTTTCGGTTTCTTTCGAAGATTCTATTAATTTGCTGTGTTTTTTAATAGTGTCCAATTCCTGGTCGGTCATTTCCCGGGAAAAATGCTTTTCCAAGTCCGGGCTGAATTTCAGGGTCAGGACCCGGCGGAAGTAATGAATCAAATCCTGGCAAAACTGGACCAGGTTGTAACCGCTTTCGTTTATTTGGGATAAGAATTCCAGGGCGGCGGAGAGGTCGTTTTTAATCAGAAGCCCGGCCAGTTCCGAAGTCCTGTTGAAAGCCACCTGGCCGATGATTTTTTCCACGTTTTCGACGTCGATTGTTTTTGACTTGGATTTCTCGTCGTGTTTAAAAGAAGCCATTTGGTCCAGTAAGGATTCGGCGTCGCGGAAGCTGCCGCCGGCGCTGGAAGCGATGAGCTCGATGGCCTTGTCGCTGATGTCTATCTTTTCCTCTTTGACGATGGTTTTTAATTTTTCAACGATGGTTTTCAAAGGGAGTCGTTTGAAGTGGAAGCGCTGGGTCCGGGAAACAATGGTCGCCGGCATCTTTTCGATTTCCGTGGTCACCAGAATCAGGATGGCGTGCGCGGGCGGCTCTTCCAGAGTTTTGAGCAGGGCATTGAAGGCGTCGCGGGTCAGCTGGTGGGTTTCGTCGATTATGTAGACCTTGTAAGCGTAGGAAGAAGGGGAGACCCGGATACTCTCTTTGAGGTTTCTGATTTCGTCAATGCCCCGGTTCGAGGCTGCGTCGATTTCCACGACGTCCATGGCCGCGCCTTTGTCGATTTCCAGGCAGGGCCGGCATTGGTTGCAGGGTTCGCCGGTTTGTTTGAATTTCTCGTCCTGCCGGCGCGTTTCGCAGTTGGCGATTTTGGCGAGGATTCTGGCCGTGGTGGTCTTGCCCGAACCCTTGGGCCCGTAAAACAGATAGGCGTGGCTGAGCCGGTCGAGCCGGGCCGCGTTCTTGACGATTTCGGAGACCGCTTCCTGTCCCAGCATGTCGGACAGGGTCTTGGGCCGGTATTTTCTATAGATAGCGAGCATATCAACCGCAATTTTAACACCAAAAGAAGGAGGATTCAAGAGGGGGAAAAGGAGGGCTTGCCCCGTTAGAAACCTGGTATGAGATATGTCTATTTTTTGTAAAATAAACAAAAAAGTTGGTATATCTGTTTAATCAAGAAGCGGCAAAAAAGAATTTTATGCTAAAATTATTTTTTGCCAAGGGTTTCTAACGGGGTTGACAAAATTTTCCCCTTTGCTATACTTTGCCTCATATGAGTAGTAAATACGCAGTATTGGTACTGCCTTTTTTTATAGGCGGTATCGTCCTGACAGGAGCTTTTATGAGCAGTGGATCAATGGCCGAAAGCTCGATAGATTCAACTCAAAAAATCAATAATCAGCCCGAAGATTCCGGTTTTCCGACGGTTTTTGACGGGTCGCTTCTTTTGGCCCAAAACTATCCGTCATTAAGGACAACCGAGGAAGAAAAATCGCAAAAAAAGATGAATATTTTGGTGACCGCTTATTCCAGCTCTCCGGAAGAAACCGACGATACGCCGTTGATTACCGCGTCCGGAAGTTTCGTCCATTCCGGGGTGGTAGCGGCCAATTTTTTGCCTTTTGGAACGAAAATCAGATTGCCGGAAATTTTCGGCAATAAAATCTTCGTCGTTGAAGACCGCCTGCACAAAAGCCACAACGACCGGGTGGATATCTGGTTCCCCAGCAAAGAGGAAGCGGTAAACTTCGGTTATCAGGTGAGCGAAATGGAGATATTGTAAATTTAAAATTTAGGAATTTCCCGTTATGCGCCGCCAAATACTTCTCTTCGGGACGATTTTCATTGTCTCAATATGTTTCTTTTTCGTAGGATTTAAATTCGGCGTTTTTTTATTTTCGCAAAATAACGACTCAAACGGACTTAACGCTAATCTGGTCGAGCCGGCGACTAATGCCATTCCCGAAGTTGCCACCTCAACGCCGGGAGAAATCAGAAAAGATTTCTGCGCCGCGGAAACGGAATTCCTGGAAGAAGGCGACGAAGAATTCTGTTTTCAGAATCCGAAACTGACCGAGCCCCGGGGCATTGAAGTGGATTTGACGAATAATAAAGCCCTGATTTACGACGAGGGAAAATTAATCAGAATTCTCCCTCTTTTTTACCAATCGCCGGAAAACAGATGGTTTGAGGTGCCGACCGGACATTTTCGGGTCGGGGTAAAACATGAAAAACACCTTTCTTCCCTTTTTCCGGTTATAATGCCTTATTCCGTCCAGTTTTACGAGGACTTTTTCATTCACGGCATCCCCTACTACCAAAATGGGGAAGAGGTTTCTTCCGATTTTACCGGCGGCTGCCTCCGGTTTGCCAACGATTTCGCCAAAGAAATTTACGATTTCGCCCGAACAGGAGACCAAGTCGTGATTTACAAGACCTTCGACGATTTGGAAATAAAGGAAGGATTTCATCCTCCGGTGGATTTGGAAAATTCCTGGATAAGACAGCGGTTTTTAAATCCTTTCCGCCAATTCAGGTTTTTCGGCGGAACCGACGCTCTGGAATTGGATTATTATCAGCACACCGGACTTGACTTCGCGCCCAATACGAGTTCAACAGAAGAACTTTCCGTTTATTCCATCGCCGACGGTGAAATAGCGAAAATCCAAAGAAATGATGGAAGTGACCACGGCTTGGGCAATACGGTTGTCGTCAGGCATGCCAGTTCTTCAGTGGAATACTATTCTTTATACGCCCATCTTTCCAGGATTGGAATTTCCATTAGAAAAGGCGATATAATTAAAAAGGGAGATAAAATCGGCGAAATGGGCAACAGCGGTTTTGGCTGCGATGATTACTGGCGAATAGGGGAGGATGGATGCGAAAGTCAGGCGCCAGCCGACACTCATTTGCATTTTGAGATAAAAACCGCGCCAGTCCTGGAAAATCCCGAAGGAGGAGTGGCCTGCGAAACGGCTTTATGGGAAAAAAGATTGTGTTACGGCTATACGCCGGATTATCCGCAAAACTACGGTTATTTTAATCCGACGGAATTTTTATTTACAAAGCTATCCGAAGCTACGAATACATCCGAATCTACAAAAATAAAAGAGGATTAATAAAATGTACGAATTGCAACTGGAACAATTTTCCGG
>CAYZYY010000045.1:0-3777 GCA_964482855.1 uncultured Candidatus Saccharibacteria bacterium | reverse complement strand
CCGGCTTCGCCGGCTGACTGAATTTTGATAATCTGTCCGTCGCTGATTCCGGAACGGATTTCCACATTAACAGTCTTCTCATTCATAATCCTGCCGGAGCCGCGGCAGGTTTCACAAATCTTTTTGGGAATTTGTCCCGCGCCAAAACACTTGGAACAGGCCCTAACCTGCATAAAATTACCGAAAAAGCTCTGGCGGGTTTCTTTGATTTCTCCCTGTCCGCCGCAAACCTCACATTTGTCAAAACCAGCTTTTGAGTCATGTCCCAAACCGTTGCATTTTTCGCAACGGACGAAAACCCGGTATTTGATTTTTTTCTCGGTTCCCTGAAAGGCCTCTTCGAGGGTAATTTCCTGAACAACCTGGATATCGGAACCCCGGTGATAAGTCCGGCGCTTTTGTTTCATTCCCAGCCCTTCGAAAAAAGCGTCAAAAACGTCGCCTAAATCCCCGAAGTCGCCGCCGAAATCAAATTTAACTTCGCCAAACGGCCACTGCCCGCCCTGAGCTGCGCCAAAAGGCCCGCCGCCAAAACCAAAACCCTCGGTCCCTGGTCCGGCGGAACCGTCAAAAACACGACCGAACCGGTCATACTGGGACCTTTTTTCCTTATTGGATAAAACCTGATAGGCCTCGTTTATTTCCTTGAATTTCTTTTCGTCTCCTCCTTTATCAGGATGGTATTTGTGAGCCAGTTGACGAAAGGCCTTTTTTATTTCTTCTGTTGAAGCATCCTTATTAACGCCGAGTGTTTTATAATAATCAGACATAAAAGTTTAATCCGACTTTAACATTTGATACTTTTGAATTTTGATTTTTTAATTTTGAATTATTTGAGCACTACTATCTCCCTGCTCTTGCCTTCCATTAATATGGCGCTCAAACCAAAAGCAAGAAAGATTTCGTAGATTAAAAACGCCAATATGGTCGCCACTATCCTTATGGGCAGAGATAAACCGATAACCGTTAAAAATATGATGGCGGCCACGATTGCCGGAGCGAATGATTTGACGTTTTCCGGAAGAGAACCGAATTTCTCCGTCATTATCGTATAAAGAACGTCCGACGTTTTATCTCCAGAATCCAAGGGGTTACCGGTAAATTCCGAAATTCTTTTCTTAAATTCATCAACGCTTTTTTCAACTAATTCCTTTCTGACCGCTTCGGGTAAAATACTAAGCTGGGGATTATCCTGAACCTGTTTTACGGCAAAATTCTCAATTAGCGTTTCAACCGGAAGAGATAAATCAAATCCGGGAATAAATTTCTGAACTATTCCGGTCCGGGATATCGGTGAAATGATTTTCTCAAAAGCGGTCGGGGAAATCAAGAACCCTCTTATTTCAGGACTGTTAAATCCGACGTAAACAATGCTGCTGAACAAGGCCAGACCGGCAATGGCTTTAGGCAGGGCTTTCTTGCTGATTCGCCAGAATTTTATCCTTAACGTGTTATTAAGCTCGCTCCGGCCGATATAAGCGCCGGAAAGGAAAATCAGAAAGGCGACCAAGGCCCCGATAAGAATGGATTTTGATAAGCTACTGTAAAACGGCGCCAGAAAACCCGCGGTTTCCAGCAAAATGGTTAAATTGATTATCCAGGACGTTTTAACGAAAAAGACCTGAAGAAGAAAGAATGTTAAAAATCCCAAAGCGAACAAAAAAGAATAGAGTAGAAAATCCCATTCTCCCTGGATGATGAATGTCTTGAGAAAATAACCGAAGAAAAAAGAAAAAGCTATTCCGATAACCGCCAGGATGAAAATTTTGATTATTGACCTGTCGGCGTCAACCTGGGGGCCGCTGCTCGTTTTCTCAAGTAATCCTCCGTTGTCCATATGTTAATTATACTATTTTCGAAAAGAAAATCTATTCCGTTTTGGGATTTTCGTCTTTCGGGCTATCGTTATCTTCTTTTGGCTGTTCGTCTTTTGAGGTCTCTTCTTGTTTTGAAGCTTCTCCCTGAGGACCGGCTTCCTTGTACATCTGCTGACCGATTTTCTGAAGCTCCAAAGAAAGTTCCGACATGGCGGATTTAAGGGATTCAACGTCCCCGGTATCTTTCAACGACTTGAGTTTTTCAAGTTTCTGGTTAACCGCGTCCTTGACGTCGGCTGAAATCTTATCTCCGTCGTCCCTTAGCGACTTTTCCGCCAGATAAACCATCTGTTCGGCCTGGTTTTTGGCTTCAACCAGTTCTTTCTTTTTCTTGTCCTCATCGGCGTGGACGGCCGCTTCCTGCTTCAATTTTTCCACCTCGTCTTTGGAAAGTTGGGTTGAAGCCTCAATGCGGACGGACTGGCTTTTGCCACTGGCCTTGTCCTTGGCGGAAACGTTCAAAATACCGTTGGCGTCAATGTCAAAAGACACTTCAACCTGGGGAACGCCCCGCGGAGAAGGCGGAATGCCGTCAAGAATGAATTTCGCCAGAGTTTTGTTGTCAGAAGCCATAGATCTTTCTCCCTGTAGGACGTGGATTTCCACCGAGGTCTGATTGTCGGCGGCAGTTGAAAAAACCTGGGATTTCTGGGTCGGAATAGTAGTGTTTTTGGTTATAATCGGCGTAGCCACTCCGCCCAAAGTTTCAATTCCCAAAGTAAGGGGCGTAACGTCCAAAAGCAAAACATCTTTGACGTCCCCCTGGAAAATTCCGGCCTGAATGGCGGCTCCGACAGCCACCACTTCGTCCGGGTTAATTCCTTTATGGGGTTCCTTGCCGAAAAGTTTCTTGACCGCTTCCTGTATTGCCGGCATTCGGGTCTGTCCTCCGACCAAAACCACTTCGTCAATATCCGAAGTTTTGAAACCGGCTTCCTTAACCGTTTGCTTTACCAGTTCTATTGAGTGTTCGATTTCCGGCTTGACCAGCTCTTCAAGTTTGGCGCGGGTAAATTTAAGAAGAAAATGTTTGGGCCCGGAAGAATCGGAGCTGATATAAGGCAGATTAATTTCCGTTTCAAAAGCGGTGGAAAGCTCGTGCTTGGCCCGCTCGGCTCCCTCCCTTAATCTTTGGATTGCCAAGGGGTCTTTGGAAATATCAATACCTTCCCGTTTTTTGTATTCACCAATCAAATATTCGATTATTTTCCTATCAAAGTCATCGCCGCCCAAATGGGTGTCGCCGCCCGTGGATTTAACCTCCACGGTCTCGTCGCCGACTTCCAAAACCGAAATGTCAAAAGTGCCGCCGCCGAAATCGTAAACCACAATTTGTTCGTTTTTCTTTTTATTGAGGCCGTAAGCCAAAGCCGCGGCCGTAGGTTCGTTGATGATTCTCCTGACTTTCAGTCCGGCAATTTCGCCGGCGTTCTTGGTGGCCTGTCTCTGGGAATCGTCGAAGTAAGCCGGCACCGTAATCACGGCTTCTTCTATTTTTTCTCCTATTTTCGCTTCGGCATCGGCTTTCAAACCGGCCAAAACCATAGCGGAAATTTCTTCGGGCTTGTACCATTTTTCGCCCATTTTGATTTCCACACCGCCGGTTGACGATTTTTGAATGTCAAAAGTCAGCCATTTCTTATCCCGCTGGACTTCAGGGTCGTCAAAATTGCGGCCGATTAACCGCTTTACCGAAGCAATGGTGTTTTTTGGATTTACCACGGCCTGGCGTTTCGCCAAAAGACCGGTCAGGCGCTCGCCCGATTTGGATAAAGCCACCACCGAAGGCGTGGTGCGGTTGCCTTCGCTGTTTTCCAAGATTTTCGGCTCGCCAGCCTCAATGATGGCCATTGCCGAATAAGTCGTACCCAAATCAATACCCAATATCTTCATAAAATTA
>CAYZYY010000044.1:0-3868 GCA_964482855.1 uncultured Candidatus Saccharibacteria bacterium | reverse complement strand
CAAAGTCCTATATAATATATAGTAATACATAAAATCAGATTTTGTCAATGATTCAGCAAGAAGATAAAAACGAGTCAAACTCGCGGGAAAACTTAACAAATTCCTTGATTAAAGACGGATATCTGAAAACGCCGGCGATTATTGAGGCGTTTGAGGCGATAGACCGGGCTGATTTTGTATTAGATGAGCATAAAAGCGAGGCTTATATTAACGCGCCTTTGTCAATTGGCGCCGAGCAGACGATTTCCCAGCCTTTGACAGTGGCGTTTATGTTGGAATTATTGGAACCAAAATCCGGAGAAAAGATTTTAGATGTAGGAGCCGGCAGTGGCTGGACTTGCGCTCTTTTGGCTCAAATAGTAGCCGGAGAAAAAGAAAAAAAGGGAATGGTAGTCGGGATTGAACGGATTTCCGAACTTAAACAAATGGCTGAAAGAAATTTGGCTAAATATAACCTGATTGAAAAAGGAATAGTAAAGATTGTCGGCAGTGACGGCTCCAAGGGTTACAGGAAAGAATCGCCTTACGACAAAATATTGGCCGGAGCCAGCGCCAGTAACGACGTGCCCGAGGCCTGGCGAAAACAGTTGAAGATCGGCGGCCGGATAGTGGCGCCGGTTGAAAACAGCGTCATCGTCATCGATAAGACGGAAAACAACGAATACGAACAAAAAGAATATTTCGGCTTCAGCTTTGTACCGCTGGTTAAAGATTAAAAAATATAAAACATTTACGGGGGTTGACAATATTATTCATTTTGTTAAACTTATATAAAATCCGCAGACAAGAGGTTCCAATTTTCTCCGAGCGAAGCGAAGCAAGAAAATTGAGAACCCCGCCAAAGGCGGGGCGCTCAATATACTAACTATTCGCTTTACTCACGGAGTATATTGGCGTAATATCCTCTCGAGGATAATTTAACGGCTTTTCAGCTTAATTAGCTTATTAGTTGGTTAAAGATGTCTGCGGCCTTGAAAGGCCGTTTTTATGTATCCGAAAGCCTTAACGAATAGGCACATCCGAATTACTAGATTAGATGTATCCGAAAGCCTTAACGAATAGGCACATCCGAATAAAATACATATATTACATACATTTCGTAGATTCGGATGAATTCGTAGTTTAGGATCGCGTATATGCTTACAAAACAGCAAAAAAAAGAACAGATTAAGGAAGGGCAAAAACTTTTAAAAGAAAATAAAGGCCTGGTTTTCGTTGATTTTAGCGGAGCCGGCGTTGAAGATTTGAGGTCTTTGCGGAACGTTCTGAAAGAATTCGGCGCCAAACTTAAAGTGATAAAAAAGAAATTGATGAGAATCGCCTTTGAAAAAGAGAAGCTTGATTTTAATCCCGAACAATTTGAATCCCAAACGGGAATGATATTCAGCGATAAAGACGTTTCGGAAGTTGCCGGTCCGATTTACAGGTTTTCCCAGGAAATCAAGAAAAAGGATTTTAAAATTCTGGGCGCTTATGACATAGCGGCAAAAAATTTCATTGATGGGGAAACAACGATTAAAATAGGACAGTTGCCGACAAGGGAGGTTTTACTTGGGCAGCTGGTTGGCGTTTTGTCCGCCCCGCTGAGAGCGTTTATGTATGTTTTAAACGAGAAATCAACCCGTTCGACAAACTCAGGGTTGTCCTGAGGCGAATCGAAGGACTAAAAAATGGTCGAAGATAGTAACTAGTTATCAATAAACATGGCAGAAAAATTTGCTGATATCATTGAAAAAATAGAAAAGTTAACCGCTTTGGAACTTTCCGAGCTGGTTAAGGTTCTTGAGGAAAAATTCGGCGTTTCAGCTTCAATGCCGGCGGCCGCGGCCGCTTCAGCTGGCGGAGCAGGAGATGAAGAAAAAACTTCTTTTGACGTAATTCTTAAAACCGTAGGAGAACAGAAAATCAACGTTATCAAGGTTGTCAAGGAAGTATCCGGTCTGGGTTTGAAAGAGGCCAAGGATTTGGTTGATGGCGCGCCAAAACCGGTAAAACAGGGAGTTAAAAAAGAGGAAGCCGAGGAAATCAAGAAAAAACTGGAAGAAGCCGGAGCAGTGGCAGAATTGGCGTAACAGGTATAACCAACAAATAATCTTTTCTCGTTCATAGAATTTTCAAGCGTCAAAAATTCTACTCGCTTCTGACGCTGTTCGCCACCCTGCTTCCCTTCGTCGCGGGGCCTGGCTCACTACGCTATAAGCTCGTGAATTTTTAGACACTTTCCAATATATTCACTCCGAAATGATTATTTATTAGTTGATTTAGAATTGATATCAACAGATACTGACTACAGAAAAGAATTGGTTTTTAGTGGGTTGGATATAAATTGAAACAAAAAAGCGATTGAATTAATCGGCTTTTTTGTTTTATAATAAGGGTATATGCGCGATTGGCTCAGTGGCAGAGCGCCCCGTTCACATCGGGGAGGTCGCAGGTTCGATCCCTGCATCGCGCACAGATATAAAAATTTCTCAAAATTGACTTTTTGACAAAGGTAAAAGAGGTTATTTGACCTTCTTTTTTTAAAAAGTTAATATTTACTTCAGATAATAAGCTGGGATAATCTGGTTTATTTTAACATTTTAAAATAAAAGAAAGGGGTGATAATTATGAAAAAGATAGAAGTGCGTCGTTTTGACGATATGCACTGTCATTTTAGAACGGATTTTCTTTTGTCTTATGTGTTACCTTTTACCGCGTTATACGCAAGTAGGGCAGTGGTAATGCCGAATATCCGTCCGCGGGCGATTCTTGCTGCGGATGATGTTATTCGGTATCGTAATGAAATTCAAAGAGCGTTGCGCAAAATCAAAACTCCTTTCGAGCCGTTAATGACCATTGAAATTCGGGACAATACTACGCCGAGAATGGTTGAGGAGGCAAAGCAGGCCGGAGCACTAGCGGGAAAAGTATATCCCTTAGGGGTTACGACAAATTCTGATGAGGGCCTGCGCAATTTTCATGGAGCGATGGATACTTTTCGGGCAATGCAGGACATCGGTATGCTGCTTCTTATTCATGGCGAACTAGACAAGGAGCGAATCCTTGTTACTGAGAGGGAGGAAAATTTCCTGTTGGTATTGGTAAAGCTCGTTGAAGCTTTCCCCGAGTTGAAGATTGTTCTCGAACATGTTTCAACGAAGGCCGGGGTCCGCGCAGTGGAACAACTCGGAGGAAACGTTGCGGGGACGATTACCGTTCATCATCTTTGTCTGACGTTAAATGATGTCATTGGTTACGGTGTGAGGCCGCATAATGCTTGCATGCCGATACCCAAGGGATTTGAAGACAGGGACGCGCTTATTGAGGCGGCAACAAGTGGTTGTCCGAAATTTTTTCTTGGCTCGGATACTGCCCCGCATTTCCGATATAAAAAGGAATGTTCCGTTGGTGCCTGCGGCATTTTTTCGGCACCGGTGGTTCCCGCACTTCTTGCAAAGATTTTTGAAAGAGAGGGTCATCTCGACCGCCTTGAAAGTTTTACTTCGGAATACGGAGCAAAATTCTACGGCTTGCCTCCGAATGAGGGAGAAATTACTCTTATTAAGAAAGATTGGATCGTGCCCGAGGAAATTAGCGGCATTGTTCCTTTTATGGCCGGAGAAAAACTTTGTTGGCAACAGGTTCTTTAAATAAATCGCCCATTGGGAATTTCGATATTCCATGGGCGGTTTTCATTTCTTTAATCTTCGCGGGATTCCAAACGGCTCAACGGGTTGAGCCGTTTGGAATGCGATAGATAAAGAGTTTATTCTTGAATCCATTATTCTCAAAATTGACTTATTAAGCGGCATGTGATAAAAATAATTCAGAACTTAAACACCCGAGAAATCGGGAATTTTATTGAAAACTTTTAAATAGGAGGAAA
>CAYZYY010000043.1:0-4215 GCA_964482855.1 uncultured Candidatus Saccharibacteria bacterium | reverse complement strand
TGCCGCCCGAAAAATGCAGGGCTCCGCCAGTGGTAGGAGGATTGGAAGAAGGATTAGTCCAGGCGTGAGCCGCAAGAACGGCGGATACTAAAATACCGATGGATAATAAGGAGATTGTTATGTATTTGTTCATAAAACCGATAACGAATTTCTAAATCCTAATGTCTAACAAAATTTAAAATTTACTTAAGACCGGCTCTTATTTCCATAATTTCATTTTGCATCTTTTCCAGTTTTTTATTAACCGATGAAAACTCTTGCCGGACGAATAAAAACTCCCGCTGAATCAAAGATGCCAAATCCTCAATTGTGGTTATTTTTTTCTTTCTCATATCTTATATTCAGAATTATATCATAAAACTTTAATTATTGTAAATCTTCTATTCCGGCTTTACGATAAGTATTCCTTCCATCTCACCCTTGGGGCAGGCGTTCTCGCAGTAAAAAGCAAACTGGCCGTCAATAACGGCTTGAAATTCAATAACCTTTGTTTCTCCTTGTTTTGCGGTTTGTTTGAGGCCGTAGTCAGGGAAAACTATGTCATAAGCGTCGTCTTCTGCTCTGAAGTTAATATGAACCGTATCTCCGATATTGACGATAATTGTGGAAGGAGTGTATTTGCCTTCTTTTGCCGAGATGTCAAAACTTCTCAATCTTTTGTCTTCAATTCCGGGAGCGGCCGGAGTTGAGGCCTGGGGTATTGCCACTTCGCTGTCTTGATTAGCCTGTCCGGGTTCGGGAACGACTGCGCTTTCAGGGGCTTCCTGCCTTGTGGGAAAAGCGCCGTTTTGCGCATTCTCCGTGTTTTCAGGAAGATTTTCTTTGATTTCTTTCGATGAAAAAACCGCTTTGAAAGAATCCGGGGCCGCTTTATACCAAGCTACGCCGGTTATCGTCAATAAAACGACGAAAGCGATTATAAATAGATATTTCTTTTCCATTTTTTTATTATATACCAATTCTCCATATTATGTAAAAGCATAGTTATCCACAGCAAGTTGCCTTTATGAACCGTTTTATAATAAAATCAATCATATGATTAAACTTTATAATACCCTGTCCAGGAAAAAGCGTAATTTCAAACCTCTCCATAATAAACAAGTCGGGCTTTATACCTGCGGGCCCACGGTTTACGATTTCGTCCATCTCGGAAACTTCCGCACCTATGTTTTCGAAGACGTCCTGCGCCGGACGCTGAAATACAACGGCTACCGGGTAAAACAAGTAATGAACATCACCGACGTTGAGGATAAAATCATTAAAAAAGCCAAAAAGGAAAATAAGAAAATCCACGAAATAACCAAATTTTTTACCAAATTATTTTTCAAAGACATTAAAAAATTAAACCTTGAAAAAGCGGAACTTTACCCGCGGGCCACGGACCATATCAAAGAAATAATAAACTTGGTGAAAACCTTAATGAAAAAGGGCTTCGCTTATCAGGGAAACGACAAATCCGTTTATTTTGAAATTTCCAAATTCAAGAACTATGGAAAACTTTCACAACTCAAAAAAAGGGAAATAAAAACCGGAGCCAGAATCGCCGCCGACGAATACAACAAAAACGAAGCGCGGGACTTCGTCCTATGGAAAAGCAGAAAAGACAACGAACCCTTCTGGCCGAGCCCGTTCGGCGAGGGCCGTCCCGGCTGGCACATTGAATGTTCGGCAATGGCGATGAAATATCTTGGGAAAACTTTCGACATCCATTGCGGAGCCGTTGATTTGATTTTCCCCCACCACGAAAACGAAATTGCCCAGTCCGAAGCCGCCAGCGGAAAGAAATTCGTGAATTACTGGATTGAAGGAGAACACCTTCTGGTCAACAACCGGAAAATGTCAAAGTCGCTCGGCAATTTCTACACCTTAAGGGATTTGGAACACAAAGGTTTCAATCCCCTTGCCTTCCGCTATCTGGTTTTGACTTCCCACTACCGCTCAAAACTCAATTTCACCTGGAAAGCGCTGGAGGCCGGCCAGAATGCTCTGAATAATTTATATGAAGAAATAACACGGATGAATACCGATAAAAAACGGATTGATGCTGATAAAAAATCCGCATTAATCAGTCAAAATCGGTATAAATCAACGTTTCTGTCCGCAATTAACGACGACCTGAACACGCCCAAGGCCCTTTCCATTGCCTGGCAAGTTGTCAAAGACAAGGGTTTGGCAGGCAAAATTAAAAAACAACTGCTGAGCAAGTTCGACGAGGTTCTGGGTCTTGGCTTGGATAAAATCAAGCCCGTGAAAATTCCTCCCAAAATAAAGGCCTTAGCCAGCCAACGCGAGAAATTAAGAGCTAATAAACAGTTTATTCAGGCCGACCGCTTGCGAAAAAAACTGGAAAAGTTAGGATACTTAATAGAAGACACAGCCAGCGGACCGAAAATCCGAAAGAAAACTTAAAATTATGGAACCCAAACTTCCCCCTCAAAACATAGACGCTGAACGCTCCGTCTTGGGAGCTTTGATGCTTGATAAAAACGCCATTATCCGGGTGGCAGATTTAATAGACGCCAATGATTTTTACACCCCTAACCATTCCAGAATTTTTGAAGTAATATCCGAACTTTTCGCCAAAGGCGAACCCATTGACGTTTTAAGCGTCACCAAAAAACTCAAAGACAAGAATTTCCTTAGTGACATCGGGGGCTCCGCCTATCTGACCGACTTGATAAATTCCGTGCCCACGGCCACCCATATCTCCTATTACGCCCAGTTGGTCAAACAAAAAAAAGTTCTCCGCGACCTGATTACGGCTTCAAACGACATTAATGAAAAAGTTTTCGATTCTTCGAAAGACCCTGAGGAACTTTTGGACGAAGTGGAACAGAGAATTTTCTCCATCAGCCAGAAATCCCGTCCCCAGAATTTCGTTCCCATAAAAGACGAATTAAAAGCCGCTTATGAAAGAATAGAAAAACTTCACCAGGGTGAAAAAGGCCTGAGGGGCGTTTCCACCGGCTTTGACGAACTGGATAATTATCTGTCCGGGCTCCAGCAGTCCGATTTGATAATCCTGGGCGGCCGGCCGTCTCTGGGTAAAACCGCCCTTTTGCTGGACATTGCCCGGAACGCCGCCGTCAAAAAACAGGTGCCGGTGGGCATTTTTTCTTTGGAAATGTCCAAGGACCAGGTGATTGACCGGCTAATCGCCGCCGAGGCCCAGGTGCCGCTTTGGAAACTCCGAACCGGCCGGCTGACCGACGACGTTGAATTCGAGATGATTCAGGAATCTCTTGACCGGCTGGCCCAAGCCCCCATTTTCATAGACGACACGCCTTCGGCGAACATTATTCAAATCCGCTCCATGGTCCGGCGCCTGCAGGCCGAACGCGGCCTCGGATTATTAGTTGTTGACTATCTCCAGTTAATCCAGCCGAGAACCAATACCGACAACATGGTCTATGCAATGACCGAAGTCAGCCGCGGGCTTAAAAGTCTGGCCCGGGAACTGAAAGTGCCTGTTTTGGCCGCTGCCCAGCTCTCAAGAGCAGTGGAACAAAGAGAAATAAAAATCCCGAGATTGGCCGATTTGAGGGAAAGCGGAAGCATAGAACAGGAGGCTGACGTGGTTTTGTTCATTTATCGCAAAGACAAAGACAAATTTGAACCTTCTCCCGAAGAACAAAACACTGCCGAAATAATCATCGCCAAACACCGCAACGGCCCATTGGCCAGCGTCCAGTTGAAATTTGACGCGGAAAAAGTCAGCTTCAGAAGCATTGAAAAATTCCGCACCGAGGAAGAATAAAAATAGATAGTTAGCTTATTAGCTGATTAGCTTATTAGATGATTGATTTATTGACTAATTGGTTGGTGTAAAACAAATCAAATACAATAAAAACACTATGACGCGTCATAGTGTTTTTATTTTTGCCTGTTTCTTTCTATGATTATCAATTATCAAAATTACTATAATAATTCGCGATCGCGAATTATTATAGTAAAAATGAAATAAAAGAAATACGTATTTTAATACGTATTTAAATACATATTTTTCTTTTTTTATGATTCATGTCTGTCTGCCAAAGGATTTAATCCCGGCAGGTCATTTTTTTTACCGCAAATTTTAACGGCTCATAAACGGCTCAGGGGTTGAGCCGTTTATGTTTCATGCTACATGCTGCATGTTATATGTTTACTCCAGCCCCAACCCGATTTTCATGTACCAGTCATTGGCCGGGTCAGGGTTGAAGCTCCTGTAAATAT
>CAYZYY010000042.1:0-4525 GCA_964482855.1 uncultured Candidatus Saccharibacteria bacterium | reverse complement strand
GACTCAATCTTTATAAAGGTAAAATCGATGATATCCGTATGTATAACCGCGCCCTAAGCGCCGCTGAAATCAGCGCAATATATAACGCCACGAAATAAGAATTATATAGCGTGTAGCATGTAACATTAAATACGAATTAGGAATCATGGGAAATATTGACTTCGTAAGTCAATATATTAATTTCAAACCGCTATGACATGTCATAGCGGTTTGTATTTGATTTAATCTAATCAGCTAATAAGCTAAAAAGCTAACCAAACTAATAAATTGTTTTGTTCTTTATTTTAAAGAGAGCTTCTGATAAAATTAAATGGTATGACCATTCTCTTTAAAAATATCCAGCTTCTTGACGGAACCGGCCGGGCGCCTATCAAAGCCGACGTATTAATAAAAAACGACAAGATATCGGCAATCGGCAATTTTCCCAAGTATCGGGCCGATGAAGTCATTGAAGGCATGGGCGCTTATCTGGCGCCGGGATTCATTGACATTAACACTAATTCCGACCACTATTTGACTCTTTTTTCCAATCCCGAGCAGGGAAACTTTCTTCTTCAGGGAGTAACTTCAATCATTGGAGGGCAATGCGGCGCTTCTTTAGCTCCTCTTATTTACGGTTCTCTGGAATCAATTCAGGGATGGGCGGACATCCGTAAAATTAACGTTAACTGGCAGACAATGAGGGAATTTCTGAAGACAATGGAAAATTTGCCTTTGGGAATTAATTTCGGCACTTTGGTCGGCCATACCACCATTAGACAGGCGCTGGCCGGCGACACCAAAAGGGATTTATCGCGGAACGAATTAAAGGTCTTTAACCTGCTTTTGAGAAAATCCCTGAAAGCCGGGGCTTTGGGATTTTCCACCGGACTGGGATACAGCCAGAATAACCAGACCTCTTATCGGGAAATCAAATCCCTGGTTGAAACCGTTGCCGGACAAAAATCCCTTTATGCCACCCATCTCCGCAATGAAAAAAGGGGATTGCTTTCTTCAATAAATGAAACCATTCAGGTCGCCAAGGAAACCGGCGCCAAAGTTTTAATCAGCCACTTTCGGCCGATTCTCGGTTACGGGAAAGATTTTGACGAGGCGCTGGAGTTGATTGACAAGAACACCGACAAAGCGGACGTTTATTTCGATATTTATCCTTTCGATACCAGCGCCGTTCCGGTTCATACTCTTTTGCCGGCCTGGGTCCAGGAAGGGGATAAGGAAACGATGTCAAAGGACATCCAGACCAAAGGATTAAGGGAAAAAATTTCAAGGGAACTGCCGCGCCTTAACGCCGAAGAAGTCATTATCATCAATGCTCCGGGTAATGAATATTTAATCGGAAAATCATTGAAGGAATTCAGCCAAAACAGAAGCGTTAATTCCAGCGAAGGGTTGCTTGATTTGATGAAACTGACCGATTTTCGGGCGGTAGTCGTTTACAAGAACGTCAGTTTGAGAAAAGTTATTGAAACTTTGTCTCATGACCGGGCAATAATAGCGTCCAACAGCGCCAGCTTTGCCCCGCAAACAAAAGCGGCCGGCTGGCAGAAAAACATTGGAGCCGGACATTCTTATAAAACCTTTACCGGATTTTTGGAATTGGCGGAAAAAAAGAAAATAATGCCTCCGGAGACCGCCATTCACAAGATTACGGGTTTGCCGGCCCGGAGATTGGGGTTAAAAAACAGGGGATTCATCGCTGACGGATTTTTTGCCGACTTGGTGCTTTTTAAAGATTCCGAAATACGGGAAGTTTTCATAAACGGCAAAAGGGCCGTTAAAGAAGGAAAACTCCAAAAGGTGCTTGGAGGCAAAGTTTTAAAAAACTAACATCGACTAAATTTATGAGAAAAAGCGGCCATCAGCCCGATTACGTCTTTATTTTTTGTATCGTTATTTTAGTGGCTTTCGGTTTGATAATGCTCTCGTCCGCTTCCTCAGACCTGGGCAAGATTAAATTTAACGACACTTATTATTACTTAAAGCACCAGATACTTTTCGGTTTGAGTTTGGGCTTAATCGGTTTCCTGGTCGCTTTTTTCGTTCACTACCGCTTTTGGCAAAAAATATCTTTTTTTCTGCTGCTGACCAGCCTTTTTTTGCTAGTTTTGGTTTTTACCCCTTTGGGCTTTTCTCATGCCGGCGCCAATCGCTGGCTGGATCTCGGATTATTGTCAATTCAGCCGGCTGAATTTTTGAAGTTCACTTTCATCATTTATCTGGCCGCCTGGCTGAGTCCTTCGGCTTCGCTCAGGACAGGTTCCAAAAAAGATAAAGGTTTTCATCGTCAGACGAGTATCTTGTCGGGTTATCTGCCTTTTCTGGTCATTTCCGGCCTGGTCGGTCTTCTTGTCGTTTTACAACCTTCAACCACGACCGTGGTCATTGTCATGACGGCCGGGCTTTTGGTTTATTTTGCCAGCGGCGCCCGGCTGTCTTTCGTTCTGGGAACCATACTCCTGGGATTTCTGGCTTTGGTTTTAATAATTTCCATTACTCCTTACCGTTTGGCCCGGGTACAAAGCTACTTCCAAACGCTTACGGGGAACGAAACCGCCGATTACCAAAGCGATTCCTACCATCTTGACCAAGCTCTGATGTCCATCGGTTCCGGCGGCGTCTGGGGAGTGGGATTCGGGAATTCCACCACTAAATTCAAATACCTTCCCGAGCCCATCAGCGATTCGATATTCGCGGTCATTGCCGAGGAATTCGGTTTTATCGGGGCGGTTTTTCTGCTCAGTGTTTTTATTTTGCTTTTCATCAAGGGAATCATGATAGCCAAAAATTCCCGCGACCAGTTTGCCAAACTGGTTACGGTTGGTTTTATTTCAGTTATAGCAATCCAAACTTTCATTCACGTTGCCGCCATATCCGGAATCCTGCCCTTAACCGGCGTGCCTTTGCCTTTTATCAGTTACGGCGGAACCGCTTTGGCGGTTTTTTTGACTATGAGCGGAGTAATCGCTAATATTAGTAAATATACTTATGATTAGAATTTTATTCACCGGCGGCGGCACCGGCGGCCACATTTATCCGATTTTGGCGATAACAGAAGAATTTCAAGTTTCCGGGGACCGGATTGAAATAAGCCTGCGTTATTTCGGCGCCCCCGGCCCTTACCAAAATCTTTTGGAAAAAAACGGCATTAAAGTGTCGAAAATCCTGTCGGCGAAACTGCGCCGTTATTTCGATTTGAGAAATCTCATTGAAATTCCTTTTTTTCTGCCCCTAAGCATCATTCAGGCGCTCTGGAAAGTTTTCTGGTTCATGCCGGATGTTTTGTTTTCCAAAGGAGGACCGGCTTCTTTGCCGGTGGTTTTGGCTTGCCATTTTTACCGCATCCCGGTTATTATCCATGATTCCGATTCCGCCGTGGGATTGGCCAATCGAATGGCTCTTCGTTTTGCCGATAAAATCGCGCTTTCTTTTGAGGCGGCCATCAGTTATTTAATGGAGAAATATCCCAACAAAAAAGAGAAATTGGCCTCAAAAATAATCTTAACGGGCAATCCGGTACGGCGTTCGTTAATCGCCGGCGAAGCTTTCGAAGTGGAAGCGGCCAGGAGGATTTTAGGCCTTGATTCGGAAAAGCCGGTGATTTTGATAATCGGCGGCTCCCAGGGCGCCGTGAAAATAAATAATTTTATGATGGAGATAGCCGAAGAGCTGGTAAAAGATTTTCAGATTCTACACCAGACCGGCGTCAAAAACTTCAACGAGATTAAAAAAGAAATGGATATTATTTTGAAAAACCATCCGGAAGAAGAAAAGAAACGCTATCAAGTATTTCCTTATTTCGAAGATAATTTGAAAAACGCCTATCTGGCCAGCGACATGGTAATTTGCCGGGCTTCCGGGGGCGCGATTTTCGAAAACGCCGCTTTTGGAAAACCGTCAATTTTAATTCCTTTATCTTCAAGTGTGGTTGGCGGACACCAGGTTTCCAACGCTTACGAGTACGCCCGTTCGGGCGCGGGAATCGTCATTGAAGAGCCGAATCTGGAACCGAATCTTTTTTTGTCCCAGCTTAAAAAGCTGTTTTCCGAACCGGAAAAACTTAAGCGGATGTCCGAAGCCGCCAGAAAATTCGCCAAACCGGGCGCAGCCCGGGCATTGGCCCAGGAGATTCTCAATCTCGGAAGCAGGGGATAGACAAATAGTTAAAAGTTGAAAGTTTATAAAGTTACAAATTAAAACGTATGAAAAAAGAAAATTACGGCAAAGAACTGATTTTGGACCTTTACGGTTGCGATATCAAAATCATAAATTCTAAAAAGAAACTGGCGGAATTTATCGTTAAAATCTGTAAACTGATAAAAATGAAACCCTACGGCAAGCCGCTGATTCCTTTCTTTGGACTGGACAAGCCGAAAACCGCCGGCTATTCTTTGGTCCAATTGATTGAAACCAGTTCCATCACCGGCCATTTTTCCAATCTTTGGCGCTCGGCTTACATTAATATTTTTTCCTGCAAAGGTTTTAACGCCAAGAAAGCCGCGGCGTTCGCCAAAAAATTCTTCCGGGC
>CAYZYY010000041.1:0-4779 GCA_964482855.1 uncultured Candidatus Saccharibacteria bacterium | reverse complement strand
GATTCCGCCCCAGAAAAACTACCCGCCAGACACTGTTCCCGAACGTTTTTGCCGTCCAGGTTAGACTTTAAAATTTTAAAGATGGGTGTTTCATTGGCGGCTCCAGTCCGACCGAAATCGGACCTTCAAAGCCTCCCCACTACGCTACGCATTAAAATCCTAAAGACAATATCAAGCTATAGTAAAGCTCCCGGGGTCTTTTCGTCCCGTTGCAGGTATCCCGCGTCTTCACGGGAATCGCATTTTCACCGAGCTCCTCGTTGAGACAGTTCCCCAGTCGTTACGCCTTTCGTGCGCTTCAGAACTTACCTGAAAAGGAATTGCGCTCATGTTTGTTACTACTTAACGAATGTTAAACGGTGCGGTCATTTCTGCCACACTCTTCATGTCGCCATGAAGATCGGACTATATCTTTCCCACACATAAATATTTATGTGTGGGATTCGGCGTATAGTCTCTGAGGATTCTTAAATCCGCTTTTTTCTTCGATTCATTTTACCGATAAGCAAAAGAATTTCTTTTCTACCCTTTTTATTTAAGTGCTCTCTCTTAATCATTAACTTTATAACCTTTTCAAAGATTAAAAAGTCTTTTTGCTTGTACGTTTGAAGAGGGTATTTCTTAAAAAAGGGAACTATCTTCGTATTCAGTTCATTGATTGAACGTACGCAATAACGATATAGATTTTCATTATGATTATCATACCGTTTATTTATAAAGATATTTCCGCAATTAAAGAAATCTCTTATTTTTTCTAAAGCCGTTAAACTCTTAACGCCTTGCGTTATGACAAACTCCGGAAAAATTTGTTTACCGAATTTTGTAGTTTTATTATTTATCACGGCAATAGAAAAACATCCTTCTCCATCGGTAAAACCGGTAATCCAATAAGCGGTTTTAAGCCTTTCCTGCTGATTGTCTGCACCGATAGCTTTTTTACTTGGTTTTTCCATATATCTATGGACGTATTATACCATAGTAGCTTCGGATACACCAGATGTCCCAGCATATAGTCCCCCGACCCAATGTCGGGGGAGTCCGCACCCTTGCGGGCGTCGGACCCGAATTTTACTAAAGCAATGTAATTCACCTTAGAACAGTTATAGTTACCGCTGACATTGACGAGGGCTTCACCCACTCAGCCGTGCTACATGCTGCATGAAACATGCAACATGAAACATGACCGGCAGACTTGACCTTCTCGCATCGGTCAGGCGTCACCCCCTATACATTCTCTTGCGAGTTCGCAGGGAGCTGTGTTTTTGTTAAACAGTCGCCAGGGATACTTTCGCTGCGCCCCCTTCTTTCGATCGAAAGGAGGGGGAGGCCTTATCGCTAACTTACGGCCGCTTTTTTGCCGAGTTCCTTAACGAGGACTCACTCGTTCCCCTGAGGCTACTCGCCTCATCCACCTGTGTCGGTTTCCGGTACGGATTCCGTTAACCAATTTCTTAGAAGTTTTTCTTGAAAGGCTCTTCGGAAGAGTTAATTAAGCAAAAACCTAATCTTCCCCCAATGTCGGAATGTCGGAGTTAAGTCCAGTTTACCGGATTTGCCAGGTAAACCATTCTTGACATCAGTGATGCCAAACCAATAAGACACTCTTCTTTATTTCCTTTGTCACTCCATCGATGTTTAACGGAAGGACTGGAGTATTAACCAGTTGTCCATCAGCTGCGGCTTTCGCCATCGCCTTAGGGCCGCCTTACCCTCCGTTGATTTTCATTGCGGAGGAAACCTTGGATTTGCGGGGTGCCGCTTTCTCAGCGGCATTGTGGTTACTCATGCCAACATTTTCTCTTCTAAACACTCCACCCGCCCTCACGGGTCGGGCTTCAACGCGTTTAAAATGCTCTCCTACCTCGCCAATGCAAAGCATTGGCGCGCTGACTTACGCAGACTATACGCAGACATTCGCAGAAAATTTCTGCGTTATTCAGCGTTAGTTCGGCGTTTTCCGCGCGTCAGTGCTTCGCACTGACGACCGTGTCTTCGGTAATCCCGACGCTCTTGCGAGGTCGGGATCCGACTTTACGTCGGATTTGCTTAGCCCCGGTAAATTTTCGGCGCAACCCGCCACCTCCGACGCGAAGTCGGAGATTCGAATAGTGAGTTGTTACACACTCTTTAAAGGATGGCTACCTCTAAGCCAACCTTCTATCTGTCTTTGGCGGATTACTGCCTTTAACACTTAGCAAATATTTAGGGACCTTAGACGACGGTCAGGGCTGTTTCCCTTTCGAACATGGAGCTTAGCCCCCACGTTCTGACTACTTCGTTAAATAAACCGGTATTCGGAGTTTGATTGAATGGTCGAGCTTTCGCCCTGTACCACTCATCCAGTGCTCTACCCCCGATTTATCGTTGGCGAAGCGCTAGTCCTAAAACTATTTCGGAGAGAACCAGCTATTACCAAGCTCGATTAGCTTTTCACTTCTTACCTCAGCTCATCCGAAGATGTTGCACAATCTAACGGTTCGGACCTCCTTCCGACTTTCGTCGGAGTTCATCCTGGCCAAGGCAAGCTCGCCTGGTTTCGGGTCTATTTTATACTGCTAACGCGCTTTTAACACTCGGTTTCCCTTCGCTTCCGCTCCGTAGAGCTTAGACAGGCAATATAAAATAACTCGTTGGCTCATTCTTCAATAGGCACAGCGTCACTCCTCGCTACCGCTCGGAGTTCCGAAATAAAAAATCAAAAATCAAAAATCAAAATGACAATTAAAAATCAAAAAATTAAACTATTTTTGACACTTTATATCTGTCATTTTCCATTTTGATATTTACACTTTAAATTTAGAAGCTCGGAGCGATAGCGGTAAAGCTTCGCTTCCTTGTAAGCGCATGGTTTCAGGTTCTATTTCACCGGCTTTGCCAGCCTGCTTTTCACCTTTCCCTCACGGTACTAGTTCACTATCGATCATCAAACGTATTTAGCCTTGCCGGATAGTGCCGGCAGATTCCTCCGAAGTTTTCCGTCCTCGGAGTACTCAAGAACAAGAAAAATTGGTTGCTTCGTTTTCGCCTACGGGGTTATCACCCTCTTTGACGAATCTTTCCAGAATTCTTCGGCTAACGAAACAATTTGTAACCAATTTTCCATTTATATTCCCGCGGGAAATTCGCGCGGAAATATAAATAGAAGTTTTCCGGTCTTACTACCCCCCCGCGCGCAGCGCGGAATAATCAAATATTTAAACATTTAAATATTCCGTGCTACGCACAGAGGTTTGGGCTCTTCCCTTTTCACTCGCCGCTACTAAGGGAATGTGCGCGCAGAGCGCGCTTTGTTTTCTTTTCCTCCGCTTACTAAGATGTTTCAATTCAGCGGGTGTACTTCCCGACGTTAATGTCGGGATAATTACGGTTTACGTAATTGGGTTTCCCCATTCGGAAATCCCCGGCTCACGGATTGCTAAGCATCTCCCCGGGGCTTATCGCAGCCACGCCACGTCCTTCATCGCCGTTTGATGTCAAGGCATCCACCATACGCCCTTAATTTACTGTCTCTACCCGGCGCTCGTTTTATTTTATTGCCGGGTTGAGGATTTGAATAATTCTCATATAACGAATATTCTCTCAAATAGATTTGATTTAATTCGTAGTTATTTGAGAGGCACGTATTTTTCAACGAACAATCGTTTCGGGAAAAGCGGGAAATAAAAAGCCGCGCTTGGCGCGGCCGAAATTGACAAACGAAAAGATTGCCGATTTTTCAGCCGCTTTGTATGTTCGTTAATTTCATCATGTTCATAACGGATTATAGGGGATTAGAAAAACTTGTCAAGGGGGTTGTAATGGGTGCCCAGAGGGAATTGAACCCTCGACGCCAGAGCCACAATCTGGGGTTTTACCACTAAACTATGGGCACCATAAATGCTGTAATTAATGCTGTAATTAATTACAGCATTCTTTATACTGTGCCGCGGGGGTGAATCGAACACCCGACGCCTTGCTCTTCAGGCAAGCGCTCCACCACTGAGCTACCGCGGCATTTGCCATTTGAAGTCTGGCTTGAACTTTTTTATGAATTTCAATTTTTTATCGCTATGACTTTTTAATGTTTTTTCTAAACCTAATGCTTCTTTTCTGGATGGTAATTTGACAAAACCTATAAGTTTAAAAGGTATTCTTTTTGCTGTTGATTTAACTTGGCCGGCATTATGTTTTTCTAATCTCCCTTTTAAATTATTGGTTTGGCCTATATAAAATTGTTGGTCTTTTTGACTTTCCAATAAATAAACAAAATGTTCGTGCATTATTTTATTACCCTCCAGGCCGGAGGCCTTCCGGGCCGGAGGCTGAGCTACCGCGGCATTTTACCTCTGGTTATCGTTCTGGTTTTCATCGTTTTACATTCCCAGTATTTTTTCAAATATTTTACAATTGCCTTGTCGTTGAAATCCTTGCAGGAATAAACGTCCATTGTCATATATCCTTCTTCGGGCCAGGTATGAATTGAAATATGGCTTTCACAAAGCATGATGAAACCGGAAATACCCCAATTAGGATAATAATCCGTAGAAACCTTTTTGACAACAGCGTTGCCCAAGGGCCGCATTTTGAATTTTTTTGGCAACGTCTTAAGTAAACTCCTTATTGTCCGGAAATTTTTTAATTTTTTTTCTTCAATCCCATAAGCGTCTACAATCAGGTGTTTGCCGTAAATCTTTTTCATTTTTTTATTGAAGTTTGCTGAAAATTTCTCTTTCCAAAGTTAAACTTTGCGTCCCCGGGAGGAATCCCCGTACAACAGCGAAGCTGTATACGGGGCTTGTC
>CAYZYY010000040.1:0-5560 GCA_964482855.1 uncultured Candidatus Saccharibacteria bacterium | reverse complement strand
TTGCCGGTTTTTTTATACCCGGAGAGCGAGAACAACGAAGAAAATTATTGCCGCGATAAGGAGAAACCCCAGAGTATAAAGCGTAAGCGTAATGGCTTCTTTTTTAAGGCCGTTCAAATACCACATTATCGGTCTGCCGAAAATCACTACCCCCATAATTGCCACGGATAAAACCAGTAAAAGCAATATGGCCGTCATTAGGAGCATGCCTTCTTGTTTGCCAAAAAGTTTTTCTCCGTTGGCCATAAATACCGCGACGAGCGCAATGTAGCCCAAGGCAATGGCCGCCTGGACAGCGGCGTATTTAAGAATGCCTTTTTTCACCATAGTGCCTTTAGTTGTAATAATAAATCATCGACCTATAATTTCCTTCTACGCCTTTCTCAGGACTGAAATCCCCGCCAACATTATTATTGGAACCACCGGTGTGGTCAATATAAATTTGGGAATCCCAATAAACCCGGACCCCGTAGCCGGCGTTGTAACTGTGGGGAGCCCAGAATGAAACCGAACCGGAAGAGAAAGTATTTACGAAAAGCCCATTGGCTCCGTTATGACAGGCGCTAGTAACGGTCGGATAAGACACGGAAGAATGATTATAAACATAAATACCATTGCCTTTATTGCTTGAAGAAGAAGCTCCATGTTTCCAGCCCATACTTGAACCATCATGAATACGAACTCCATCTGCGCCGAAATGACTAATTACTAAATAAGGATAGTAATAAGGGTCATTACCCATACTGACATCTGACCTGATCAGTTCCCAGCCACTAGCTCCGGACTGGCTGACATTGAGGCCGCTAAGATATATTCTGCCGCCTTCAACTATGGCGCTGCCATCCATGAAGATGCCGCGCTCGAACTTATGCATCATAATGTCTTTAAACATTTCAACACGAGTATTGAGGAGTTTGATACCAGTTTTGCCGGAGGTTGAATTACCCTTGATGTTGAATCCGTCGATTTCAACCGAGCGGCAGTTTTGGAAAACGATGCCGTCCGAGCCGTTATAATAGAATTTGGGACCGGCGCTTTGGTATACGAAGCCGCCGGAGGTTTCCGAGGCGTAATTAACATTGACGGTATTGTCCACGGTTACGTCGGTATTGCCGCCGCTGGTGGAAATGGCGGTAATGGTGAAAGTGCCGAAATCCCTTGCTTCGCCCGGATTCGTAAGATAAACGTAGTATGCTACTGCGTCTCCGACTGATAACGTCCCGGTCAAATCGCCCGCCGCGTGAAATTGGGTGCCGGTAGTGGTAATGTCAAGCATATTAGCGCCCGATATGGTCTGGCTGGAGGAAAGAACGAGTTTGGCCGGAATGTTTTCGAAATAAGCTGCTTTGGTCTGGGCCGCGTAGCTGCCGTTGGCAATGTTAACGGTAATGGTGACGCTCGGGTCGATGTAGGCGGTTTTACTCAGGTATTCGCCTACCTTGTTCAAACTCGCCCAGGGGCTTCCCGAAGTCCCGTTGCCGGCGCTGTCACTGCCGCCGGGGGAAATGTAGAAAGTGGTGTCGCTGGTTATGCCCGCGGCCAAGCTGTTCGTGATGATGTCGCCTCCGCTGAGCTTGACATCTCCAATGACGCTGAAAGCCGCGCTGGGAGTCGTGGTCCCTATGCCCACGTTGCCTCCGGTATAGTATATGTCGCTGCCGTTTACCCGCCAAAAGTTCGTGTCTCCGGAAGGAGGACTGCTCTCCGGGCCGGTAAAAGCCATGACCGCGATAACGGCCGCGGACAGGCCGATGACAACGCTAAGCGTTGTCGTTTTTAATTTATCCATACTTAATTTATTTTTTTATTTTAGTTTAAGGTTCGACCCTTTTTATTTTTATTATTGAAAATTACCAATTTTCCCGGTGTATCTTATTGATATCGAAGTCGGCGTCCGTATGGAGCGGGGGAGCGTCTTTGGGATAGCCGATTGGAATGATGTTTATAATTATACTTTTTTCCGATATTCCAATCAACGGCTTGATTTTTTCGGCCCATTCCGGCCTTAAGTGTTTCCAAACGGTTCCTAATCCTAAGGCTATGGCTTGCAAGAATATGTTTTCCGAAGCAACTGCAATATCGCAATCCGGAACCAAAGATTTATCCGGGTCGCTCACCGGTATTATCAGGACCGGCGCCTGTTTGATGAATTCCTGGCCGGCAATTTCGAAGATTTTATCTTTGGTTTCCTGATTTTTGACAACCACGAATTCAACCGCTTTGTTGTTTTTGGCCGAAGGCGCGAATTGCCCGGCTTTGATGATTTCAAAGATTTGTTCGTCGGAAACGGGGTCGGATTTATACTCCCTGACTGCCCGGCGGTTCGATATCTCCTTTATTACCATATGCCTTAATTATACAAATCTTTAATCTTATCCACAAGCTCGGGAAAGTCGGTCTGGTTGAAATGTTCCCTGTTTTTGAAGATTATCAGCTCGGCTTTAGGCAGAGATTTTTGGTATTTTTGGGCGTTGGAAAAGGGGATGACCGGGTCGTCCTTACTGTGATAAATGAAGATTTTGCCCCCCTGGTTTTGGAATTTATTAAGCTTTTTAGGGGGCTTGAAATCACATAGCGATTCCGAAGAGTGCAAATGAATGTCATAAGGCGGGGCAATCAGGAAAGTTGCCTTTATTTTTTTGGGCAAATCGTTTTCGGACAGGTATTTTACCAGGAAAGTTCCGCCCAAAGAATGGCCGATTAGAATTATTTCCAGTTCAAGATAGGGGATAAACTTCTCAAACCAGATTTTCCACTCGAGGTATTTCGCGTTGTTGGAATTGGGCATTCTCGGCGCAATAACTTCGAAATCCTCGCCGAGTTTCTCCGGCAAGGTCGCTTTCCAATTTTCGGTCCGCGTCCTGTACCTTTCGAAATCAATCTGCCGGTTTTTTAGAGCGGCGAGATATTCTTCGTAAGTATCGAATGTGTCTCCACCGTGAATGATAAAAATTTGCTTTTTCATGTTTAAATTATACCCTGAAATTATTTTTCCGTGAATTTGGGAAAAATTTTTCAGGAAAACGGTTTTATTAATATATTTTATTCCTTTGCTGAATTTAGGGCAAGTTTTTTTTAAAAAAATACCCCACCACGTTAAATCTATATGGTAGGGTATGAGTTCGGGAAATGATGGGAGCGTTTATTCAAATCCTTTATTAAAGTTGTCCGCAGCTTCTTGCACAGACCTTTTTATTGCTTCAAAGGTCGCGCTTTTACGAAAGCCACAGCGGCCTTCCAGGATTTGGTTTCCGGTAATTATCATGGTTTCAACCATGATAACCGGAGCTCCCATGGTTTTGGTCAGTTCCTCGGAGTCCCGGACCGTGATTGCCACGTCGGCGTCTTTCGGGATTCCGGCATTGTCCAGCATTATCCCGATGGCCTTTTTTTGAATGGGGGTCAATTCCACCCCTTCAATTGTAAGGCCGGCGCCGGCGCCAAAGGCGATCGTTGAAAGAATAGCAACCACCACCACAACACAGAAAATCATTCCGATTCTCTTCATTTTTTATCCTCCTATATTTAAAGGTTTTTAAAGAAGCAATATTTAACCCTAATCTGTATTTTTCAGTAATTATACCATACTATTATTTTTTGTCAAGCCCACAAAACAGGGGAATATTTTATTCCTTCAAAACCTTTATCAGAGCGTCAATAATGGGTTTCAGTTCCAGGAATTCTTCTTCTTCTGTGTGCTGGACAGCCGGCTTGTTGGTGGTTTTGGAAATATAGAGGGCGCGAACGGGCATCTGGATGTGAGGATTGCCGAATTCCCGGTCAGTTAAAATTACCTCTCTTTTGGATTGGGCTGTGCGCTTTTCGCCGTCCGGCTCGAGCAGGATAAATTCTTCCATCCAGGCGGCGTTTACTCTGCCGCCGTGTTTTTTGGCAATATTTTTCCAGAAATTCAAAAGCGCTTCCGCAGCCTGTTCTTCGGTTAAGGCTTTTTCGTCTTGGCCAGCCAGTCCGCTTCTTTTCGGGGTTTGTACCAGGTCTTCGCCTTCAACCCAGAATCCGGCATCATAAGCAAGGATGGGAATGTCAACTTTTCCGAAATAAGCCCTGGCTTTTATTTCCGCGTTTTCCGCCAGCGTTTTACCGGTTTCTTCGGGGTCGATGTTTTCCAAGCCGAAATCTTGCGGAGTATGAGTTTCGATTTCCATTCCGGCCCATTTGAGGAGATTTCTGATTCTCTCCACTTTGGCTTGGTTATTGGTGGCAAAAAGAATCTTCTGCATGATAGCGATACGAAACTACGAATACATCCGAATCCACGAATGTATTTTGGGATTTGTCTAATTAATTAATTCGTGTGTGCCTATTCGGTAAGGCTTTTAGATACTATTTTTTCGTCTATCCTATAAAGCTCCTGAACACCGTTTTCCAAAAAGAAGTAATGGAAAATGTAAGATATTAAAACAATGAGCAGTAGCAGTTCCAGAAGCAGAAGCATGATAATCGGAGTAAACAGGCCTTCGCTGAAAACGATTAAAATTAAAACGATTAAGCCGATTAATATGAACAGCAGGCCGAAAAAGAGCGTGACCAGAAGATGCATCAGGCGCTCGTGCTGGAAAAAGCCGATTTTGACGCGGTGTTCGGCCAGTACTGCTTGCCAGTCGGTTTTATTTTCCGCCTTGGCCAGAATCTTCTTAATGTATTTAATGTAATCTTTTAAATATTTCGTCATTAGTTTTTAATAAAACTATTATAGCAGAATCAGCGAGCGGCGTATTTTATCAAACTTATTAATTAAAGCTGATTTATCAAATTCTTTTACCATGCCCGGAGTGTAGTTGTAGATATTGGTGTAGTGGATTAAATAGCGTATCGCGGTGCAGGGGTCGGTGCCGGGGATGGCCCAGACATGTTCCTCGTAGAAATTGCCCGCGCCGGCGTCGGTCGTGGTGGCCACAGAATAATTGACGCCGTTGTCTGACAGGAGTTCAACTTTTGCGCCCGGATAGACGAAGAGGCCGGCGTTGCAATCCGGTTCGTCCGGGATTTGCTCCACGGAAACGCCCGTATCGAAACTGGAAAGATTCGTCCCCGTTGCCATCAAAGCCGGAATGATGAATTTCACGCCGTTGATTTCCTTGCCCGGACCGAGCGCCTGATATTGGTAATTGGCGTCCAGCGTGTATCCGGCCGGGTAGCGGATGGAAAACCCCTTCGCGGCGTCAGCGTAAATCTGCGGCAGCGTCCCGTCCGTATCGGGCGCAATCGCGATGCAGTCCGAATAGGTCGTCTGGCCTCCTTCTGTTATGAAGGCGCCGTTGCCCTTGCTCCAGAAAACGAAAGATTCGTCTTCGTTGGCGTAGCGGATGCCGCTGGCCGAGATAGTTTGGTGAAGTTCCAGTTGCCGGCCGTCGCTTAAAATCAGAGAAACGCTTCCTCCCGGTATCGGCGGCTCTCCCGGGCCGGTTTGTGCGGTATGACCCGTATAATAGGCGGCGTCAATCGTTTTATTGTCTTGGCACAAATAATACACCTGGCTGATGGGTTCGGCCGCAGGCTCATTCGATGCTTCATTTGATGGATGAGAATGCCAAAACCA
>CAYZYY010000039.1:0-5642 GCA_964482855.1 uncultured Candidatus Saccharibacteria bacterium | reverse complement strand
ATTGAGATGACCGATGACAAAGCGTTCGTCATCTCCACCGGTTATATAAGTTTTTTCTTGGGGCTGGTTACGGTAATCCTGCATAACGTTTGGGTGTGGGACTGGCCAATCGTCATTACCATCTTGGGCTGGTCCACGATGATAAAGGGGATTATGAAAATCGGTTTTCCGAATACTATCCACCAACAGGCGCAGAGGTTTAAAAAGAACCAATGGGTGAGCGCCGCATTTTTGATTGTTCTAGGCTTCTGGCTTTTATGGATGGGGTTTTAATATGCTGTCAAAATACAAACACATCTCATTCGATTTGGACGGCACTTTGGTGCATACCGCGCCCGAATACAGGTATAAAATAGTGTCTGCGACTGTGGAGCGGCTGGGCGGGGAAATAAAAGACAAAGGCGACGTTGACAGATTTTGGTTCGAATCTTCAAGGGACGAAATCATAAAAACCGGTTTTGGCATAGAGCCGGAGAAATTCTGGAAATTATTCGAAGAGCTCCATTTGCCGGAAGAACGCTTTCTTCATACCCAAGCGTATGGCGATTCGGAAAACGCCTTGAAGCGCTTAAAAGAAACGGGCAAGGTCGTTTCCATTATTACGGGCGCGCCCCATCACGTGGCTGAAATGGAAATTAAAAGGTTGAACGGCGCTCCCTACGACCTGCACTTTTCCATTTACGAAAGCGAGTTCAAAGACAAACCGGACCCCGGAAGTTTCAAGCACGTTTTGGAAAAACTGTCCTTCGAGCCGGTGGAAACCGTTTACATCGGCAACAGCGACGAAGACGCCCTTTACGCGAAAAACTGCGGAGTTGATTTCATATATCTGGAAAGAAAAGAACACCCGTTTAATTTGAAAGATTACGCTTTGGCCACGGTTCATTCTTTGGAGGAATTGTTTTAAAAGATTATAATATTTTCTATGAGTTTAACCGACAAAATAACAGTTATAACGGGCGGGAGCAGCGGCCTTGGCAAGGAAATGGCCCGAATTTTGGCGGCTAAAGGAAATAAGGTGGTCGTTTGCGCCCGAGATAAAGAAGGACTTGAAAAAGCCGCCAAAGAACTTGGCGCTATGGCATTCGTTGCCGACGTGAGCAAAAAAGAAGACATCGAAGCATTGGTGGAATTTACCGTCAAATCATTCGGCCGAATTGACGTTTGGATAAACAATGCGGGCGTTTGGATGCCTCATGCCCTGATTGAGGAAATGGACATCAAAAGAGTACATGATATGTTTGAAGTAAACGTGTTCGGCACCATGTATGGTTCGAAAATCGCGCTGCTTCAGATGCATAAGCGGAATGAGGGGATTTTGGTCAATATCATTTCCACGAGCGCGTTAAGCGGCAGGCCGACGTCTTCCGGATACGCGGCCAGCAAGTGGGCCGTGCGCGGCTTTACCGATTCCATCCGCGGAGAATATGCGGGGACCAAAATCAAAGTAATCGGAGTGTACCCGGGAGGAATGCAAACTTCTCTTTTTGACGAGAAAAAACCCGATAATATAAATGAGTATATGCTTCCCGATGTCGTGGCGGGAAAAATAATTAAAAATTTGGAGCGGGAAAAGCCGGTGGAAGAGTTAATAATTAAACGTCTAAATTAAATTCCGTATTATGGCTGATTTATCAAAGCAAATCATCAAATTCACCCGCCAGTTAGTTGCGACTCCGTCTCAAAGCGGTCTTGATTCTGAAAATGGCATTGCTAAATTGGTCTCTAAGAAGCTGAAGAGTTTCGGATTTAAACCAAAAATCATCGGGTCAAAATACCATCCGTCCGTTGTTTGTCGTATTGGAAAAAGCGGCTCCTCGAAAACGATTTGGCTCGAAAGTTGCCTGGATACGGTTCCGGCGGGCGACGCCGCACAGTGGGAATATCCACCCTTTGAAGGGAAAATCGTCAGTAATAAAATGTACGGCCGCGGAGCGGCGGATTCGAAAATAGCGATTGCTTTATTTTGTTATCTCGCCAGAGAATTATCTGAAGATAAAAATTTTAATGCCTCCATTTTTCTCGGCTTTGACGCTAACGAGCAAAGCGGTGAATATTCCGGCATAAGAGATATTCTAAAAGCCGAGAAACCGGAAGCGGACGTCTGCGTTTTAGGATATCAATCCATAAGCGAGATTTCCATCGGAATGAGGGGTTGGTTACGGCTAAAAATTATCACAAAGGGAAAACCCGCCCATACGGGAAGCAGAAGCAAAAAAGGTAACAATGCCATACACCAGATGGCGGAGGTTATTGCGGCTTTGAGAAAATTGGATTTTGGAAATAGAAAAGAACCGTTTTTTGAATATGGCTCATCTTTTAACGTTTCTCTAATTAAAGGAGGCGCTTCAATAAACATCGTCCCGGCTGACTGCGAAATCAGCATTGATATAAGATTTTTGCCTTCACAAAGTAAACAGGTTATTATGAATAAAATAAAGAAAGCCTTAAAGGCGCTGAAGGATAAAAATCCCGACATCCATTGTAAAGTGGAATTTCTGCGATGCGAGCCCCCTTTCTTGACTAATCCCCGGGATAAATTCGTAAAGTTACTTCAGAAAACTGCACAAAAAGAATTAAAAAGGGAAATTCCGCTTGTGACAAGCGGCGCAGGTAGTGTGGGAAGCGTCATTAGTCAGTTGGGTATTCCCATTGTCAATGCTTTCGGCGTGGAGAGCGATAACGTTCACGCGCCCAACGAATGGATAAACGTCAATACCATTCAAAAAGTATTTAGGATTTACCAAAAAACTTTTAAGGATTTCGGTAAATAAAATTATGACCACAAAAAAATTAAAAATATTAAGCATTTGCGGGAGTCCAAGAAAAGGGAATTCCGAAGCGATTCTCAATAAACTCAAGCAGATGTTTGAAAAAATGGGCGCGGAAAACGAAATCATACTTCTGCGAGAGAAGGATATTCAGAGATGCGACGGCTGCGGAGAATATTGCAATGAAAAACTTGAGTGCCATAAGAAAGACGACATGTTGGAAATTTTGGAGAAAATGAGGAACGCGGACGGCTACGTTTTCATTTCCCCAAATTATTTCAAAATGCCTACAGGACTTTTTAAAGACTTCATTGACAGGTGTAGCATATTCTACACGGCGCAGACGGATTTATCCAAGAAAAGGGCAATCGTGTTTGCCGTGGGAACGGACGAAGTCAAGGGAATAGACGTTTGTCTGAATAACATTGCCGATAATTTTTGCGCAACGCTGGGCATTCCGGTCGTTGCCAAGAAAAGTTTCCGTTCCAAAACCGAACTCAAAGGAAATTATAATGACATCTTTGAAAACAAACTGAACCCCAACGTGGAAAAAACCCTGGAAGAGGTGGCGATGGAATTGAAAAAAAGTTTGGAATAAAATAATTACGGCATTTATTACGGTATTCTTTTTAAAAAATAAATTTTAAAACGCATACGAGAAAACCGTATGCGTTTTGTATTGAATATCCTATAGTGAATTAATGTTCTTTAAGAATGGCCAGTAAGTCATTCACTTCAGCGGTTTTCTCAGCAATGACTTCCGGAGGAAAGATATTTTGTGCCCAGTCGGTAGAAAAATTCAGACTGTCATAGAACGCATTTTGGGACTTAAGCACTTCAAGAGGGCTCTTTTCCCACTCTCTAGCAAGTCCGAAGACGCTCTGTTGGATCCAAGCCACGCTGAATACCTGACTTAAGTCTGCGTCTCGAATAATTTGTCCGCAAAGGGACAACTTATTTGATGGAATGGTGTAAGGGAATTCAGTATATCTGATAAGTGTTGCGATCTGGCCGAATTCAAATAGGTCTTCGGGAAGTAGATGTTTCTTTAAGCCCCCAATAGCCCTTTCAATATTTTTAATATCAGGGCCGGTTTTGCCACAATGGTCAAAATCATGAAACAGTGCGGCAATGAGAAGGCTACGCATATCGATTGGCAATAAAACATCTTTATAAAAAAGACAGGCCTGATAGCATAACCAAGCTACGTGGCACATATGCCTGAAATTATGATAAGGATTACAAAGATTTTGGGCGTGATTGAAAATCGCCTGAAAATAATGAATTAAGTTTCCTTTGTAAATCTTATTGTCGTTCCTAATAATCTCAGGGAGACTACCGCGAAATTCGAATATAGATTCCATTTTTTCCTCCTGCGTTTAAGGTGAAAAGTATAATATTTCATCATTCCAATTGATAAAGTTCTATATTACTATATATAATAATATTATAATTTTGTCAAATTTTATTTAGAATATCTATTTTTATGCTATAATTAAAACATATGGAACGGCATAAGAATCCAAATATAAGGAAAATAACCAAATTGTCCGGCGGGGGAAGCTACGGCATTACTTTGCCAATTTCGGTTATGCGGAAATTCCGCTGGAAAGAGCGCCAGAAACTGGAACTGAAAATAGACGAAAAAAGGAAAAGAATCATTATTGAGGATTGGAAAAAGTGAAAGTTATTAATTTAGAAAAGAAAAAAGCCATCAGAGTTACACAATGATGGCAAAATTTTTACTACTTTGAAAAAAACTCAACTCAATTCTTCAATTTTGCCATTCTGATTCGTCAGTTTGATTTTTAATCACTCATTAAGTAAAATAATTTTTTAGCTATAATTCTATCTTTTCTTAAACTGAATTTTCGTATTGGTCCCGGGAATTATTATATCCCCATCTTCTTCAGAGAATTTTAAATCGTATTCTGCCTTGGTTCCACTGGGGGATTTAAAAATATTAAGTAACAGATACTTTGGACCCCTTTGGGTGGTTTTTTCTACCACTTCAACCTTGGCAACGATTTTTTTCCCTAAATTCTCCGGACTAATACCAAAGAATAGGCGACTGAGAATTATAGTTTTCTTAATGCCTCTAATCGCGAGCCCATTGCGGAAATGAGCATTAACTCGTATCGGCTTTCCGTGGAGTTCAAAGAAATGAGCCTCCACTTTTGCCATGTACGGTCCGATTTTTGGGACTTTGAGTGAGACGTTATCCCTTTCCAATAATTTTTCATACTTTCTCCTATCTTTTTCCATCTTGCACCTCCTATTCGGTTTTTAAGGTTTCTGATGGAAAACCATCAGTCCTCCACCAGCTCATAGAGTTATTCTATGATGTCGCTATTATACCATCTACATTTTAATTTGTCAATAGGGTGGGGTAATGCCCACAAACACATTGCACTTTTCTGGTAATCTGGGGCATATGAAAACAATGCCCAAATCAACAAAAGAGGAAAAATACAGGTGGATAAGACCCATATTAGACAAGGAAATAAGCATCAAAAACATGGCCAGGGTCTGCCATTACTTGATTGACCCGGGAAAACCGGCTCAGAACGGCAAGGTGGAAAGGTCTCACCGGACAGACCAGGAAATGTTTTACGAGAGAAACGTATTCAAAAGCAGGAAAGAACTGGAAACCAAGCTGAGAATGTGGAATAATGAGTATAACGATATGGAATATTGCGGTTTGAACGGATTGTCTCCCAATGAATACCTCAGGTTATCCGGAGTGCAAAATATCTATGTGTAAAACATAGTTTTTATTTATAAGGGGGAGTATAATTTATTTCATTATAGAGACCATGCCTTACCAGCCCAGCCCAAAAATTCTTAAAAATTACGCCGACATCCTGGTGA
>CAYZYY010000038.1:0-5659 GCA_964482855.1 uncultured Candidatus Saccharibacteria bacterium | reverse complement strand
GACGTCGGCGAACAATATCGCTCGATAATCCTTTATCCGACCCTGGAACAAAAGGAGGAAGCGGAAAAATTCGTCAAAAAATTGTCAGACGAGAAAACTTTTAAGGACCCGATAGTGACTGAAATCAAACCCTTGGTCAAGTTTTATCCGGCCGAGGAGTCGCACCGGGAATATTTCGAGAAAAACAAGAACAAAAACCCTTATTGCCGGGTGGTAATCGACCCGAAGCTTGCCAAACTGCGTGATAAATTCCGGAAACTGCTGAAGCCGGAAAAAGACGTTGCCTAAATTCCGATTTGACAAAACCGGCTCAAAAGTATAACAGATTTAAGACGATCGTCGGCAATTTGTTATACTTTTTGGATACTCTGGCCGGGTTGTTGACAAAAACGCTGAAATTTACTAATCTTAAGGGGTAAAAATAGGACAATGAATACATTGATTTTATATTTCGAACAATATAAAATTTAATAAAGAATTTAGCTCTGACTTAAATATACTGTTAAAAATAAGGGGCTAAATCCCTTATTTTTTTAGATAAAAATGACATGGCGTTCATATTGGGCAAAAAATTGAAGATGTCCCAGATTTGGAAAGACGAAAAAGCGGTTCCGGTAACTTTCGTTCAGGCCGGACCCCTTACGGTGACCCAACTCAGGACGAAAGAAAAAGACGGCTACGAAGGGATTCAGGTCGGTTTTGACGCTACCAAAAAAAATTTAAAAAAACCGATGAAAGGACATTTGAAGGACTTGGGTAATTTCAGGTATCTAAAAGAGTTCAAAGTTCAAAGTTCGGAATTTAAAGTTGGAGACGTTTTGGATGTCAGCCAGTTCAGCGAGGGAGATAAAATAAAAGTCAGCGGTTTGAGCAAGGGCAGGGGATTTCAGGGAGTGGTAAAACGCCACGGCTTCCACGGCGGTCCGAAAACCCACGGCCAGAAAGACCGTTTGCGGGCTCCCGGCTCAATCGGCGCCACGGCTCCGCAGAGAGTAATGCCCGGAAGAAAAATGGCGGGCAGAATGGGGCAGGAAAGAAAAACAATCAAAAATTTACAAATTGCGGAAGTTAATAAGGGAGAAAATATTTTGGCGATTAAAGGAGCGGTACCGGGAATGAGCGGAACCTTATTGGAAATAAGAAAATAAAATTCATGAAAGTTGACGTTTTTGACAAAGAAAATAATAAGGTGGATACGATTGATTTGCCGGACGAAATATTCAGCGTTAAGTGGAATCCGGATTTGGTCCATCAGGTATTGATGGCTCAGTTGGCGAACCGGCGCGAGCCCTGGGCGCATGCCAAGGGCAGAAGTGAAGTCAGGGGCGGGGGTAAAAAACCCTGGCGCCAGAAAGGTACCGGCCGGGCAAGGCACGGTTCCATTCGTTCGCCGATTTGGAAAGGGGGCGGCGTAACCTTCGGGCCGAACAAGGAAAGAAATTTTGTCTCAAAAATCAATAAAAAAATGAGGCGTTTGGCGATTTTCAGCGTTCTTTCGAGAAAAATAAAAGATGATGAATTTAAAGTAATTAACGAGTTTGACGCCAGCGTGAAAAAAACGAATGAATGGAAAAAAGAATTGAAAAACGTTGCGGATTTAAGAACGAAAATTTTGCTGGTTTCCGCTTCCGCGAACGACATTCACCGGCCGATTGCCAATATAAAAAACGTCGGGAGCATCAGTTCCAAGTCGCTGAACGTTTATGATTTGCTGAATTTCAAAAACATTATTTTGGAAAAGAAAGCGGTCGCGGAAATAAAAGACCATTATTTCAAAGATTAAAATAAGTTAAAACAATGGCCATATTCAAAAGGCAAAAAAAAGATAAAAAGCCGGCAAAGGAAGAGGAGAAAAAGACGGAGAAAAAAGAAGAGACGGGAAAGAAGATGGAAAAGAAAGAAGAAAAAGAAACGGAAACTAAAAAAGAGGAAAAACCGCAACCGGCCGGCGGCTCCGCGCTTTTAATGAGGCAGGCCTGGATTACGGAGAAAGCCACGGATTTGTCGGCTTTGGGAAAGTATATTTTCATAGTGGATAAAAAAGCCAATAAACCGGAAACAAAAAAGGCCATAGAGTCAATTTACGGAGTAAAAGTGGAAAGAGTGAACATTATTAACGTAAAAAGCAAGGAAAAAAGACTGGGCCGAAGCTTGGGCAGGACATCGGCTTTTAAAAAAGCGGTTGTGTCATTGAAACCGGGAGAAAAAATTGACATTACACCGACATAATTATGAAGCATGTAGCATGGAACATGAAGTATTAAATAATTGAAATTTCATGAAAAAGTATAAACCTACAACTCCATCAAGAAGATTTATGACGAACGTTGATTACGGCGTTTTAAGCGCGTCTAAACCGTTTAAAAAACTGCTTAAAAGATTGCCAAGCCGCGCGGGCAGGAATTCCCAGGGAAGGATAACCGTCCGGCATCAGGGCGGCGGAGTTAAAAGGCTTTACAGGATGGTTGATTTTAATCAAAATAAATTAGATATTCCGGCAAAAGTGGAAACTCTTGAATATGACCCTTACCGGAGCGCTTTTGTCTCCCTCGTTTTATATAAAGACGGAGAGCGGCGCTATATTCTGGCTTCAAAAAATATGAAGGTTGGCGATAAGGTTATTACTTCGGAAAAAACTCCTTTGAAAGAAGGAAACAGGTTGGCGCTTAAAAACATTCCGGTCGGTCACCAAGTTTATAATGTGGAGTTGAACAAAAACAAGGGAGGGCAGATGGCGAGGTCAGCCGGTTCTTACGCCGAGGTATTGGCGCAGGAAAGCGGCTTTACCAATCTGAAACTTTCTTCCGGCGAGGTTCGCAAAATACCGTGGGGAAATTTCGCTTCTTTGGGACAGGTCTCCAATTCCGAACACAATCTTACCGTTATCGGCAGAGCCGGCCGTTCAAGGTTAATGGGAATCCGGCCGACCGTTCGGGGTTCGGCGATGAATCCAGTTGACCATCCTTACGGCGGCGGCGAAGGAAGGGCTTTAAGGGGAACCAAACGCCCGAAGACGAAGTGGGGCAAGGTAACCGGAGGAAGAAAAACCAGAAAGAAAAAGAAATGGAGCAATAAAATGATTATTAAAAGGAGAATTAAAAAGAGAAAATAATTATGGCACGTTCATTAAAGAAAGGGCCGTACGTTGACCCTAAACTGTTAAAGAAAATATCGAAATTGAAACTCGGAGACAATACGGTTATTAAAACCTGGTCCCGGGCTTCGGAAATTTCGCCGGAGATGGTTGGATTTATTTTTGGCGTTCATAATGGCAAGGATTTCATTCCGGTAAGAGTCAACGAGGAAATGGTGGGCCATAGATTGGGAGAATTTTCATTGACCAAAAAATTCATCAGGCACGGCGGAAAAATACAAAAAGAAATGGAAAGGAAAGCCGCCGAAGCGCAAAAATGAACCATATTATGAAAACCCAAACCGCGAAACTGAAATATTTGAAGATTGCTCCGCGAAAAGCGCAATTGGCGGCGAATCTTTTAAGGGGATTATCCGTTAACGAGGCGGAAGCCCAGCTTTTAATGGGTTCCAGAAGGTCAAACCCGGCTTTACTGAAGTTGCTTCGTTCGGCCGTAAGTAATGCCAAAAATACCAAAGAGTTGAATCCCGAACGCCTTTTTATAAAAGAAATAAGAGTTGACCAGGGCCCGATACTTAAAAGGCATATGCCGCGAGCCATGGGTAGGGCAACCTTGATTCAAAAAAAGAGCAGTCATATTACTATGGTTTTAGCGGAATCGGAAAAAGTGAAAGCGCCCAGATTTAAAATAATAAAACCGGAGAAAATTTCAAAAAGAGAAAAGGAGAAAGGCGAAAAAAAGGCCAAAAAAGAAATTAAAACCGAAAAACCAAAAATGCCCGAGCCGGAAAAAGAAAAGATAAAAAAAGTAGAGAAACCGGGTTTTATAAAGAGGGTATTCAGGAGAAAAAGCATATAAGCGATTCAAAACTACGAATGCATCCGAATCTACGCATTCAATAAATTATATAAATATAGTATCTAAAATTTTTGTAGATTCGTATAAATTTGTAGTTTAGGATAGGATCTATGGGACAAAAAATCAGACCAAATTCATTAAGAACCGGAATCACCAAGGGATGGTTGGCTAATTGGTTTCCGAAAAAATTAAATTTTAAAACCTCTTTGGAGGAAGATGTTTTTATCAGGCAAATAATCAGAAAAAAAATCGACAGCGCGGGCATTGACAGAGTTTTGATAGAAAGGATGGGCGACAATTACAAAATTTTCATCAGGGCTTCCCGTCCGGGATTGATTATCGGCCGGGGCGGAAAAGGAGTTGATGATTTGACTAAGTTGTTGGAAAACGGCCTGAGGAAATTAAGAAAACAAAGGGGAATTTCGGAAAAAATTTCTTTAAGCCTGAACATTGAAGAGTTAAAGCGCCAGGAAGTTTCCGCGGGAGTGGTTGCCAAGAATATTGCCTTGGATTTGGAAAAAAGGCTTCCTTATCGCCGGGCAATCAAGAAATATCTGGACCAGATATTGCAAAACAGGGAAGTTCAGGGGGCAAAAATTATGGTAAAGGGAAGATTGAACGGGGCGGAAATTGCCAGAGCCGAACATCTGGAAAAAGGAAACTTGCCCCTTCAGACCCTTCGGGCTAACATTGATTACGGTACGTCAACCGCTTTCACGACTTACGGAGCCGTTGGGGTGAGAGTCTGGATTTATAAAGGGGAGATTTTTGACGATGAAACCGATTCAAGTTAATTCGTAGATTATTATATTTATGCTTATACCAAAAAAAGTAAAACATAGGAAATGGCAAAAGGGGCGTTCGCGGAAGCGAAAAACGGAAACAAGAGGCACGGCATTGTCTTTTGGAAATTTCGGAATTCAGTCCATGGGAAACGCCTGGATAAATTCGAAACAAATCGAAGCTGCCCGGAAAAGCATCACCCATTACACTAAAAGAAGCGGCAAGCTTTGGATAAGAATTTTTCCCGATAAGCCCGTAACCAAGCGTCCGCCGGAAACCACCATGGGAGGCGGCAAGGGCAGCGTGGAATACTATGTTTTTCCGGTCAGAACCGGAAGGGTAATGTTTGAAATTGACGGCGTAAGCGGGGAAATAGCGAGGGAGGCGTTGAGAAGGGCTGGTCATAAATTGCCGGTAAAAACAAGAATAATCACAAAGTAAAAAATGAAAAAGAAAGAAATCCAACAACTTAAAACGAAAACGCCGCCGGAACTCCATAAAGATTTGGCGGATTATCGCGAGAAGTTGAGAAAATTAAAGTTTGATTTGGCGCAGGGTAAGGTAAAAAACATTAAAGAAATTCAGGAATTAAGAAAAGCGATTGCGAGAATATTGACCATTATTAACTCTCGAATGAGAGATACATTATGAAAAGAAAATTACAAGGAATTATCGTTTCCGACAAAATGAACAAAACAAGGGTGGTGGCGGTAACCCGCCTTAAAAAACATCCGCGGTACAAAAAATATTCCAAGGTGGTAACGAAGTTTAAGGCCCATGACGAAAAGAACGAATATAAGGCGGGGGATGAAGTTTTAATCCAGGAAACAAAGCCGTTAAGCAAAGATAAGAGGTGGACGATAATAGAAAAAATTACATAATGCCAACAATGCGAACTATTGCGAATACTGCAAATAGTATGA
>CAYZYY010000037.1:0-5964 GCA_964482855.1 uncultured Candidatus Saccharibacteria bacterium | reverse complement strand
TGAGCCGTTTAAGATACATGAAAAATACCGGCAATTGCCGGTATTTTATTATTTCTTTTATTCAACCAATTTAATAAATATATTCATCCACTAATAGTCCTTTTTCGTCAAAAATCATTACCCTATCATGCTGGGAATCCAAAGATATTGTATTCACCCAAACCCACCATTCATTTGATAAAAAATCGCCGTCCGGACGGTATTTTTGGAAACAGGAATTATGATTTATAGTGCTCAGAAAAGCCCGGCAGGCGTTACCTTCGTCATTTCCCGGCAAAGAATTATAAAAAGAAATATCCGGCGCCTCGCATCCCGACAAAGAATCAATATAGGACTGGCATTGGCCTGAAAGATAAGAAATTTCTGAACGCGGAATTGAAGGACAGTCCTGGGGCAAAGAAGGATAAAAATCATAATTATTTGCCAGATAGCCGACGCATTTATTAAGCCGGAAACTTTTATTAATGGGACTTCTACCTTCCAAAATTAAAATTGAGCTGTTCCCTGAAATGACGATATCCGTTGGAGATGCCATTCCGGATGGTTCATAAATGTCTACCGCCTGGGGAATTTTAAATTCATTCCTGTTCGATTTTATTTTCCACCCGGTAATGTCAATCTTTTCTTCTTCCGACAAATGGGAATAAATTCTTACTTGCGCCGGATAACTGCCGTAAAAGGACGAAGCGCTAATCGAAGAAATGCTTACTTGTTGAAAGTAAGGGGAAAGTTCTTCGCGACTGTAACCGGAAGGAATCAAATAATCGGGAATTTCCAAGGATTCAAAGGACGGGGAAGTAATCATTGAAGAAATAGATGGCGCGGAAAAAGAAGGGGTGTAAGACGCGGAAGGCGCGGTGTATTTGGCAATCGGAGACAGAATTTTTTCCTGGGGAGAACCCTGAAAAATTTCCGACTGGTGGGTAAAAAAATATATGGCAATGCCGCCGATAATTATTAAAAAGAAAACCACTTTGATGAGATTAGTCATAAAACTATGTTTATCAGCCGGTTGGGCACGAAAATTATTTTTTTAACCCTTTTCCCTTTAACCCAATTTTCAACTTTTTCCCGGGAAAAAGCAATCTTTTCCGCTTCTTTTTGGGAAATGTCCGCTGAAACGAAAATTTTGTCGCGCATTTTGCCGTTAATCTGAATTACCAGTTCAAATTCCTTTTCCTGCGCCAGTTTCAAGTTATATTCAGGCCACTTTTCTTTATGGATGCCGGTTTTATGCCCGAGTTTCTCCCAGAGCTCCTCGGTAATGAAAGGCGCGAACGGAGCAAGAAGTTTCAAGAAGCCCTCCAGTATTTCAACGTCGCAGTTCCGGGATTTCTCAATTTCGTTAAACAAAATCATCATCGCGCTGATGCAAGTATTATACCTGAGATTTCCAATGTCTTCGGTGATTTTCCGGACTGTCTGATGGAACAGCCTCTCAACGTTTCCGTCTTCTCTTTTCCCTTTCGGCTCTCGATAACCGTTAAATAATTTATAAACCCTGTCCAAAAACCTCTTTATCCCCAGGATTCCCGCGTCGCGAAAATCGCCGCCCTGCTCAAAAGGCGCCAAAAACATCAAATACATTCTCAGGGTATCGGCGCCGAATTTTTTTACGTACTCATCGGGAACGATGACATTACCTTTTGATTTGGACATTTTCGCGCCTTCCTTAATTACGAGCCCGTGGGCGCGGAATTTAGCAAAAGGTTCTTCAAAATGAAGAAGTTTCAAATCGTAAACGAACATCGTCAGAAATCTCGAATATAGAAGGTGAAGCACCGAATGCTCGGCGCCGCCGATATACATATCCACGGGCAACCATCGTTTTGTAATATTAGAATCCCAAGGGACTTGCCCTGAGCGAGCGGAGCGAGTCGAAGGGTAACGAAGATAATACCAGGCCGAATCCAAGAAGGTATCGGAAACGTCCGTTTCCCGTTTCGCTTTTTTACCGCACTTCGGACATTTCACCTCATAAAACGACTTTATTGAAGCCAAAGGAGAAATTCCCTTTCCTTGTGGCCGGAAATTTTCAACGTAAGGAAGTTTTACGGGCAGTTGACCTTCCGGCACGCTATACCACCCGGGCATATCCTTGCGCTCGCCTTTTTTATCCTCGGCGCAACTATGACAATAAATCATCGGGATTGGCGCCCCCCAATATCTTTGCCTTGAAATCAGCCAATCACGAAGATGATATTGAATTTTTCTTTTGCCTTCAACGGATTTTGTAATTTCCCGTCTGGCTTTTTCGGAATCCATTCCATTGAATTTTCCCGAGTTTACCATTTCGCCCTCGCCTTCCCAAAATTCAGCGTTAATCGCCAATTCGGAAACTGCCGCGTCTGCCTTAGCGGCTGGATTTGCCACATGCATCAGTACGGGGTTTATTACTTTTACGATTGGTAATTTGAATCTTTTAGCGAATTCAAAATCCCGTTCGTCGTGCGCCGGTACGGCCATAATTGCGCCAGTGCCATATGTAACCAAAACATAGTCCGCCACCCAGATAGGAATTTCTTTTTTTGTCGCCGGATTAATCGCTTTAATTCCTTTCAGTTCAACTCCGGTTTTTTCCTTTGCCAAATCCGTTCGTTGCAAATCTGATTTTCTTTTCGTTTTTTCAACATATTTTTGTACCTCATTTTTGTTTTTTAAAACTCCGCGTAAATCTGCGTTTGTTCCGCATGAATCAGCGGCGAGGAGCGAAGCAACGAGCACGTGTTCCGGGGCTAAAACAAGGTAAGTCGCCCCAAAAATCGTATCCGGCCGCGTGGTGAATACATCAATTTCGCCAACTTTAAACTTCGAATCTTGGACTTCAAACTTAATGGTTGCTCCTTCGCTTTTTCCTATCCATTCCCTTTGGGCAATTTTTACCCTCTCCGACCAGTCAATTTTTTCCAAATTCTTAAGCAATCGCTCGGCGTATTCGGTAATTTTGAAAAACCATTGCTCTAATTCTTTCTTAATTACCAAACTGTCGCATCTCTCGCATTTACCGTTGATAACTTGCTCATCGGCCAGCACGGTCTTACAAGAGGGACACCAATTAACCGCCTGTTTTTTGCGATAAGCCAGACCGTTTTTGAACATCTGGACGAAAATCCATTGCGTCCATTTATAATATTCGGGATCGTAGGTCTCCAGTTTTTCATTCCAACTAAAGCCGTTGCCAATGCCTGCCAACTGCCGATAAAAGCGCTTTTCGGAAATCTTCGCTTGCTTCATCGGATGAGCGCCGATTTTCAAAGCGTAGTTTTCCGAATGAATGCCGAAACCGTCCAATCCTATCGGTTCAAAGACATCACAACCGCTCATCCTTTTAAACCGGCCATAGGTGTCGCTCCCCACGAAAGCGTAAACGTTTCCCACGTGCAAACCCTCGGCTGAAAGATAAGGAAACATCATCAGATTGTAGAATTTCTTCTTTTTTTTCAGGCTACGCCCTTTCGGAGCCGCGGCAAAGGATGGTTCATAAATTCCCTTCTTTTCCCAGATTTTCCGCCATTTTTTTTCAATTTTTTGATGATTAAACATAAAAAGTAATCGCCAGTCGGCGAATATGGCGAAAATTTATCCCGTATTTGTACGAAGTCGTCAATTCGCGAACCGCTTATATTTTATTTCAATTTAAAATTGATGCTGAATCTGAATTTTCCGTCTTGAGATGAAATAATACCGGCTAAAGGAAGATTTATTTCCTTAAATTGAGATTCGTTTTCCAATTTATTTTTAAAATCGATAATAGACGCCTCATTGAATGCCTGGCCATTAAATAAAATAGGCGCGTCTCCGGCTTGGATAAAAAGTCTTTCAATGACGACGTCGCTTCCCGCCAAATCCTTGATTTTCTCAAAAAAAGGCGACCAATCGTAAATCTGCTCTTTTGCTTTAAGCGCCGAAGCCACCTTAATATTAAAATCTTTTGCCTCTTCCTGAAGTTTATTAATTTTTTCTATTGCCGGCAAATTAGAGAGATTGGCTGTCTGATTAGCCAGAGAATCGGCTGTCTTAATCAAGAACACTTCCAGAATCACAAAGGCAATCAGAAGAAAAGATAAGGAAGTTAAAATAAGATTCCTCCAAATTCTGACAAAATTCATAACCTGATGTTGACGGAATTCTTCTTCAGTGCCGGTGCTGGTTAAACTGATAATGATGTCTTTTGAACGGGCAATTAATCCCCTCAAAGCTGAACCCAAAACACTAAACCAATCAGGCGTTAAAGACGAGAGTTGCTTGCTGTTTATCAACCATTTACCCTCGGGGTCAACCAATTTTGAAGGCAGACTCAGTTTTTTAACTGAAAGAGGGAAATTTTCCATAATTACCTGGGTTATTTTTTCGTCCAGGGCCGGGGTTGCCAGCAAAATGTCTTTAATCGGGGTATCCGGCCAATGACTGGAAGCGAAATTCAGAATTTTTTGAGTTTCTTTTAATATTATTTCTTTAATGGTATTAAAAGAAATTTGCCTTTCTTCACCGCTTGACCACGAAACAAAATGATTAAAATACAAATTGTGGTTTTTGATAAGAGAAAAATTCAGACCGCTCCCGGTTAAATATAATGAAAGGAAAGTATTAGGCATACCCGCCAACCCGGAAACTAACCGACTAAGCGCCAAACCTGAAAATTCAATCGCCACGACGACGAAGTTTGCGCTTCTTAAACACTCAACGAATTCATCAATGACTTTCTTCGAAATAAAGGCTCCTAAAATCTCCAATTGCCTGCCGTCAATGTTAATTTCGCCCACTCTTTGCCAGTCGGCGTAAACCGAATAAAAATCAATCGGCGAAATCATTTGAAGATTCAACTTCGCCGCTTCTTCAATGTTATCCAACGCCACAATCGGCAAATTAAAAACCTGAATGTAAATGTCTACGTCGGGAATGTTAGCCACCACGTAAATTTTTTTCTTTGTTTTGGAACTAATTTGGGAATGGAGTTTTAGAAGAGCGGCTTTTAGGTTCTCATTGTTTTTAATTTTACCTTCTTCAAGCGTCCCCGTAGGCAGATTTACGGAAATCGGAGTTAATTTATTTTCTTTTATAATTACGAATTTTAAGGTTGAATCCGAAATCTCCAAACCGCCAATCGCCGTTTGAGGACTTATTATATTTAAAAATTTTTTTATCATAAGTTTAAAATCGAAAATTACAATGCCACCTCTCTTTCCGACTCCAGTTTTACTTCGCCGGTTAAGGCGTTAATCTGGATAATTGCCCGCACCCGGCGACGTTTATTAAAAGAAATGCCCAAAGAATCAATCTGAAACGTATTGTCGCCGGCGCAGGCGTCTTTACAAACTTCGACCTGCGCTGAAGAATCGCCTATTGCCAAAGTATAAGGATTGGGACTGGGATTAAAATTTTTATTCCTAATAATCCTGATTAAAGAATCCTGAATGCCCGCGTGGGCCGCGGCCAGGGCTTCTTCCGACGCTTTTATTCCAAAACCGCTCTGCCCTAAAAAATAGGAAACGAAAGCGCCGGCGATTCCAATTTGCGCGATTAAACTTCCTACCAAAAGAAGCGCCGGCAAAGTAATGGCGCCGGACCTGAAACCGCCAGATTTAAAATTTGAAAAATTGAACATAATTCAATTTTATATTAAATTTTTCAGTTAGTTTCGCTCTTGTTTTCGTCTCCTGCCGATGGTTGGGGAACTGCCGGCTGTTGGGCCTGCTGGCTTTGGAACGATGACGGATTCTTAATGAAATTCACGACGTCACTGTCCTCCGTTAATTTCGTCTTCCAGACGACGTTTTTGTCGTTAATGTAAATCCTGTCTTCCGGTCCCCAAAACACCCGCTCCAGTTTCACCAAGCTTAAAGGATTAGCCGTGTCCTGGGAGTTTCTCTGCAGGAACCAAACGTCGGTCAGTGAAGGCCTCGGGAACCTGTGAATTTGCCCGAAGTAAAGGTCTCCGGTGTCAAGATAAACGGCCCAGTAAGA
>CAYZYY010000036.1:0-6205 GCA_964482855.1 uncultured Candidatus Saccharibacteria bacterium | reverse complement strand
CTTTTTGGTGTATCCGAAAGCCTTACAAATAGGCACATCCGAATTACTAGATTAGATGTATCCGAAAGCCTTACAAATAGGCACATCCGAATTTCTGAATTTGGGTATACGAGCATCCGAATAGCGCACTACAAAAGCGCACATACGAATAAAAGATACACACCAAAAGCCGCTATGCTATAGCATAGCGGCTGAGAAGAAGCTCCTGATACGTAAAATATGCGGAAAGTTCTTTACATCCTGCTCGTAATCGCCATTCTGGCTATCGGCGTCTTCGCAATGTGGAAATTCTCGGATATGAGCGCCAGAACCATAGAAAAACACTGCCCACCACAAACATTCTAACATTCTATAGAATGTTAGAATGTTCGGTAAATAGCCCATTAAACGGCTCAGGCCCTGAGCCGTTTCTGAGCCGTTTAAACACTCAATTTTGGGGAGGTTGAACCTCCAAAGGAGGTTCAACCTCATGAAGCAATCTATGGAAGTTCAACTTCCATAATTTCTTCCATAATATTTGGAAGATTGAAAAGGCGCGCGAAAAATGGTATTATTTCGCCATGTTTTCGCGGACTCAAAAACTACAACTTTCTCCCATCAAACAAATGGAGCTTTTAGCTTCCAAAATTCCGGACGTTGTTTCTCTGGCTCAGGGCATTCCTTATTTTGACACGCCGGAAACCGTAAAAAAAGCCGCGATTAAAGCATTAAACAGGGGAGTGGCGGCTAAATACTCATTGACTTACGGTTTGCCCGAACTGCGGGAAACCATTGAGCAAAAGCTGGCCGAGGACAAGATGTATTATGATTATGAAAAGGAAATCATTGCCACTGCCGGTTCAATCGAGGGCATTACCGCCAGCTTGATTTCAATAATTGACAAGAAAAAAGACGAAGTCATCTTATTCTCGCCCAGTTACGTTTCTTATTCGGAAGCGATAAAAGTCGCCGGCGGCAAGCCGGTTTTTGTGAATCTGGACGAGCAATCCGGCTGGGCGCCCGATTTAAAAAGCCTTGCCAAGAAAATCAACGGCCGGACCGCGGCCATCATCGTTTGCAATCCGAACAATCCGACCGGAACGATTTTTTCCAAAGAGGATTTGTTTAAAATCGCGGAGCTGGCCTGGAAAAAGAAAATTTTCATAATCTGCGACGAGGTTTACAAGGATTTCATATACGGCGATGCCGATAGTAGCGATGCTAATATACGAATTCATACTAATGATACGAATGGAAATACTAATAATATAAATACTAATGACAAATTTTTTTCTTTGGCAATGATTCCCGAACTGAGAAAAACGATAATCAGGGTATTCAGCTTTTCCAAGGCATATGCCATGACCGGCTGGCGGATAGGTTTTTTGCACAGTGATGAGGAGAATGTTTCGGAAATAATAAAAGTCCACGATTCATTGGTGACCTGCGCGCCGGTAATTTCCCAATACGCCGCCATGGCGGCTCTGGATTTTTGCGACAGGGAAGTGGAAGAGTTTCGGAAACAATACCAATACCGCCGCGATTTAATCTGCGGGCATCTGGACGAACTGGCGGATTTCTTTTCCTATCAGAAGCCCAACAGTTCTTATTACGTCTTTCCCAAAATAATTACTTCTCCGTCCGGTAAAAAAAGAAAGTTGCGGGCAGATTCTTTTTCCCGGGATTTCGCGACTGACTTGCTGGATAAAGCCCGCGTGGCGGTCGTGCCCGGCCTTGCTTTCGGCCCATCCGGAGAAAATCATATCAGGCTCTCTTTCGGCAGGAGGGAAAAAGACATTAATGAGGGAATGAAAAGGATTAAAGAATATTTTAATAATCAACAATAAACAATGAACGGGTTTTTCAAAAAAATCGTCCAATTTTTCCTGAAATGGTTCGCCAAGGTTTATCTCTGGCGGATAAAGCCCCACGTCATAATCGTTGCCGGCGCCACCAACAGGTATTGGGTAAAAGAATCGGTGGCGGCAACTTTGAAAGAAAAAAATTTCCAGACCCGAGTGAGCAAAAAAAACTTCAACGCCGAAATCGGACTGCCCCTTTCGATTCTGGGCATTGATTCCGGACAGGGAGGTTTTCGGCGCTGGTTCGTCGTTCTCGGGCAGGCGGCGAAAAAAGCTTTTCGCTCCAAACCGCCGATTTTGAACGAATTTCTGGTATTGGAAATGGCAATTGACCGTCCAAAGGGAATGAAATATTTGTTGAGTATCGTTAAGCCCCGGACTTTGATTTTAACCACGGTTACCATGATTTACGCCGAAAATTTCGACACCTTGGACAAAATTGCCCTGGAATACAAAAGGTTAATCAAAGCCCTGCGCCGGCACGGCCTGGTAATTCTGAATTTCGACGACGAAAGGATAAAAAAACTGGCCGAATCCACGGAAAAGAGAATAATCAGCTACGGTTTTCGTAAGGAAGCGGATTTCCAGGTCAAGGGCGTCAAAAAAGTCGCTGACGGCCAGGAACTGAAAATCCAACTTTATCCTTCCAAACAGATTCGTTCGGTCAAAATAAACCGCTTCGGCGAACATCACGTTTACGCCGCCCTGGTCAGGGAAATAATAAAGGAAAATTTCAGGATATCGGCCCCTGATTTTTTCCGGCAAATGCGCGGCTGAACCGTGATATTTGTATTTTATTTTTAACAAGGTAAAATAATAGACGATGACTTCTCCGGTTCAAGAAATTAAAGAACGTCTGGATATCGTTGACTTTATCCGTTCCTATATCACCCTTCTGCCGGCCGGCAAAAACTTCAAGGCAATATGTCCTTTTCATAAGGAAAAAACGCCTTCTTTTATGGTTTCGCCGGACAGGCAGACATGGCATTGTTTCGGCGCCTGCGGCGAAGGGGGCGACATTTTTAAATTTTTGATGAAATACGAAAATCTGGAATTTTACGAGGCTCTTAAAATCCTAGCCGAGAAAGCCGGAATTGAGTTGAAAAAAATCAGCCCGGCCGAACACAAGCAATTCGGAATTCTTTACGACATCAACCAGTCGGCCAAGGATTTTTTCGTCCGTGAGTTGGCGGAGAAAACCGGAAGCGAAGCGCTGGATTACCTTGAGAGCCGGGGACTTAAAAAAGAAACGATTGAAGAATTTGAACTGGGCTTATGCCCCCAGGATTTTGATAAACTGACCCGTTATTTGATTAAATCCGGCTACAACATCAGAGACGTTGAAAGGGCCGGTTTGAATTACAAGACCGAACGCGGAAGTTACGTTGACCGGTTCAGGGGCCGGATAATTTTCCCCATTTACAATCATTTCGGTAAAGTGGTCGGATTCTCGGGCAGGATTCTCCCGAAGTTCGAAAAGCCGGAACTGGGCAAATACGTCAACAGTCCGGAAACCCCGATTTTCAACAAGTCGAAACTTTTGTACGGATTTCACAAAAGTAAAGACGCCATTCGCCGCGAAAAATCGGTCATTATGGTTGAGGGACAGATGGATTTCCTGATGGTTTACCAGGATGGGGTTCAGAATGTTGTTGCTTCTTCGGGAACGGCCCTGACCGCGGATCATCTGAAAACCCTCCAACGGCTGGCGGATAAATTGGTTTTGTTTTTTGATAATGATGAGGCCGGATTTAACGCCATTGAACGGGCGATTGATTTGGCCGGCGCTTCTGATTTCGACGTTAAAATTTTAACGCTCAAAGATTTCAAGGACCCGGCCGAAAAAGTTCAGAAAGCTCCGGGAAAACTTTCCGGCTCTATGGACAAAGCCAAACCGGCGATGGAATTTTATTTCGACAGATATCTGAATTTAACGACAAGCGGCAAGAAACAAGCGACGAGAGAATTCAGTGAACTCAAAAAAGCCGTCAGGGTCGTTTTGGCAAAGATTAAAAACCTTGCCAGCGCCGTGGAACGCAGCCACTGGATTAAGGAACTTTCGCAAAAGACGAAAATCGAAGAGAAGGCGCTGACTGAAGAAATGGATAACGTGAAAACCGCGCCTTCAATAAACGCTTCCGGTTTCCGTTCCGTAAACCGGGATGGAGATGCGTCCGGGCGCAGAGAAGCAATGAGCCGGCGGGAACTGATTGCCCAGAGGTTAATCAGTTTGATGAACGTCAAAGACGATTTCATAAAACAAGTGGGCGGATGCGTTGATTGTTTGCCCGCGGATTATTTAACGATTTTCAAAAATTTGACCGAAAAGGAAGAAATTAAAAACGAACGCCTGGCTAATTTGTTGAATTTGATAAATCTTCGCTCCTCATTCGAATTCTCCGTTTTGGGACGGGAAAAAATAGAAGAAGAATTTCAGGAATTAATAAACCAGCTTCGTCTGGAGCATGTAAAAGAAAGAAAAGAAGAGCTTTGCCGTTTATTGAAGGAAGCCGAAAGGAACAATGACGAGAAAAAAGCCAGTTTCGTACTGAAGGAATTCAGCGATATTTTAGCGCAGGTTCCGCCTTCATTGGAGAATAAATGAAATTTTAATTAATGAATATGAAAAGAAAAACAAAAAAAAATAAGACTAAGATTAAGAGTAAGACTAAGAGTAAAAAAAAGAATAAGAGTAAGAGTAAGATTAAGATTAGGAAAAAGATTAAGAGTAAGGCGGTGAAAAAGAAGCCTATTAGAAAGATTAAGAACAAGATTAAGAAGATTAGGAAAGCCGGAAAGAAAAAAATCGTAAAGAATAAAAATCTTCGCCGGCGTTCCGTTAAAACTCCGCCAAAAAAACGCAAACTTAAATTTGACGAATCGCTGATTGAGGAATTGATTAAAATCGGCCGGCCCCGGAAATTCGTCACTGACGCCGAAATTATCTCGCGTTTCCCCCACATTGAAGACGACATCGTTTTTCTGGAAGAACTTTACGACCATCTGGAAAAAGCCAATATCAAAGTAATTGAGACGAGTCAGCTGATAGAGGTTGAGGATGTGTCGGAAATCAGCCAGAAAGAACTGAAAAAAGCGACCAAAATAGACGAAGGCGGTTTGCCGGACGCGGTCCAGATGTATCTGAAGGAAATCGGCAAGACGGCCCTTTTAACCGGAGACCAGGAAAAGGACCTGGCCAAGAGAGCCGAGAACGGGGATGAAGAAGCCCGACAGCAGCTTATACGGGCGAATTTAAGGTTGGTGGTTTCAATTGCCAAGCGCTATATTTATCGCACTCCCAATCTGAACATTTTGGACTTGATTCAGGAGGGGAATATCGGTCTCTCGCGGGCAGTTGATAAGTTTGACTACCGCCGGGGATTCAAGTTTTCCACCTACGCCACCTGGTGGATAAGACAGGCCATTACCAGGGCGCTGGCCGACCAGTCCCGGACAATCAGGATTCCGGTCCATATGGTGGAAACCATTTCCAAATATACCCAGACCAAAAGGAAACTGGCCCAGGAATTAGGGCGCGAACCCCTGGCCGAGGAAATCGCTTTGGAAATAGGGACTACGCTTGATAAAATCCGCCATATCCAAAAAATTTCCCAGGAGGTTCTTTCTTTGGAAGCGCCGGTAGGGGATGAAGATGAGGACTCGGTCCTTTCGGAATTCATTCATGACGAGAAAAGTTTGACTCCGTCGCAGTTGGCGGCCCAGTCCCTACTCAGGAACAAAATTAAGGAAATTTTGGTGGATTTGACGCCGCGGGAACAGGAAATTCTGAGATTGCGTTTCGGGTTGAGCGACGGCATTACTCACACCCTGGAAGAAGTGGGAAAGAAATTCGGCGTTACCCGGGAACGCATCCGCCAGATTGAAGCCAAGACCCTGCTCAAAATAAAAGCCCATCAGAAATCGAAGGCCCTGGAGGAGTATTAATGATATTGCCATAAAATCCCGAATTATCTATAATTAACAATAATTAATAAGGTCGTTAAATTAACGTAGGCATCGAGTTTAAAAAATAATTCATGAAAAAAATAACGTGTTTAGCTTTGTTTTTAGCGGTTAGTTTTTGTTTAGTCGCCAATATGGCGGCCGCCCAGGAAGAAACGACCGGCGCCCAAGGCGGGGAAGCGGTCGTTTCCGGGGAAATTACCACCAAGGACCTCGGAGTGGAAAATCCGGGGATTCTTCCCGGCAGCCCGTTTTACTTTCTTAAGGATTTGGGCAGGACGATAAGGCAAGCGGTTACTTTTAATTCGGTAAAAAAAGCCGAATTGGAGTTGCAATATACCAATGAAAGGGCGGCTGAAATTAAAAAACTGGAAGAAGTCGCTCCTTCCAACACGGAAGCC
>CAYZYY010000035.1:0-6248 GCA_964482855.1 uncultured Candidatus Saccharibacteria bacterium | reverse complement strand
GAACAGGGGAAATACAACCCTTCTTTAAGGCTGGCTTTGAACATCGCCAGGGAACTTGACGTTCGGGTTGACGAATTATTTTCCCTGTAAAGATTGTCCTGCGGCCGGTTTCTTGTTAAGATATAAAAAAGGGAATATGGAAAAAATTAAAATCAAAAACCACACTTCTTCGGGCTTGTTGTGGATGGTCGGATGGCTGTTTACGATAGGTTTTTTGCACCTTTCGTTTTGGAAAGCCGTTTTAGCCATAATCATCTGGCCTTATTTTATCGGTTCGGCCATCAGTTTTTTGATATAGGTTAGGGAGAGACTTTCATTACAAAGAGGGTGGGCGGTTTACTTGATAAGCTGATCTTGGCTACGGCCAAGGAAGTCATAATCCGTAAGGAAAATAATACAAACCGCTCTTTTGGTATGGATGCTGTCCGGGAACAAATATTACCGGACGAAGAGATTGCGAGAATTAAAAAACAAATTCTCTCTGCCGCAGGACTGGCTGCCTAAGCCGATATTCATAAAATTTATCATTATTAATAAGATTGTGGGTAAGGGCCCTCTCGCGATACAGGGGGCCTTTTTATTTTTGATAAAACGATATCTGTTGTATAATTTTCATAATGGCGCTCCATATTAGAAGAGACGTATTTTTCATTCTGGTTTTTTTAGTCATCGCCGCCTGGATTATTTTAGTCCATGTGGTCGGTGCGGAAGCGTTTATCGATAAAGTCGGCGTCCGGAACGTTTACATAATAGTTTTCCTGGCCGCTTTTTGGGGCGGCGCTTCAAGTTTCAGCTCCGGTTCTTATTTCGTGTTTTTGGCCAGCCTGGCCGCCGGCGGATTGAACCCTTTTATTCTGGGGATTTTGGGCGGCGCCGGACTTACGCTCAGCGACCCCCTGTTTTTTTATTTCGGAGTCCACGGGAGAAATCTGGTTTCCCGGCACGGAAAAATGAAACGCGTGATTGTCCGTCTGGCCGAATGGATTAAAAAAAAGCCGAAATGGGTAGTTCCGCTTTTCATATTTTTGTACGCCGGTTTTACTCCCTTGCCCAGCGACCTTTTGTCGGTTTCCCTGGCTTTGGTGCGCTATCCCTTCAGAAAGTTCATACTTTTCATATTTTTGGCCAATGTGAATTTTGCGATAATGATATCTTTGGTTTCGCATTTTCTGGTTCATGCTTTATAATTAAAAATAAATTCAATAAAAGGTCGAAAATTGACAATCAATCGTTGAAATCATGCTTAAAGCTTTACTAGTCATAATTATCGTAATAGTCGTGGTAATAATAGGATACATAGTCTATCAACGGACGGCGCCTGAGGAAATTACTCCTTCGGCGGTAACCGGACAAGGGGAAACGGCGGGCAGCTACGTCGACGTAAGTCCGGCGCGGGCCAAGGAATTGATGGATACGTTTCCGGATTTGACGGTCATCGACGTTTCTCCGGATTATGCCGCCGGCCATTTGCCCGGGGCGGTCAGTTATTATCTCGGAGACGGTTCCCTGGACAGGGCGATTCCGAACTTGAATAAATACAACCCGTATCTGGTGTATTGCCACGTTGACAGCGCCGCCATCAGCGGTGCCCAGAAGCTGGTTGATGCCGGATTTACCAAGGTGTACCGATTGGAAGGCAACTACTCGGCCTGGATTGACGGGGGCTATACGATTGGATATTAAAAAACGGTTTAATTAAGCCGCTTGACGAAGGCGTAATTATGGGTGTATACTCATAATATTATGATGAAAATAGGAGTAAGTTCAACGGGAAAAGACATTAATGATGAGGTTGCCGAATTTTTTGGCAGAAGCCCGTATTTTATTATTATTGATATTTCCGGGGAAGATGGAAAAGAATGGAAGGTAAATGAAGTAATAAAAAACGAAAATACGGAACAAATGAGCGGAGCCGGCGTTCTCACGGCCAAACTGATTGCTGAAAAAAACGTCAATGTCTTAATAGCCGGAAACGTGGGCCCGAGAGCTTTGGATGTGTTAAAGCAGTTTAATATTGAAGTTTATTTTGCCGATGGCAAGATAAAAAAGGTTTTACGGGAATTTATGGAAGGGAAAATTGAAAAAATGGAATGATGAAAAAGATAGCCGTTCCCACCAATGATGAGAGAGGACTTGAGGCCGAAGTCGCAGAACATTTTGGTCGCTGTTTAACTTATACCCTCCTTAATGAAAAAGGTGAAGTTATTGAAATAATAAACAACGTCAGCGAACACATGGGAGGAACCGGACTTCCGCCCGAATTAATGAAAAAACACGGAGCGGACGTTTTATTGTGTAAAGAACTTGGGCCCAGAGCCATTGATTTATGCCGGGAACTGGGAATTGAGGTTTATGTATCGCGGGCAAGAACCGTCAGGGAAATTTTCGAGTCGTGGAAAAACGATAAACTTAAAAAAGCGGGCGCGGAAGACGCCTGTAAAGAACATAAAACATGAATCCCGTGAGAATCGCAATTACCGGCGGAAAAGGCGGAACCGGCAAGTCTATGGTTTCCACTTCTTTGGCCGTTGAAATCGCCAAAAAAAGAAGCGTGCTGCTGGCGGACGCAGACGTGGAATGTCCTAATGATCACCTTTTGCTTTCAATAAAAAGAAAGTTATTTACAAAAATTTTTCAAGTCATACCGAAATGGGATTTTAAAAAGTGCATAAAATGCGGGCGCTGCGCTTCGGTTTGCAAGCAAAACGCCATTGTTTTCGTCAAGGGCAAATATCCGGCTTTCGTGAAAGACCTTTGCATCGGCTGCAAGGCCTGCATGGTTGCCTGTCCTGAAGGGGCGATTTCCAAGAGCAAAAAAGAAATCGGCGCGATTTACACCGGTAAAAATTACAAAGTTAATTTAGTCTCGGGAGAGCTTAAATTGGGAGAATTGGCTTCCGGAGAGGTAGTGGCCGAAGTCAGGAAATACGCCGAAGAAATCAATAAGAAATTGAAAGCCGAGGTAATTTTAATAGATTCGGCCGCCGGAGTCGGCTGTCCGGTTATCGCTTCTCTGGTCGGTACCGACTATATCGCGGCGGTGACCGAGCCGACGCCTTCCGCGCTTCACGATTTAAAAAGGGTTTTGTATTTAGCAAACCATTTTGGAATAAAACGCGGAATTATAGTTAATAAATTCGACCTTGAAAGAAAATTTTGTTCGGAAATAGAAAAATTCGCCGAAGAGAACAAAACCGCCATTATTGGCAGGATTCCTTACAGAAAAGATTTCGTCGACGCAACCGTAAAAATGAAACCCGTGGCCGAAATCAACCCGAAATATCGGGAATTATTCAGAAAAATTATTGAGCAGATAAATCGTGAAATTAATTAGATACAAAGACTGGATTAAAGGTAGCAGTTATCAAAAGAGAATTTTGTTAACTGATTTTGATAAACAAATTAACTTAATTGAGGACGTAATAATAAAAGCCAATGGCGACATTCCCTTACATAATCATAAACTTACCGAGGAAATTTTTTATATCACGAAAAATTCAGCGGTTATGACGGTTGATGATGAAAAATTTAAAGTTAATGAAGGGGATATGATTTATGTAGATAAAAACGAAAAACACGGCTTTGAAAATAAAAGTAATGAAGAATTAAAAATGATTGTCATGAAAATTAATTTTCATAAAGGAGATTCTTATTTAAAAGTCTGAGTTTACAGATTTAACAATAAAATGAAGGAAAAAGTAGCGATTATTTCAATAGTGGCAAACGTGTTTTTGGCCGGCGGAAAACTGATTACCGGTTTCCTTGCCGGTTCCGGGGCCGTTTTTGCCGAGGGCTTGCATTCGGGAATGGACGTTTTCTCTTCGGGTATAAGTTTTATTGGCATTAAAATGGCCAAAAAACCCCTGGATAAGAAACATCCTTACGGCCATTACAAGTTTGAAGTTTTGGCCGGGCTGATAATAACGATAATTTTATTCCTGACAGGAGCTTTTATCGTGTATGAAGCAATCCGCGAATTTAAAAACCCTTCTCCTGTAAGCGTTGGCTATTTGGCTTTAGGCGTAATGCTGGTTTCGGCCGCGGTCAACGAACTGATGGCCAGATTGAAAATTCATTACGGAAAAAAGGAAAATTCGGTCGCTTTGCTTTCCGACGGAGTCCATTCCAGAATTGACGTTTACGTCTCCCTGGCGGTTTTGGCAGGCTTATTTTTTACCGAATACTGGATTTACGTGGATTCTTTCTTGGCTTTAATAATAGGCCTTTACATCATTAAAGAGTCTTTCTCATTGGGCAGGGAAGCGGTTGACTCTTTGCTTGACGTTTCAGCCGACGAGGAAACGGAAGAAAAAATAAAATCGCTTGCCCGGGCCAACAACATCGAAATTGTTTCTTTGAAAACCCAGAAAAAAGGTTCAGCCATTACCGCCAATCTGGAAATCAAGCTTCCAAGCGATTTAAACGTGGACCAGGCGGCTGAAATTTCCAATAATTTGAGGGAAGATTTAATGAAGGGAATTGCAAGTCTGCAATATGTGGCTATTCAGATTGCCAGCCATGAGATTGAAACCGATTTTTATAAGCCGGAATTCGGAAAGGGGTTTGGCTGGCAGAGGGAAGGCGAATTTAAACATATTAAACACAAAGGAGGCGTCCTTGAGAGGAAAGGAATTGGAGGGTATTGTTCGTGCCCTAAATGCGGTTATAAGGAAAAACATCGGCCGGGAACTCCTTGTTTTCAGATAAATTGCCCGAAATGCGGCAATCAATTAACGAGAGAAAAATGAATTTTTAATTAAAAATTATGGCAAGACCGATTAAGCCAAGAAAAATTTTATTTAACCCGGAGGTGGTTTATTTCAAGCCAAGGGCGGTGCCGCTTTCAACTTTGAAAGAAATTAACTTAACCATGGATGAATTGGAGGCATTGCGTCTTTGCGACTTGAAGGATTTGGAACAGGAAGAAGCGGCGAACAAGATGAAAATTTCCCAGAGTACTTTGGGGAGAATTCTAATCTCCGCCCGTAGAAAAATAGCAGAGGCCTTGATTGAGGGAAAGGCGATAAAAATAATCAAACATGGATAAAATCATCGCGATTTACGGAATTACCACTTCCAACAAATTGGGGCTGGCTTTTGATTTGTCGAAATATATCTGGGGAAAACACCGGATTGATTCGGAAATCGTCAATGTTGATTCGAGAAAAATCTACGATGGTTTCAACGTTTCCCAGAGTCAACCCATAGAACCGCTTCTGAAGAAAACGAAAACGCATTTATTCGGAACGGTTCCGCCTAAGAAAAAACTGGACTTGTTCGAATTCCAGAAACTGGTCAGGGATAAAATTGACGAAATCCAAAAAAGGGACAATTTGCCGATTCTCGTCGGCGGTTCAACCCTTCATTTACTTTGCGTATTGCAGGATTGGAAAAAAGGAGAAAAAGAAAAAAGAAAAATGATTCCACTCAACGTTCTCGTTTTGGGCACGGCAATCGGGAAAAAAGAATTGAAAGAAGCGGTGGGGAAAAACGTTTCAATAATGTTTCGCAAAGGGAGGTTATATAAGGAATTTAAGAAGCTTTATCATGAAAGCCAAAAAGGCGCGGTTTCGGAAGAATTGCTTTGGATGACTTTGGGCTACAGGCAATTTTTGGAAATGGCCAAAGTTTCCAAAAAATCCCCGCTGGAATTGAGTCCCGGAGATTTAAGCCGGGCCAGAAAATGGACGACGAAGAATATTTTGGAATACGCTTATCGCCAGTCGTTGGATTACAGGAAATTTCCGAATATTAAGGTCGTTTCCGATTTGAAAGAAGCAAAAGGAACAATAGACTCGTTTTTCGGGAATTAAGACCTGTGGGATTTGACAAGCGCGTCTTTTTGCCATATACTTATGGCAAGCAAGTGGTTTCTTTCCTTAATTTCCTTACGTAAATAAAGCGAGAGTAAACTAGTAATAAATATGATTATTTAATCGGTCGACTTGCTGTGAAGCGATAACTCGCTTGTTAAAAAGACAATATGGCTAAAAAATTATACGTTGGTGGTTTGCCTTATGAAACCGACCAACAGGCCTTGCAGGACTTATTTTCCCAGGTCGGCACCGTGGATTCAGCCGCCGTCATTACAGATAAAATGACCGGCCGCTCCAAAGGGTTCGGCTTCGTGGAAATGTCAACCGAAGAAGAAGCTCAGAAAGCTATTTCTACGCTCAATGGTAAGGAAATAGGAGGAAGAACTATTACGGTTAACGAAGCCCGTCCTCAAGAACCAAGATCCGACCGCG
>CAYZYY010000034.1:5021-6510 GCA_964482855.1 uncultured Candidatus Saccharibacteria bacterium | reverse complement strand
AAAGGCAGGGCTCCGGCAAAGTGTTCCAGCAGCAGCACCAGGAAGCGCTCATAAGAGCCCAATATGGCCCGGTGAATCATAATTGGATTAACTTCTTTGCCTTTTTCATTAACGTAAGTCAGGTTGAACCTTTTAGGCGTGGCAAAATCAAGTTGGACAGTGGGAATCTGGATTTCCTTGCCCAAAGCGTCTTTAAACATGAAATCCAGTTTGGGGCCGTAGAGCGCGGCTTCGCCTTCGCAGCGTTTGGCGCCGAGCTTCATTTCATCGGATACTTCTTTCAATATTTTTTCACAGTTGTCCCAATCTTTCGGCTCGCCGATATATTTTTCGGGATGTTTTTTGTCCCGCACGGACAAGGATACCCAATGCTCTCCCCAAAGACCCAGACCGCTGTAAAAATCCTTGATAACGTTTACCAGGCTTTTAATTTCGTCTTTTACCTGGTCCAAGCGGCAGAAACTATGTCCGTCTTCAACCGTAATGGCGTAAACCCGGTTCAGGCCGCCGATTTCCCCGGGTTTTTCAGCCCGGTACTGTTTGTCCGATTCCATGTATCTGATCGGCAAATCTTTATAAGAACGGGGCTGGGAGGCGTAAATTTGGGTGTGGTGGGGGCACTGGACCGGTTTTAACGCCAGTTTGTGTTTGCGCTGGGATGAAACGTGAAAAAGCTCTTCGTTAAATTTCTGGGCGTGGCCCGATAATTCAAAAAGGTCAATTTTGGCCAGGGCCGGCGCCATGACCTTTTCAAAGCCGTAATTGCGGCAAACGGCTTCAACGTGTTTTTTTAGCTCTTCAATGATGATTACCCCTTTTGGGGTAAACAAAGGCAGGCCCGGACCGACCAAGTCGGAAAAACAGAATAAATCCAGCAGTTTGCCCAGTTTCCGATGGTCTCTTTTTTCCGCTTCTTCGAGCATTTTCAGGTATTGGTCCAGTTCTTTTTTGGAATTGAAAGCCACACCGTAAATTCGCGTAAGCATTTTGTTGTTTTCGTCGCCCCGCCAGTAAGCGCCGGCGATTTTGGTGAGCTTGAAAGCATCCGGATCTATTTCCGCAGTATTCTTTATATGGGGGCCCTTGCAGAGATTGTGAAAATCGCCGGAATCGAAGAAAGTGGCGAATTTTTCTCCTTTTTTCTTCACGTCCTTGACCAGCTCGGTCTTATACGGGTCGTCTTCGTAAAATTTCAGGGCATCGTTGAAGCTCGATTTGGTTTGGACGAAATCGATTTTTTTCTTAATTAATTCCTTCATCCTTTTCTCCAGTTTCGGCAGATCTTCTGCTTTTATTGGAGATTCATTCGATTTTATTCGGGATTTATTCGAGAGACCAAAGTCATAATCCTGGTAAAAGCCGTTTTCTATCGGGACCCCCACGCCCAGGCCGGTTTTGGGATACAATTCCAAAACAGCCATAGTCATAAGATGGGAAAGAGAATGCCTGATGGCTTGAATAGACTTGTCCTGAGCTTGTCGAATGGACT
>CAYZYY010000034.1:0-4921 GCA_964482855.1 uncultured Candidatus Saccharibacteria bacterium | reverse complement strand
GTCCTGAGTTTTATCGAAGGATTTCATATTCGTAAATTGATTAAAAAACCCCGTCCTAAAAATTTGCTAAAAGCAAACTCTTGGGACGGGGCTTAAACCTCGCGGTTCCACCCAAGTTGTCACGACTATAGTCGGACCACTCTTTTGCGCCTATTCATCCCGTTCAGCGGGATATCGCCGGCTGCTTGCGAGAGCTTAGCAGGAAAAATTTTCCCTGAGGACATTCGGCTGAGCTCAGTCGAAGCCCTTGTCGAAGGGTTGGTGAGTCCGCCTCATTGCTCTGTTTATATTTTAGAGTAAGTAAACTTAACTTGTCAAGGGCAATATCCAACGGCTCAGGGGTTGAGCCGTTTATTTTTCCTAACCAGCCAAAAAGCTAAAAAGCTAATAAGCTAATCAAGCTATTTCACCTCCATCGCCTGCTGGCAGATGAATTTCGGTTCGTTGTTTCGCCAGGAAAGCCGGCCGCTGGCGACGATGACGTTGTTTTCCTGCCAGACGGTCGGATTTTTTTTCAGGGTGTCGCTGAAAACCACTATTTCCAAGGGGCCGGTCAGGTCTTCCATTTTTACGAATAAAATCGGCTGTCCAAGTTTGCTGATAATCCGTTCAACTTTGGAAATGACTCCGGCCACCTGGCACCCGTTGCCGTTAATACCTTTTTTCTCCGCCAGGATTTCTTTAATTGGTTTGATTTTGTATTTTTTCAGTTTTTCGGAATATTCTTCCAAGGGATGGCTGGAAATGTAAAGGCCGAGAAGCTCCTTTTCCCAGCCAAGTTTTTCTTTCAGGGAAACGCCGGAAACGCCTTCTTCTGTTTTTTTGTCCAGAAACGCCGGAGTGTGGAAGTCCGCTCCGAAAAGTCCTGTCTGGGAGGAGCTTTGCGTTTTTTTGAGGTTTTGGCAAAAAGACAAAATATTTTCAATATTGCCGAAAAGATAACCGCGTTCGGCGTCAAAAGAGTCAAAGGCTCCGACTTTAATCAAACTTTCCAAAGATTTTTTGTTCAGGTCTTTGTGCTGGACCCGGCGCAGGAAATCGCCGAAATCCCGGAACGGTCCTCCGGTTTGCCTTTCGTTGATAATCGCCTCCACGATGTTGGCGCCGACGTTTTTAATCGCCTGCAGCCCGAAGCGGATGTTTTTTTCTTCGGAAACGAAACTGGCGAAACTTCTGTTAATGTCCGGAGGCAGAACCTCAATGTTGTTTTTATTGGCCTCGCCGACCAGGAAAGCGATTCTTTCCACGTCGCCGCTGTCGGCGTTTAAAAGGGCGGTCATGAATTCAATCGGGTAATGGCTTTTGAGATAAGCGGTCCGGTAGGCGATTAAGGCGTAGCAGGCTGCGTGGCTTCTGTTGAAGCCATAGCGGGCGAAAGGAGGAAAAAGTTCCCAGATCTGTTTTGCCACCCCTTCTTCAATGCCGTTTTCCATCATTCCTTTTATCAGTTTTTCTTTCTGAGCATTAAGAAGAACCTTGATTTTCTTCCCAATGGCTTTTCTTAATGTGTCGGCCTCGGCCAAAGAAAATCCTCCCAAATCGCGGGCAATGCGCATCATTTGCTCCTGGTAAATTCCGATGCCGTGGGTATTTTCCAAAATCGGTTCAAGTTTCGGATGAAGGTATTTTACTTTTTCCCGGCCGTATTTGCGGTTGATGAAAGAGGGGATAAGTTCCATTGGCCCGGGCCGGTAAAGGGAGACCATGGCGATAATGTCTTCGAATTCGGTGGGCTTGAGTTCTTTAAGGTAACGGCGCATGCCGCTGCTTTCCAGCTGGAAGACGCCGGTCGTGTCGCCTTCCCGGAGCAGTTTGAAAGTTTTCTTGTCGGTCAGGGGAATTTTAGAAATGTCAATTTCCTCATCGCGAATTTCCTTTACCAAACGGATTGTTTCTTCAATAATCGTCAGATTTTTAAGCCCCAACAAGTCAATTTTAAGCAATCCCAGGTTTTCAATGCTGTTCATTTCAAACTGGGTAATGATGATATTTTCGTCCTGGGGGGAACGTTGGAGTGGAACGTAATCGGTCAGGGGATTCTTGCTGATAACGACGCCGCAGGCGTGAACCGAAGCATGGCGGGCCACTCCTTCCAGATGCCTGGCCGCGTCAATGAGTTTTTTGGCTTCGGGGTCGCTTTTGTAAAGTGAATCCAGTTCCGCCACGTTTCTGAGAGATTTATCGAGCCAGCCGACTTTCATTCCCTGAGTCGGGTTAAAGGGAATCAGTTTGGCGATTCGGTCGCAGAAAGAATAATCCATTCCCAAAGCCCGGCCGGCGTCGCGAATGGCGGCCCGGGCGGCCATGGTCCCGAAGGTGATAATTTGGGCAACTTTGTCTTCCCCATATTTCTCGCGGATATAGGCGAAAACTTCATCCCGGCGGATATCAGTGAAGTCCAAATCGATATCCGGCATGGAAATTCTGTCAGGATTTAAAAATCTTTCAAAAAGCAAATCATATTTTAAGGGGTCGATGTCGGTAATACCCAGAATATAAGAAATTAAACTGCCGGCGGCCGAGCCCCGGCCCGGTCCGACGACGATACCTCTTTCTTTTGCCCAGCTCACGAAATCTTGGACAATCAAAAAGTAATCGGCAAAACCCGTTTTTTCAATGATTTTTAACTCGTATTCCAATCTCTCCATCACTTTGGCATCAATTTCTTCAAAACGGTTGGTTATCCTTTCCATCACTAATTTCCTGAGATATTCAGTTGCCGAAGTTTCATTTTCAGGCAAAGAAAAAGTGGGAAGGAGGATTTGGCCTAATGTCAGGGTGACATTGCAGCGCTCGGCAATCTTCACGGTATTTTCAATGGCTTCGGGTAAATCCTTGAAAAATTCAATCATCTGTTCCTGGGACCTCATTGAAAAATCGTCAACTTTCATGCTTAACCTGTTTTCGTCGTCGATTTTATTGTTGGTCTGGACGGCCAGAAGGATGTCTTGGTATTCGGCGTCTTCGGATTTGAGATAGTGGATGTCCTGGGTGGCGACCAGGGGAAGGCCGGTTTTCTCGGCGAGTTTTCTCATTTCCGCGTCCACTTTTACCATTTCGGGAATGTTCGGGTGATGGCCGGTTTCCAGAAAAAAATTCCCTTTGCCGAAAATTTCTTCGTAATCTTTCGCTTTTTTTTCGGCTTCCTCGAATTTGTTTTCATAAAGCAGTTGGGGAATTTCTCCGGATAAGCAGGCCGACATGCCTATCAGGCCTTCGTGGTATTCTTTCAGAAGTTCCATGTCCACTCGGGGACGGTAATAAAACCCTTCCAGATAAGATTTGGTTACCAGCTTGATGAGATTTTGCCAGCCGAGATTATTTTCAGCCAGAAGAATCAGATGAAAAGATTTATCGTCAATTCTGGCTTCCTTGTCGAAACGCGAACGTCTGGCAACGTAAACTTCCACCCCCAAAATGGGTTTTAATTCCGCTTTGACGGCTTTTTTGTAAAATTCAATTGCGCCGTAAAGATTGCCGTGGTCTGTCAGGGCCAAGGCTTTCATTCCCAGTTCTTTGGCGCGGTCAACTAAATCGTCAATTCTGGTCAGGCCGTCCAAAAGGGAATAATGGGAGTGGGTGTGAAGATGTACGAATTTCATAAATTAGTTACCGACATTATACGTCAGAGTGTTAAAAAATCCAAAAATTCAAAAATCAGATTTTTTAATCGGATTGTTTTCGGCTATAATTTTACAATGAAAAAGAATGAATACAAATACGTCATTGGCATAGACGAAGCCGGGCGGGGAGCGTTGTCCGGTCCGGTCAGTGTGGCGGCCGTGGCCGTAGAAGTTTCACGTGGCAATTGTCGGGCGTCAAGTATTAAACGTCAGGTACCGGGCGTTCCGCTGCGGGATTCCAAAAAGCTGTCTCCGAAGCAGCGGGAAATTTGGTTTAGACATCTTTCCTGCCAGCCGAAGCTTTTTTACGCGCTGAGCATGGTTTCTCCGGGAGTCATCGATAAAATAAACGTCAGCCAGGCCGCTAATCTTGCCGCTACCCGCGCCCTCAAACAGCTGATAACCAATAACAAACGACTGACAACGAAAAATTCCCCGATATTTTTAGATGGGGGGCTATTTATAAAAAAGTCGTTAGTTGAAAGTCGTAAGTTATCGGTCAGCACCATCGTGCGGGGCGACGAAAAGATTCCAGCCATAATGCTCGCTTCCATTTTCGCCAAGGTGAAAAGGGACCGGTTGATGGTCAGACTCCACCGGAAATTTCCCGAATACGAATTCAGCAGACACAAAGGATACGGGACGAAAAGACACATCAAGGCAATCAGGAAATTCGGCCTGTCTCCGGTCCATCGGCAAACCTTCGGCAATTTTGAAACGAAATCCCGCCGGAAACGGAACAAAAGTTTAAAAGACTAGAAATTGAGAAAAAGCGTTATAAGAAATTTAGCTTCCTAATATGTTTAATATGCCAATATGATATTCTGACTATTGAAATTTAGTTTGGTTAAAAAATCGTTTTATCCACTTTAATAATTTTGTTTTTTTATGTTAAAATAAACATATATGCGTAAAAATAAAGAGTTAAAAGTTTGTAAAGTTCGTAAAGTTCATAAAGAGAATGCGTAAATATTTCAAAAAAGAGGCCTCTTTCACGCTTATCGAATTAGTGATAGTCATTGGTATCCTCGCGATACTGGCCGCGGTAATGCTGATAGTGCTCAATCCGTCCCAATTCTTCAAAAAATCCAGGGATTCCCAAAGGATGACCGAACTCCAGGAGCTCAACAAAGCCATAGGTCTGTATCAGGCCGATGGAGGCAGCAATTTAGGCACTGCCAGCACGGTCTACGTTTCCATACCCGATACCTCAACCACCTGCGCCAATCTGGGTCTGCCTGCTCTGCCTTCGGGCTGGTCTTACTCCTGCAAAACCGAAGCCAATTACCAGAACATAG
>CAYZYY010000033.1:0-6979 GCA_964482855.1 uncultured Candidatus Saccharibacteria bacterium | reverse complement strand
ACGGGGACAAAGCAAATGAAATAGGGGAACGCATCTTGGCGAATTGGCCGAATGACGAGGAAATAAAAAGAAAGCTGGATAGTTTGACAGCTAATTAAATTAAATGGCACAGTCTTTGCTTGAAAGAGCGGTAAGGGTATTCAAAGAAGAGGGTTTATTCGATTTTTTAAAAAAATCGCTGAGGCTGATTTTAACGCCTTTTATACTTTTTTATTTGATTTTTAGGATTAAATTTTTAAAAAGCAGCAAAGAAAATTTAATAAACGGTTCTTTTTCCGGCTTAATCGGCGGATGGTACGGAAAGCTAAAACCATCCCAGGTAAAATATGAAATTTCCGAATTATTAAATTATTATGAAGGTTTAAAACCTAAAAATATTCTAGAAATCGGAACTCATAACGGCGGAACTTTGATGTTATTTACCAAATTAGCGGAAAAAAACGCAAAAATAATCAGTGTTGATTTGCCCGGGGGCGGTTTCGGAGGAGGATACTCCCCAATAAGAGTTCCTTTATACAGGTCTTTTGTCGGCAAGGGACAGGAAGTGCATTTGTTAAGATTAAATTCTCATGAAAACGAAACTAAGCTTAGGGTAAAAGATGTCTTAAACGGCGATCAATTGGATTTTTTATTTATTGACGGAGATCATTCATATCAAGGAGTCAAGCAAGATTTTGATCTTTATTTTCCATTGGTTAGGGAGGGAGGAATCATTGCCTTGCACGACGTAGCCCCACACAAAAAGGAAAGCGGTTGTGAAGTTGACAGATTTTGGAATGAAATTAAAGACAATTTTTCGACAAAAGAAATAATAGAAAATAAAAATCAAGGATGGGCTGGCATAGGAATAATAAAAAAATAGAAATTTTTTACTTGGTAAATCTAAAACGTTTCATTTTTCCAAGTTGCGGGCGTTTTATCGTTTATAATTTCAAGTGGCAGGTGATAGTCAAACTTTTTCGTTCCTCTGTTTTTTATCCAGCCTATCATCTCCGACAATCCCCTTCTTAAGGAATACTCTGTTTTATATCCTAAACATCGTCTGGCTTTGTCGGCGGAACAATTTGCCTCTTTAACTTCCATTGGTCTGTCCGGCAAGTATTTTGGCCTTAGCTCAAAATCTATTAAATCGGCAATGGTTTCGGCTAATTGTTTTATTGTTATGAATTCTTCATCGGGACCTATGTTTATAAGGCCGTTTACCACCTCTTCGTTATCGGTGTCAACGAGTTTTTCCAAAACCTTTATGTCGTCTTGGATAAAACTAAAACATCTTTTTTGTTGCCCGTCGCCGTATATGACGGGTTGTTTACCTTGAAGCATTAGATTTATCATGATTGCCGCCACGTTTCTGTAGGGGTCGTCGTATTTTTGCCTTGGGCCAATTATGTTATGGGGGGCCACTATGACATATTCCATTCCGTGGGCTTCAGACAAATTTTTAAGAAGAAGCTCCCCGGCGACTTTCCCCACTCCATAAGGGTCTTCCGGACTCGGACTCATGTCTTCCGTAAAAGGCACCTTATTTTTTCCGTATCTGGCCATGCTGGAACAATATATAAATCTTCTTACTTTGTTTGATATAGCCGCGGAAATAACGCTCGCCGACGCGTCGATAGTGTTTCTTATTATCAAATGAGGGCTGAAAACGCTTAGCCCCTCGCAAGCAATGGCCGCGCAATGGTAAATTGTATCCGCGCCTTTGGTTACCTCTTTCATTTTTTCAAGATCCGCGCAATCACACTCGTAAAACTCCACTTTCTCGTTTACGTTGTCTTTGTATCCGCCGATAAAATTGTCGCATCCCGCCACTTTATATTCTTTTTCAATGAATCTGTCCGCCAAGTGACTTCCTAAAAACCCAGCAACTCCGGTTATGAAAATTTTATTTTTATTGTTTCCCATTTGTTGTTTTTAGTTAATTTTGTTGATAAAGATTTAATTATAAATTATCATAAAACAATATGATTAGCAATCCCATTTCAGTGGCCTATTTCGGGGGTTATGACCCCAATTATTCAAGGGTTCACATGACATTGGAAAGTCTGAGAAGAAACAACATAAAAGTGTATGAATGCAGGAGCAGGGCAAATTCGATTATCACCAGATTGTTTTCTCTTACTAAACAATACGCAAAAATATTCAAAAAAATAGACGTTTTGATGGTTTGTGAGGCGGGTCATACATATGTTCCTTTGGCTAAGATTTTGGCTCTTATTACGAGAAAACCATTGGCATTTGACGCTTTCATATCTAAATATCAAGTTGATGTAATAGAAAGAAAAAAGGCGCTCCCGGGATCACTAAAGGGAAAATATTTTTATTTTTTAGACAAATTGTCTTGCTCTTTGGCTGATTTGGTTTTTATGGACACTTCCGAACACGTGGACTATATTTGTGAACTAATAAATTTAAAGAAAGAAAAATTCAGCTATTTTTTGATAGGCGCGGACGACAATCTTTTTTATCCCATGGAAAATCGTAAAAAAACCGGGGCTATACCCCAAATTTTATTTGTGGGAAGCTTTATACCGTTACATGGAGTTGAATATATAATCAAGGCGGCCCATATTTTGGAAAAAGAGAATTTTAACGCTATGTTTAAAATGGTTGGAGAGGGAATGATGAGAGAAAAGGCGGAACGATTGGTGAGAAAATTAAACATCAAAAACGTAGAATTTTTTGATAACGTTCCTTATGAGAAAATTCCGGAGATTATATCCGAATCGGATATAAATCTTGGCCAGTTTTCCGCTTCTAAACAAGTGCAAATAGTTATACCCATTAAAGTCTATGAATCCATGGCAATGAGAAAACCGGTAATAACCGGCTATTCCAAGGCGATAGAAAGAATTTTTAAGCATAAAAAGAGTATTTATTTTTGCGAAATAGAAAATGAATTTCTTTTAGCCGAGTCAATAAAGGATTTGATTACCAATGAAGCACTCAGAAACAAAATAGCGGATAACGGTTATAAAATCGTTAAAAACAAAATGACTCCTATGGTTATAGGGGAAAAAATCAAAAATGATTTGACAAAATTGGTGCGCAGTTAAGTTCGGAAAAAGATTTTATGGAAGTATCCATCATTTCACACAATTATTTGAATAAGGAGAACAGTAAAAAACTCATCGTTCTTGGCGAAAAAGTGCGCCTGGAAGTGATTTCACCGAACTCGATGTCTGGAGCAATGTTTTCTTACAGGTACAAAAAAAATATACGCATTAATGAGTTGTCATCCATAAGATTTTACAGGAAACTAAGTTTCCCTCTCTTGCCCTTTCAATACTTTCTTTTTTCGGCCAGTTTTAATTTCAGGAAATTCAGGCCCGATATCATTCACATAGAATATGACCCTTGGAATTTAATTTTTTTGCAAACCCTCTTCATAAAAACGCTTTTTAGGAGGAAAACTCCAATTATTTGCACCATTAAGCAAAATACCTATACGGAATATGGTTTTTTCATCACAAAAATAAAAGATTTAATCGGGAAACGTTGCGTTAAAAAAGTTAACTGTTTTATCGCTATTAGCAGAAAAGCAGCTTCTTTATATATGAAAAGATTTAATGTCAGTTCCGAAAAATTTGTTTACTCAGCGCTGTTCGGAGTAGATGTTGATTTGTTCAAGCCGTGTACGCAAGAACGGAGAAAAACTATAAGAGGGGTTTATAAATTGCCGGAAAACTCTTTTACTATAGGCTATGTCGGGAGGTTTGATAGGGTAAAAGGCGTAGAAACATTGGTAGGAGCAATTAAAAAAGCGCGGGAGTCGTCCGGCGCGGATTTGCATTTGGCTTTTATAGGGGGAGGAAATTCGGAAGATTTCCTGCTGAAAGAGTCAAAAAATAATGATTGGTTGCATGTATTACCTAAGGCTTCCAGGGAAAAAGTCGCCGATTTTTTAAAAACCCTCGATATATTCGTTATGCCGTCCCATATAACTGAGTACCACGAAGAGCATGATGGAATCGCCTTGCTTGAAGCAATGTCAACCGGGTTGCCCTGCATCGGGACGAATTCCGGAATTATCCCCGAAATTCTGGAGGACAATGGTATAATAGTGAAAGCCGGAGATGAGGATGGATTATCTTCCGAAATATTAAAATTGTTTTATGACAAGGAATTAAGAAAGAAGCTGGGATTATTGGGAAGAAAAACGATTATGGACAAATATTCCGTGGAATCGGTCGCTTCACGGCATTATGAGGCGTACAAGCGGGCTTATAAAGAGAGTAAATCAAAATGAATTTAGAGAAAGGTCAAGAAAAATACAGCGCCAAAACAAGCTATTTTAAAGAAACAAGCGCCGTAAATTACGAAAAAAGAAAGCATTACACGGGCTTTTTGGGAAACTTCCGCAAGCACAGGGAAAAGAAAATAATATCGGAGGCGCTTGACTATCTGAAAGAAGAATCCGATATTTTGGATTGCCCTTGCGGAAACGGGAGATGGTTCGGTTTATTGTCCCAAAAGGCCAAATTAATTATCGGGCGGGACATATCTCCGGCCATGATTAAGGCGGCCGGAAAAACCGCCCAAGAACTTTCCATTAATACCGACATTGCCTTGGGAGACGCGGAGGATTTATCTTTAAGCGATTCTTCAGTGGATTATGTCTTTTCGTTCGCCTTGATGAAGCATTTGCCGGATTCGGTCAAAAACAAAGTTTTGAGTGAGTTTTCCCGGGTTTGCAAAACCGGCATTGTTTGTTCTTTTGCCGTGTTCAATAAAATTTCATATCTTCAATGGAAGATAAGAAATAAAGACCCGGAGTCGTATCCGATATGGAAAAGCGATTTGATAAAAATGGCGGAAAAGTTTGGATTGGAAACAGTAAGTATAAAAAGGCTGACTCCCTTTGCCGGGTTGGAATGCTTGCTTTATTTCCGGAAAAAATAAAAATTTTTCATTTCTTTAGCCACTCTTTTAGCTTCGGAATCTTTCATTTCCGGAAACATCGGCAAAGAAAGTATTTTTTTGGCGAGTTTCTCGGTGACTGGTAAACACACTGGTTTTTTATTCCCGAGGTTGTAGGATTTTTGGATGTTTAACGGAACCGGATAATGTATTCCGGTTTCGATTCCTTTTTCTTTCAAATATTTTTGTAGCTCATCGCGCTTGTCGGTTTCTATTACGAAAAGATGATAGGCATGCCTGTTGCCTTTGGCGGTTTTTACGATTTTTACCGAAATGGGTAAAAGCTTTTTGTACAAAGAAGCGATATGATTTCTTTTTTTGACATATTCTTCAAGGTGGGGAAGTTTCGCGTTCAGCACGGCCGCTTGTATCCCTCCCATTCTTAAATTAAGGCCGATGAAATCGTGAAGATATTTATTACCTGTTTTTCTACCATGATTTACGAACTGTCTTAAAAAATCAGCATAATTCTTATTGTTTGTTATTATACAGCCGGCGTCTCCGTAAGCGCCCAAGACTTTCGTAGGATTAAAGCTATAAGCTCCCAAATCTCCAAATGTTCCAACCTTCTTTCCGTTTATCGCTGCTCCTTGCGCGTGAGCGCAATCCTCAATTACTTTTATTTTATATCTCTTCGCGATTTTCATTATTTTTTCCATTGGAGCGGCCTGGCCGTAAAGATGGACAGGAATGATAACTTTGGTTTTTTTCGTTATTTTTTTAATCATATCGGGAATGTCTATCAGATGAGTTTCCGGATTAACGTCCGCGAAAACCGGCTTTGCTCCGAAAAAAATCACCATTTCGGCAGTTGCCGTAAAAGTGTTTGCCGGAACTATCACTTCGTCTCCCTTTTTTATCCCGATTGCCGCAAGAGAAGCAAGAAGGGAATCGGTCCCCGAGCCGGTGGCAACGCAGTATTTCGCTTTTGTATATTTGGAAAATTGCGCCTCGAATATTTTCGGGTATTTGTCGGAAATGAAAGCGGCGTCATCAATGACACTTTGGATTGCTTTATTTATTTTTTTCTTGACGCTTTTGTTTTGGCGTTTTAAGTCAACAAAAGGTATTTTATCCATGTCTTTTAAATCCGCATAGGTTTGTCTTCCCGCGAAGATTCAACCGCTTTTTCCATAAAACGCACTCCCATCAGAGCTTCTTCTCCGGCTACGAGCCTTTCTATCAAATCAGTATCCTTTTCTCCGTTGTTTTCTTTGGCAATTATTGCCTTAAAAACGTTTTCGTGGTTTGAAGCCGAACCTCGGTAGCTTCCGTAATCGTTGGCCTCTGGAGTTTCCCCTTCCAATTCGTAAGATTCCATTCCGTCCACCTTAAAATATTCTATTTTATTTATGTATTCCCCCCCGATTTTTATCGTTCCTTTGGAATAAAACAAAGTGATAGAACCTTCAAAATTCCCGCCAACCGCGCACATCGTGTAGTTTATTCCCCCGAACGCCCCGTTTTCAAATTTACTCACGACGATTCCCGTATCATCAATTTCCATTTTTTCGTGGTTTTTCCTGTCCATTACTGCGTAAACTTCTTTCGGTTTGCCCATGAACATAAGCATAATATCCGCAAAGTGGCTGACCTGGCTGAAAAGGGTGCTTTTTTCCAAATTCAGCGTTCCGCGCCAGGGTTCGGAATCGTAGTAAGCGTCATTTCTGTTCCAGTAGACGTTTACTATGCATTTTAACGGTTTTCCCAATTTTCCTTCTTTTGCCAGTTTTGCTGCCAATTTTACGGGCGGATTATAACGGTTTTGTTTTACTATAAAAAGCGAACGGTTGTTTTTTTTGGCCGCTTCAACCATTTTTTTTGCGTCCGTTTCCGAGAGCGCCATCGGTTTTTCGCAAAGTACGTTTCTGCCGGCGTTTAATGCCCGAATTGAATGCTCGGCGTGGAGTCCGGAAGGAGTGCAAATATTGACATAATCCGTATCGGTTTTTTCCAACAGCTCTTCAATTGAAGCGAACCACGGGCATCCCATTTCTTCCCCGAGTTTTTGGGCGCGTTCCGGAATTATGTCGCAAACGCCGATAAGCTCGGCGTCTTC
>CAYZYY010000032.1:0-7117 GCA_964482855.1 uncultured Candidatus Saccharibacteria bacterium | reverse complement strand
GACGTCGTAGTAACCGAAGACGTTTTCGAGAAATTCAAGAATACGCGGGGCTGGAAATTGAAAAATCATAAAACCGGTTATTATTTGGAAAATAACGACATCGAACTCTTAAAAAACTGGGGTCCGGGAGAATGGGATGTGAAAAAGCTCATTTCCGAAGCGGAAATCATAAACGGCTTGCCTTTTGTTAAACTTAAAGAAGTCGTAAAATGGAAAAAACTGGCAAAAAGAGAAAAAGATTCTAAAGATATTAAATTAATTAAAAAACATTTAGATTCATGAAAATAACTATTTGCGGGAGTATTGCTTTTCAGGATGAAGCGGTCTCCATGAAACAAAAACTGGAAAAAACGGGACATGAGGTGAGATTATGGCCGGACCAGGTCAGGGGCGAAGACGGTGAAATGATATCGGTTACGGATTACTACAAGATACGGAGAGCGGCGGGCAATGACGAGAAATGGGTATGGGACAGGAAGGCCGAGGCGGTAATGGAGCACTTCGAGAAAGTCGCCTGGTCGGACGCGATTTTGGTTTTGAATTACGATAAAAGAGACGTTAAGAATTACATCGGCGGAAATACTTTGATGGAGTTGGGGCTGGCTTTTTTCCTGAAAAAGAAAATCTATCTTTTAAACGAAGTCCCGGAATTGTCCTACAAAGAGGAAATTTTAGGCGTGCTGCCGGTCATTATTAACGGCGACTTGAGCAAAATCGTTTGAAGGTATGAAAAATCCCATAGAGAATAATTTGATTATTGAACTCCACGTGCCGGACCTCAAAGTCGTAAAAGATTTTTATTCCCAACTTGGTTTTAAAATTAGTATGGATGATGAACCGAATGAGAAAAATCCCGGTTATTTGACCATGACGCGCAAGGACGAGCTGGGCGATACCATGCTGAATTTTTACGGCGGCGATGAGAGAGTCTACAACCAGTCGTTTTTCAAACAGTTCCCGAAAGAAACGAAAAGGGGATACGCAACGGAAGTTACCATACCCGTTGCCGACATTGAGGGTTTTTACAATCAGGTATCCGGTCGTCTCGGGAAAAACATAGCGCGCGAACTAAAAGAACTGGAAGACCATGACCACCGATGGAAAGATTTTCGCATGGTTGACCCGTTCGGCTTTTATATAAGATTTACTGAACTTATTGATTGGGGACAGGAGTAATTATTTTGATAGGAATAGAGATTATCAGGGACGACAATGTGATTTATCTTATTGGTCATTTTAATAATAACATTGTTTCAAAAAAGATAATCATGTTCCTTGCTGAGGCAAGGAAAATATTCGAGAAACCTGAAACAAGGAAGGTAGTAGAGGAAGATGGCGTACTCACCGGTTTTCTGTACTTTGAGCCCCGAGGTTCCGATTTGGTATTTATTCCAAAGGCGGGCTATGAGTTGATAAGAGTTGACGGGTCCGAATTTGAACGAGCTTTGAGAGCCGTCTGTGACGGTTTCGAATAGGCGACCCGTCGGATATTATAATGGATGTGGCGGTTAGGTTCTAAAATACTAATAATTTACGCCAGTTGTTCTTTCGGGAGCGACTGGCGGTTTTTATTTCTAAAATCACCAGTTCGCCTTTTGATACTGGCGGTTTTTTGATATAATTGACCCTTATGATTAAAGTTGAAAATCTAACGAAAAAATTCAAGGGGCTGACAGCGGTTGATAATATTTCTTTTTCCGTGGACAGGGGAGAAATCTTCGCTTTTCTCGGTCCGAACGGAGCGGGTAAAACCACGACGATAAGAATGTTGACGACTCTTTTAAAACCGACCAGCGGAAAAATTCTTATTAATAATAGCAATCCGGCCAGCGAGCAGAATGAAGTCCGGCGTTCTTTTGGAATCGTTTTTCAGGACCAGAGTTTGGACGATGAATTAACTGCCTGGGAAAACATGGAATTTCATGGCGTCTTGTACGGGGTTCCGAAAAATATCAGAAGGGAAAGAATGGAGGAATTGCTGAAATTCGTGGAATTATGGGACAGGAAAGACGATTTTGTGAAAGATTTTTCCGGAGGCATGAAAAGGCGACTGGAAGTTGCCAGGGGACTGGTTCACCATCCCAAAATACTATTTTTGGACGAGCCGACTCTCGGCCTTGACCCCCAGACGAGAAATCATATTTGGGGATATATCAAAGATTTGAATGAAAAGGAAAAGACCACGGTTTTTTTCACCACTCACTATATGGAAGAAGCGGAACGGGTCGCCCCAAAAATAGCTATCATTGACCACGGCAAAATTCTTGTTCAGGGAACTTCCGGAGAATTAAAAAAACAAACAAAAACCGATTCCCTGGAAGAGGCCTTTTTGGCTTTTACCGGAAAAACCATCCGCGAGCAACAAATTACCCCCATTGAAAGAATGAGAATAAAAAAGAAAATTTTTAACCGTTAATTTTAAAAACATGAAAGTAATTTACATTCTTTGGTTACGACAGCTTAAAAGGCATTTCCGCTCAAAGGCGAGAGTCGTGGGTTCGCTGGGTCAGCCGCTTTTGCTTCTTTTAGCCCTGGGGTTCGGCTTTGGCCCTATTTATCAGAAAGCGGGCGGAGGAAATTACATTCAATTTTTGGCGCCCGGCGTCATTTCAATGGGTATTCTTTTCACAGCCGTGTTTTCCGGTATTGAAATAATCTGGGACAAGCAGTTCGGGTTTTTAAAGGAAACTCTTGTGGCACCGGTTTCCCGCCTGAAAATTATGATAGGCAGGACATTAGGAGGAGGAACAGTCGCCGTGATTCAGGGACTTATCATACTTGCCATTTCCCTGCTCGTGGGATTCCGGCCGACGAGTTTTCATATGTTTTTATTCTCAATCGTTTTTATGGCGCTTATCGCTTTGTTTTTCGCGGCCATGGGAACGGCCATTGCCTCAATTTTAGAAGACATGCACGGTTTCCAACTGATTATGAATTTTCTGTTGATGCCGCTGTTTTTCCTTTCAGGCGCTTTGTTTCCGCTTGAGGGACTGCCTGCGGCGATTACCGTAGTTGCCAAAATCAATCCTCTTTCGTACGGAGTCGACGGCTTAAGGGGAACACTGGTAAACGGCGCCCATTTTGGGTTATTAACAGACTTTTCTGTTTTAAGCGTAATAATGGTTATAATGTTAGTTATAGGAACTTATCTTTTTTCCAGGATAGAAATTTAAATTTGTGATTTTAGAACGCCGTTCAAAAAATAAAAAAGTTTTATTTTTTATTTTCGCCATACTTTTAATGAGTGGGGTTGGTTATCTTATTTTATCAAAATTAACTTATCAGGCGGAGCCGGTTGCCTGTACCTTGGAAGCAAAGCTTTGTCCGGGCGGTTCGTACGTTGGCCGGATTGGGCCTGACTGCGAATTCGCAGCTTGCCCATCCGAAACTTTATGTGAAGGAGGGCCTTATCTGTCTTATTTTGCGAACGATTATATAGAGGACGCGATTACGGATTACCTTCTAACGCAGAAACATTTCAGCTGGAAAACAAAGGAGGACAGTAGGAATTTCTGCGTGGTTGAAAATCTCAACCCAGAGGATGAATTATTTCCATTGTATGTCTGGGCACGCTGCGGGGAATTCATAATCCAGGATGATGAATTAAAAGAAGTAAGCGGAATGTCCGGACCAACGAAAATAAATTATCCCAATGAAATGTCTTTTTACGATTTAAACAGGTTTTCTTACGAGGCGCCCGGGGACGGCTCGCGTTATTCCGAGGACATTAAAAGAATTTTTCCGGAGAATGTACAGCAGAGAATTTTTGGTTTTAACAGGGAGAATATCAATATAAAAATTGAAGCCCTGGCTATAAACTGGTTTATTTTCAGCCGGAAAGCAGGGAACTAACCCCGTTTTTTATTTGATAAAAAAGAAGTTTCTTAGTAAAATTGGATTATATTATGAAAAAAATTAACTGGTTACTTTTAATAGTTATTCTGGCGGCGCTGGCCGCGGGATATTGGGGCGCGAGCACGGATTTTTTCGTTGGAAAAGTTGAAAAAGGTTCTTTATCCATATCAATAAGCGCCATCCATCAGAGGGATGATTTCTTCAACGTCCAGGCGGAATATCCGCAGTTTAAAAACGCGGGGGAAAATTTTAACGGAAAAATTTCCGACCTGGTAACCGGCAGAATAGACGATTTTAAGAAAAATTCTCTGGAAAACTGGAGCGCAAGAAAAGCGACCGCGCCTCCGGAAAGTCCATTGCCGGATTTTCCCGAGCAGCCGTTCGATTTCATCGCCGAGTGGGAGCCTGCGCAAATCAACGACGAATACGTAAGCTTCGTTCTTAAATTATATTACTATGCCGGCGGAGCGCACGGACTAAACGAGGTTTACGGTTTCGATTACGACGTCCAAAACCGAAAGGAAATTACGATACTGGATTTTCTCAATTCTTCCCAGCAGGCGCTGGATAAACTGGCCGGACTTGCCCGGCAGAATGTCAGCTTGCAGCTTCAAAATAACGGCGCAAAAATGGACGGATTTTTAAAACAAATGCTGGAAGAGGGAACCGCTCCCACGGCGGAGAATTACGCGAATTTCACTTTTAATTACGACTCGCTGACGGTTTATTTCCAGCAGTACCAGGTGGCGCCCGGCGCTTTCGGGTTAATCACGTCCGTCTTCTATAAAAGCGTATTGGACGCCAATTCAATAACCTCCGGCTATTTGCGGTAAGACAATTCAAAAAACATGAACCTGAAAATAGAAACAATCAGGAGAATATATTTGTTCATTTTAGTAATCCTTTTCGTTTTAATCGTAATGGCCCCTTATCTCATTAAGGAGGGCATTTCGATATTTTCGGAAGAAATTCTCGAAATCATAACGCTGACCATTTTGTTGGTCATCGGCATCCTGATACACACTTTCTATCAAAGGGAACTGGACAAGCGCCAAAAGAAACTGGATGAAGCGATAACTTACATCGGCTCCATCAACGTCCAAATCGGACAGATTAGGACTATTTTTGACGATATTCCCAAATATCCGGAAAATAAAAACGACTTGAAAGACATTTTCAAAAACCTGGCCAACAGGGTTTTGGGAATAATTAACGCCGACTGGGTTCTGTTCAGGATAATCGAAATCAGCAGCGGCAGGACGCTGAGCGAATACAGTCAGGCAAGAGGAAAGGCCGTTTTAATGAAATACGAAATAAGCAATCAGGGCCTTATTGCCGGTAAAGATTTCGATGATTATACGGTAATTGAGTCGGACCAGAAAAACCTGGACATAAAAGTTTACTGCGTCGTTCCGATAAAACAACTCAGCGGCGACCAGGAAGTATTGATAAAGGCGATTATCAACGATTTGGAAATGTTTTATTTGATTTTCTCCTCGGTATACTACCGGAGATATTATTTGAAAAAACAAAAATGAGTTTCCAGGATTTCATTAATAACTACCAGCATATTACTTATCTGGGAATATTCCTGTTTCTTGCCATCGTTGATTTCGTAATTTTCATGCCGGAAGAAGCGCTGTTATTGTCGGTCGGCTACGTGGTGAGCGCCGCCGATTTGAACGTTTTTCTCGGATTGCTGGTCGTTTTTGCCGGGGTCTTAACGGGCGACAACGTTTTGTTTTGGCTTTCCAAATACTCCCATCGTTTTACCGAAAAACTGATTAAAAAGATAAAGCCGGAAACTCTTGAAAAATTCAAGAAAAGACTGAACAAGAATATTTTAGGAACTATAATGATAATGCGTCTGCTTCCCGGCCTGAGAAATTTGTCCGCTATTTTGCCGGGAATGATGAACGTAAGATGGAAAAAATACCAACTGGCGGACGTTTTAATCGTTCTGACTTACGGTTCGGCAATGTATTTACTGGGATATTTTTTTCACAGCCAACTTTCGGCGCTCATCGGCAGTGTGGAAAAAATAAGGCACTTCATTTTCATAGGTTTTGAAATTGCCCTGACAATAATACTTTTGTTTTATTCGCATAAAAAATTTTTCGGGAAAAGGAAAGAAACGGATTGACATGGAAAAAGAAAATAAAAAAGGGAAATTACTCGACTTGGTTTTCAAAATAGGCGTCATTGGCAAGGGGATAGACGGTTTTCTGGAATTAATCGGCGGTTTTATTTTTCTCCTCGTTTCTTCAGACGCCATTAACCGGATGGTTATCTGGCTGACCCGGCGCGAATTAATCGAAGACCCCGGGGATTTGGTCTCTAATTCATTGATTCAATTTGCCCGCTATTTTTCCATCAACGCGAAGATATTCGGCGCCGTTTATCTCTTTACTCACGGCGCGATAAAAATAATACTGGTGTTGTCTCTTTTGCGCCGAAAGCTTTGGGCGTATCCGACCGCCATCGCCGTATTCTCCGTTTTCGTAATTTACCAGATTTATAGATATATTTACGCTCCTTCGGTCGTCCTGATTTTACTGAGCGCGCTTGACGCGGTGATTATCCTGCTTACCTGGCGGGAGTATAAAAGGTTGAAATCGGGGAAAATTTAAATCCATTAAACGATTTCCGGAAAACCACTTGACGGCAGTGTTATATTTTTCTAACATTAGGAAAAGGTCGGCATTTCAGCGGAAAAAACGTAAGATATGACCAAAAAGAGATTTTTAATTTATAGGATTATCACGGTTATCATTTTGGGCGCGGTTACCGGCGCCTCGGTGAGTTACGGCAATTGGTATCTGCCGATGCTGTGCATCATGGGAGCGTGGGTTTTTCTTTACGGCTTGAGAAGCAGGGTCAAGGAAGTATTGGCGGATGAGCGCGATTATGGGATAGCGGGCAGGGCCGCCTTGTCGGCGATGAGAATTTATTCCATGATTGCCGTCATTGCCGGTCTGGTTTTGTACATTGCCCAGAGAGAAAACGAAGTTTTGTTCGGCATTGGCAGTACTTTAATGTATTCGGCTTTTTTTCTGATGCTTCTTTACACCATTTTGTTCAAAATATACGCGAAAAAAGATGGGCGAAATTAAGATAAAAGTCAAAGAATTCAGGACTAAAAAAGGCCTGACCCAGGAAGAATTGGCCGGACGGGTCGGCGTGCGTCGGGAAACGATAGTTTTTTTAGAACAGGGGAAATACAACCCTTCTTTAAGGCTGGCTTTGAACATCGCCAGGGAAC
>CAYZYY010000031.1:0-7610 GCA_964482855.1 uncultured Candidatus Saccharibacteria bacterium | reverse complement strand
GGCGAATAATTAATTATCACATCATCCACTGTCGGACTTGAGCTTTGGCTCGCATCGGAAATCAAAAAGGCCTTATATCTGAAATAACGCTGGTTATTGTGATGTTCTAAATTAATTTGGACCGGAATATTCGGACCGGTCGGAGCATAATAAGTGGTTTCGGAACCATCAGGACCAAGATATTCCCATGCACCGCCACTCTGGGTGTTAACCCGATAATTAGACACCGAACAAATGCCCGGGTCCGAACAATTAACGCTAATCCAGCCGACATAATCATTCCATGCGTAACCGGTAAATTCGCCGGTTTCCGGATTAACGTTAACCTTATAATTCGAAATTGCGCAAACATCCGGATCAGAACAATTAAAACTAATCCAGCCGATAACGTCATTCCAGGCGTAACCCGACAGGTCTCCGGTTTCGGAATCCCGACTGACTTTGAAATTTGAAGACCCGCAGATATCGCCAATCGGTGAAGTAGCGCAGTCCAAAGCAATTTCCAAAACATTATCATTGTAGGCGTAGCCGGTCAGCCGGTCTTCTCCCACGTTAACCTCGCCTTCTCCATAACCAAAATCAATCCAGCCAATATTGTCATTCCAGGCGTAACGGTAATTCGGGTCAATGCTTCCGGTTCCGCCAGCCAATGAATCAGTAGAAGCAATCTGGAATTTAACGCTGGTGCCAGTAGGCTGGTCTCCTTGCCACATAATGGTATTAATTGCCACGCCGTTATTCTCTTGGGTATCAAAAACAGAGGAAATCAAACTGGCGGTTACCGGAACGGCCATCCATTCGGTCCTAACTTTATAATCCGAGACGTCGCACGTATTGGTATTAAGACAATTAAAACTAATCCAGCCGATAACGTCATTCCAGGCGTAACCGGAAAAGTCTCCGGTAGAGGTATTAATGGTAACCTGATAGATATACGAGGACTCTGCGGTGGCGCTGTCAAAACTAATCCAGCCGATGGCGTCGTTCCAGGCGTAACCGGAGAGATTGCCGCTGCCGTCGTTTTCGACACCAAAATCGCTGCTGCCGCAAATATTACCGTTCGGACTGGTGGCGCAATCAAGGGCGATGTATCCTACTGAGGAAGTGGCGTAACCTTTAACTCCGTTGCCAACGACGTGGACGTCGTCAAAATAAAAATCAATCCAACCGATAACGTCGTTCCAAGCGTAATGATAAGTTGGATCAATATTGATTTCCGCCAGCGCGCCTTTCGGCGCTAAAATCAAAAATAAAAATGCAAAAACGAAAATGACAATGTAAAATGTTAAGATTTTAAATTTTTTCTCCATAATCATAGTGTTGATATTTATAATTCGCAATTTAGATGCCCTGAATTTTTATTGAACCGGTTGACGTGGAATAATCAATTCCCGTGGAGGTGGAAAATCTGTCATTTTCTTCGCTAATCGGACCCTCCTGGTTAAATCCTCCCGACCAGTCCGTTTGAATAAATGATTTATTACGGCCTCGGACGAGATATTGGCTTCTTGATATTAACCCTCCTCCGTCCCAGGTAACGGTTACCGTAATTTTCTGGGTTGAGGGGTCGTCAATCACCCCAAAACTACCGGGGCCGCTGGAACAAGAAGTTATTGATTCCGTAGTGATATCACCGCTGCCGCACAGGTCGCGATTGACGTTTTCAATGGAAAAGTAACGGGTGAAAGTTTTGCCTTCGGTTATTGTGGAAGTAGTGCCGGAAACCAACTGATATATAGTGCTTGTTGATACTAAATAAAACTGGGAAGATTCCCCTTTGGATGCCGGCGGATTATAAATATTGAACCAGTCTGATTCCGCCAAATTTTGGGTAATTTCTAAATATTCCTGAACCAAAGGAGAAGCAATTTGAACGTTTCTGGTTTCCAAATTACTTCTTAAAATAGGCGCGATAGCCGCCACCCCGGCCCCGATTAAAATGGCGCCTACGGTGATACCAATAATAATTTCAGCGAGCGATTGGCCCAAATCAGGTTTTAGTTTTTTGGTTTTAAGTTTTGAGTTTTTTTTCATTCGATATTCAACTTTAAGCATTTGACTCTTTTAGGTAATTAATAGCTGATTTTCCCGTTGCTGCTTACGGTTATTGTGCTGGAAACAGAAGGGCTGCCCATTAAAGATATTTTAATATTTATGACAGCATCAGGCAACCCGGTAATTGGTGAAAAAATTACCGTGGAACTGGAGCCGGCCGCGGGGCTGTCAAACTGAATATCGGAAGACAAAACCGACCTTGAAACAACTATGCCTGAAGAATAAGAGATTCCCCGAAACAATTCGTAAAAATCCATGGCTTCGGCCGGATTTTCGAAATGAATCCCCCAACGACTGCCTCCTTCCTGGGATAAAGAACGGTCTTGGGCGCTCCTTAAAACAGTGACGATTTCCTGGACATTAGAAGTGATTTCTTGACGATTTTTGTAATTAACAACGTTAATAAAGCTAACACCCGCCAAAATAACCATAATGGTTATTGAAATCAGGAGTTCAACCAGAGTAAAACCACTGCGGGAATTATGAGCTACGAATAATGAATAATGGTGAAATTTTGATTTTTCTTTTTTATTCATAATTCATACCTAAAATTGTCCGATTAGTTGGTAGATGGGAACAATAATGGAAATTGCGATTGTTCCGATAATTATTCCTATTCCCACAAGCATTATCGGCTCAAGAAAGCCAACCATCGTTTTAATCACGGACTCTATTTCTCCGCTATAAAAATCGGATAAAACCTTGAGAATATCCTCTATATGGCCGGCTTTTTCTGAAATAGCCATTAAATTGACCACTACTCGCGGGAAAATGGCTTCCCGGCGAAAAGCGTCTCCGATTGTCAATCCTTTGGCCACGCCCTCCCGAGAAATTCGCAACAAGCTATTCTTTAATTCCGGCAAACCGACCGTCTGGGCGGTAATTTCCAAAGAATCTAAAATCGGCAATCCAGCTTCCAATAAAGAAGAGAGGGTGGCGGCAAAACGCTGAAGAGCTATTTGTTTTAAAACTTCCCTGATTACCGGTGTCTTTAACGCAAATTGGTACAAAAAAATTTTTCCCGTCGCGGTTTTAAAAAACAAATACCAGAGAGAAATTATCGTCATAGCTAAAAAGGCCAGGAAAAACCAGAGATAATCGCTGATAAACAATCCCGTGGAAATGACAATTCGGGAAAAGAGAGGCGGCTTGACGTTGGCTGAAGCAAAAACAGTGGCAATCTTCGGCACGGCGAAACTTACCAAAAGAATGAGAATTGAAAATGAGGCGGTTAAAAGGATGGCCGGGTAAGTCAAAGCGGATTTTATTTTCCGGCGGAGGTCCTGGTCTTTTTCCAAAGAAACGCTTAAGTCGTCGAAAACTTTTTCCAGATTTCCAGACGTTTCACCTGCTTTAATCAAATTGATAAAAACCGAAGAGAAATATTTCGGATATTTCATAAAAGTGCTGTAAAAAGGCCTGCCTTTTTCCAAGGCGCCGCGAATTTCTACGAGAAAAGCTCTCATGGCCGGCTTGTCAAGGTCGGCGATTAAAATGTCTATGGCTTTCAACAGGTCGGTGCCGACTTTCAGCATTAAGCTCAAGTATTTGGTCAAAAAAACTTTGTCCGCCATGTTAATGCTTTGCCTGAAAATAGAACTTCTACTCATTTCTTCAACTCCCTTTACTATTTTAATGGAAACCGGTCGCAATCCTTGATTGGCCAAATATTCCAAAACCTCAGCTGGACCGCTGGCTTCAAAATCTCCTTCCACTATTTTACCCGTTGGTTGTGATGAAATGTAATGAAAACGCATGTTAACTTATTAATTTATTAACTTATTAGCTTTTTAGGATTTTAATTCGCCTAACTATCTAAGCAGCTAAAAAGCCAAACCTATTCCCTTATTACCCGTAAAACTTCTTCCAGCGTCGTAATTCCGGTAGCGGCTTTTTTAACGCCGTCTTCAAATATTGTAACCATTCCGTTCTTTTTTGCCAAAACATTCAATTCGTTAAGCGAGAAATTAGGAGAAACAATTAGTTTTCTCAATCCCTCATCAACGTTTAAGACTTCAAAAATGCCAATCCTACCCTGGTAGCCAGTATTACCGCAAGCATTACAACCTTTTCCCCGATAAAGGAATTTGGGAGCTTTTAATTTCGAATAAGGATTAGCATCCTTTATTTGTTTCTCCAAAAACTGAATTGTATTCTCATCCGCTGAATAGGATTCTATACAGTTAAGACAAATTTTCCTGACCAATCTCTGAGAAATGGAAACGTTCAAAACCGCTGATATTAAGAAGGGTTCAATTTTCATATCACTCAATCTTGGCACGGAGGTGGCGGCGTCGTTCGTATGCAAAGAAGAAAGCAGGAGGTGCCCGGTCAAGGCCGAATGAACCGCAATCTGCGCCGTTTCTTCATCGCGAATTTCGCCAACCAGAATAATATTCGGGTCCTGTCTTAAAATAGCCCGCAAGCCGTTGGCAAAAGTAATTCCCGCCAAAGGGTTAATCTGGGTTTGATTAATATATTTAATGTCATATTCTATGGGGTCTTCAATGGTAACTATGTTTACCTCGGGTCGGTTTAAAATATTCAAAATCGAATAAAGCGTAGTGGTCTTTCCTGAACCGGTCGGTCCGCAAATCAAAACCATTCCGTAGCTTTTTTTAATGTTTTCCTCAACGATTTTTTTATTGTCTCCAAAAATCCCCAATTCTTCCAAAGAAAGAGGGCGCTGGGTTGAAGGGAGTAGCCGCATTTCAATCTTCTCGCCGTAAAAAACCGGGATGATTGCTACCCGGACGTCAATGATATCCGACCCGACTTTATAGCGGAAACGCCCGTCTTGAGGCTTTAAATGCTCGTCAATTTTCAATCCGCCCAATAGTTTTATTCGGGCGACAATCGCCGGATGTATTTCTTTCGGAATACGAATAATTTCATGGAGAACGCCGTCAATCCGAAACCTGATAAGCACCGTATCTTCCAGTATCTCAATGTGAATGTCGGAAGCTCTGAGGGAAATTGAATAAGACAAAAAACTGTCAACGATTGCCACAATCGGCATGTCCTTTGCCGCTTCTTCGATGGTTGATAATTTTTTCTTGAGACTAACCCGGGTGTTTTCCTCAATAATTTTTTTAAAATCCTCGGTAAGGTGCCTGCCATAAAGGGAAAATCCCCTATTCAAGCCAGTTGGGGTCGTTAAAAAAGGTTTAATTTCCGCTTTAAGGTGCTTTTTAAGAAATTCAATCGTTTCCAAATCGGAAGGATCTTCCATCGCGACGTCAAGAGCGCCGTCGGCTTCTTTGTTAAAAATAATAACTCTTTTTTGCCTTGCTAATTCCTCGGATAATAATCTTAAAATACCTTCTTCAATTGGCCGGGATGTTAAATCCGCTTTTTCAACTCCGAAGTGCTTAGCTACCAAGTTATAAAAATAATCGGCAGTAATAAATCCCTGAGAAATCAAAACGTCGGCGATATTTTGCCCCATTCTTTTTGCTTCAATCGACAGAGAGTCAAACTCTTGGACGCTAATTAAACCTTCTTTGGTTAAAATTTCTTTAAGTTTTTGAGGAGGAAGAGTGAGCATGATATTAAATGTAAAATGTAAAAATCAAAGATTAAAATGACAGTTTAAAATGTTAAAATTATTTCTTGCCTTTCATTTTTAGAATACTGGAAGCGAAAATGTTGGCTATTTCAATTTATTATATTTTCAATAAATTCCACAAAGGCAATAATTCCAGCCATTTTTGTATTATTATAACAAAAATTCCAACCGGTAGCCACAAATAATACAAAGAGACGCGGGAAGACGGCTTGCGAACGGTAAACAGCAAATAAAGATGGATTAAAAAATAAATAAAAAGCAGAATGATAATGTAAAAAAACCAACCCGGGTGTCCGCTCAGAAAAATCGCCAGCGCCCCCAAATAAGGCTCTTCGGAATAAAAAAAACGTTCCTGATGTTTTTTATTCAATCTCTTACTGAAAAACAGAAATAAAACGGCAAAAAACAAAGAGATAGCATAGGGAACAAAAAACTCAAAAGCGGCGTAAAAAACGAAATAATTAATACTTTGATACGGAGGCAGAAGGAATTTTGAGATTTCGTTTTCCGACCAATATTCATACTGAATGAAAGACTGGTAAAAAGATAAAAAGAAAACCAAAAATAACGAAATTAATAAGGCGCCGCGGCAAAAATTAGACCAAAAAGGGCGTCTTTTTAAAAAGAAAGACGCCCCAAAAACTGAAACTAAAATTGCCAATGAGAGATAGTTAATCAATTTTTCGCTAAATTAATCTTACGGTCGGCGACATTATAAGCTTAAACCCGGAGCCGTACCCGTTTCAAAGTAACAAGTGGATTCAACATAAGTTGATGGGCAAGTGTTTTTATCTCCTCCGTCAGCAATCATCATACCTCTATATCTTTCGCTCTCCAACCGGCAATCAAGCTCGAAGGTCTTATCAACGTTTTCGCCTTCATAAGCGTAAAAATAAGAGCCTGAGTTTGTGGGATCAAGAGGTAAAGCCGACAAAGCCGAACCCCCAGTCGTTCCGGTCAAATTAACCTTAACCCAGCCGTTGCCGTCTACCGCTGTTGAGGTGCTGACCGTTTCGCTTCCAAAAGGACCTCCGGTGCCGCAACCGCTTGCAGTGCAAGTGGGGCCGGCGGTAATGGTCGGACTTGAAGCAGTTGCCAAATACAAAGCAATGGCGCTTTTAACGCTTCCCAAATCAGACAGTCTCTGGGAATCTCTCGCCTGAGCCAATAACTGGGCCGGATTCAAAACCAAAACAACCACCGCAGCCAAAATCGCCAAAATACCAATAACGATAACGAGTTCAATTAAAGTGAAACCTTTTTTCATTTAAAAAATCTAAAATTATCTTAGAAGAATACCGACCTTTAAATATAATAATAATCCCTTTAAAGACTAAAAACAAGAATGGGGTTGTGGATAACTTTCTTTTATTTTACCGGGCTTTTTTAAGAAAGTCTTTTATTTTTTGAACTAATTCATCAATTGAAGTTTTGGCTTTTATGAAATATTCAATCGCTCCCAAATCCTGTCCCCTGGTAACGTCTTCCGGCTGGCCCAAATTAGAAATAATGATAATGGGCAATTCTTTGGATTGTATCTGGGGGTCGTTGCGTATTTCCTCCATCACTTCGAAACCGGATTTTTTCGGCAGAATAATGTCTAAAAGAACCAAATCCAGATTAAGAGATTTCAAGGAATTTAAGGCCTCTTCGCCGTCCTTGGCAAGAGAAATTTCCAAACCTTCTTTTTGAAGCCGGTTTTTTAACAAAGAAGACAAAAATGGGTCGTCTTCAACTAATAAAACTTTAGACATACGAATTTTATATAAATTTGAGCAAGGCGAAAATTTATTAATAAAATTCAGCACCCCGCCCTCTACGTTTATCGAATATATCTTAATATGCCATTAACGATATGGAAATCGGAGAATTCATTACTATCTTTACTCCATAAGCTTAGAGGGCGGGGTTCTCGATTTTATATTTAAAAATTTCGCGCCTTCGGCTTAAATTTTTAGATAAAATCAGAACTTTTTCAGTTGTCCCA
>CAYZYY010000030.1:0-7747 GCA_964482855.1 uncultured Candidatus Saccharibacteria bacterium | reverse complement strand
GCTTTTCAACAGGGCGATTTCCGGCGTCTATACTCCGGGTTCGACCATTAAGCCGCTGGTCGCTTTTGCCGCCCTCAAAGAAAACGTCATTACGCCGGAGCAAAAAATTTTTTCAGCCGGCTACATGTCAATTCCCAATCCTTATCAGCCCGACATTCCGTCCGTTTTTCCGGACTGGAAAGCTCACGGCTGGGTAGATTTGTATTCAGCCATCGCCCGTTCCTGTAATGTTTACTTTTATGCTCTTGGCGGCGGTTTGCCTTCAAACGTCCAGCCGTCGGGTATAATTCAGGGAGCAAACGGCCTCGATGGGCTGGGAATTGAAAAACTAAAACAATACTGGCAGAAATTCGGCTTGGGACAAGAAACGGGCGTAGATTTACTTTCGGAAAACAAAGGATTTCTTCCCGATCCGGAAACGAAAGAAAAAAGCGGCGGAGAAATATGGCGGCTGGGCGACACCTATAACGTCAGCATCGGACAGGGGGACCTTTTGGTTACTCCGCTTCAACTCCTTAATTACATTTCCGTCATTGCCAACGGCGGTAAAATATACAAACCTTTTTTCATAAAAAAAATCGTTTCCGAGGACAGCCAACTCATTAAAGAAACAAGCCCGGTTATAATTGAAGATTATTCTTCGGAGGCTGAAATCATCAAGGAAATTCAACGGGGAATGGTTGATGGCGTGAAAGAATCTTACGGTACCGCTTATCTTTTGTCCGATTTGCCTGTTTCAGTGGCGGCCAAAACGGGCACTTCCCAGGTGGAAGACAATAAAAAAATTAATGCCTTTTTCGTGGGTTATTTACCCGCCGAAGCCTTGGCGAAGGCGGGCGCGCCGCTGGATAAACAAATAGCCGTTCTCGTTTTGGTGGAAAATGCCAGAGAGGGAAGTCTTAATGCCGTACCAGTGGCAAAAGACGTTCTGGAATGGTATTATTATAATAGATTAGTTAAAAGTTTATGAATTCCGAATTAAGGCAAGACCTTGTTTCCGGCGACTGGATAGTCATCGCGCCGGGCAGGGCAAAAAAACATCTTCAGCTTTTAAAAAAAGCCTCAAAAAGAAAAAAAGCGCCCGTGAAAGGATGCCCTTTTGAAAATCCCGAAAAAACCGGCCATAAAGTAATTCTTGCATACGAAGGGAAAACAAAAAATAAAAAACAGAAACAAAGAGACTGGGAAGCAATGCTCATTGAAAACAAATATCCGGCTTTCGTTCATCAAAATGTTTGCGCCAAGGAATTCAAAAAAGGCCCCTATTCGGTAATAAAAGGAATTGGCCATCACGACATGGTCGTTACCAGGGACCATCACGATAATTTTCCCCATCTTAATAAAGACCGGGCGAATCTGGTTTTTCAGGCCTTTCGGGACCGGTATTTGATGCTTTACAATGATCCCTGCCTTACTTACATTTCCATTTTTCACAATTGGGGAGTAAAAGCCGGCGCAACGCTTTATCATCCCCATTATCAAATGATAGCATTGCCTATCGTTCCTCCGGACGTCCAGCATTCTCTTTCCGGGTCAAGGCATTATTTCAGGAAGTTTAAGAAGTGCGTTCATTGCACCATGATTGAATGGGAGAAAAAAGAGAAAAAACGAATCATTTACGAGAATAAAGGAGCAATCGTTTTCACCCCGTTCATTTCGCGCGAACCCTTTGAATTGAGGATTTTCCCCAAAAAACATCTGCCTTATTTCGAAAATACCCCGGACAGTGATTTGGAATGGGTTGTGGACGCGCTTCAGAAAGCTCTATTTAAAATTGAAAAGAAGTTGCACGACCCGGATTATAACTTTTTCATTCATACGGCGCCTTTGAAAAACAAGGGAAAATACAAACATTATCACTGGCACATCGAGGTTCAGCCGAAAATCAGCATTTCCGCCGGCTTTGAACTGAGCACGGGAATTGAAATCACCGTCATAGACCCGAATGATGCCGCAAAAATACTTAGGTAAATCAAAAATCAAAAGCCAAAAGTCAAAGGTACAATTCAAAAGTCAAAATTAAGTAAAAAAATAAACTTTAAAGCAAGCTAATGGTTTCTATTGTTTTGGAAACAGTTTCAAATTTTATTTTAGAAGTTATAAATGCGGGAGGATACTTTGGCGTTTTTTTTCTAATGGCCCTGGAGTCCGTCAATATCCCGATTCCTTCGGAAATCATTATGCCTTTTTCCGGTTTTTTGGCGGCCGGCGGCGCATTTTCTTTTTGGCTGGTTGTCATTGTCGGGACTTTCGGCAATCTGGTCGGCTCCGTTTTTTCTTATTGGCTTGGCTATTTGGTTCGCTTGGGATTTTTGAAGCGGAAAGAACAAAACGTTTCGCGGGAAATTGAGCGGGCAAAAAAATGGGTCGAACGTTTTGGAGATTGGGCAGTTTTTTTGTCCCGGCTCCTGCCGATTGTCCGGACATTCATTTCTTTTCCTTTGGGTGTTTTAAAAGTAAAATCTTTTTGGCGTTTTTCTTTCCTGACTTTTTCCGGCAGCTTTATTTGGTCCACTTTTCTTACTTATCTTGGTTTTATTTTCGGCAAGAACTGGCAGGTCTTGGAAATATATTTCAGAAAATTTGATTATCTGATTTTACTGGCTATTTTAGCGGCAATCGGATGGTGGCTGTGGAAACATCTCAGAAATAAGCCAAAATAAATTAGTTTGTGATATAATAAAATCAGATTTGCGGAAGAAGATGGATTATATTTATGAAAAAATTAATCGTATTTAATTATTCCGATTTTATCCAAATTTTAATTTGAAAACAAAATTAATAATCCTCGATGCCGTAAATGGCATCGGGAGAAAATAAATCTAAATATGAATAAAAAAATTATTATTTTTAATTGGAAAATGGCTCCGAATTCTCTGCGAGAAGCGCAGACGCTTGCGGAATTGACGCGGAAATACGCCGAAAAAATGAAATCCCAAAAAGACGTTATAGTCGCGGCGCCGTTTGTTTACCTTGAAAATCTTTCTAATATGAGGAGGTTGAACCTCCAAAAGATTGAATTGGCGGCGCAAAATCTATTTTGGGCGAATCCGCCGACCGGTGGGGCCTATACCGGCGAAATTTCGGCAAAGATGCTGAAAAACGTGGGAGTCAAATACGTTATTATCGGTCATTCCGAGCGTCGGAAATATCTGAGTGAAACCGATGAAATGATAAATAAGAAGATAAAAACCGCGCTCAAAGCTGGATTAAAAGTCGTTCTCTGTGTGGGAGAGCCAAAAAGGGAATCGGGAATAAAAGGAACGAGTAAGGCAAAGAATTACGTTAAAAAACAATTAAAGAACGACTTAAAAGATGTCAATAAGTCGTCAGTCGTTGGTCGCAAGTCGTTAATTGGCAATATTTTGATTGCGTACGAGCCGGTCTGGTCCATTAGTACCGGTACCAGCGGAAAAACCTGCAAGCCCGAAGACGCTTTGGAAATGATAGAATTCATAAAATCGTTAGTCGCCGGTCGTTGGTCATTAGTTGGTCCCGTTCTGTACGGCGGCTCGGTTGATTCTAAAAATATCACAGATTTTTTGAAACATGAAGAAATTGACGGCGTTTTGGTCGGCGCCGCGAGTTTGAAACCGAAAGAAGTTGAAAAAATATTAAAATAATGAGAAAATTATTATAATTTTAAAAGGTCGCGATAATTATAAAAATTAATAAATATGCCAAACGATAATTCAATAAAAATTAAGAACATGGCAATAATCGTTTTTTTGGTTTTCCTGATGCTTGCAATCGCTTATTGTCTTTTTTTCGGACCAATAAAGAAATTTACCGATTCCATAAGTCCGACGAGAATTTTCAGCGTTTCAGCCGAGGGAAAAGTGACGGTTTCTCCCGACATCGCAAAAGTTTCTTTTGCGGTAGTTTCCGAGGGCTCCGACCCGGAGGCCATTGCCCAGGAAAATATCCAGAAAATGAACGCCGCCATTGATTTCGTCAAGTCCCAGGGAATTGACGAAAAGGACATCAAGACGGTCCAATATAACCTCAGTCCCCGTTACGAATACGACGAAGACAAAAGGACGACTTTCATCAGCGGTTACACCCTGACCCAGAACGTTTTGGTCAAAGTCAGGGATTTGTCCAAGGTAACGGAGATACTTGCCGGATTGCCGGGGTTGGGTATCAATCAAATCGGTTCAATCTCTTTCGAGGTTGACGACCCGGAAACGTATCTGGTCGATGCCAGGAACCAGGCGTTTGAAAAAACCAGGAAGAAAGCGGAAGAAATGGCTTCCAAAAACGGAGTCCAACTCGCCGAGGTGGTCAGTTTTTCGGAGTGGAGTAATTCGCCGGTTTTCAGCGACAGCGTGAAAGGATACGGAGCCGGGGAGGCAATGAGCGCTCCGGCGGTCCTGCCTCAGATTCAACCTGGCACCGAAGAAGTAACGGTTCAGGTCAGCGTAACTTACGCGATAAAATAACATGAGACTGAAAAAACCCGCCGTCAGCGCCATTATTATTCTGGTGGCTCTGGTGACAATGATAGGTTTATCGGGTTTGAATTTTCTCATTCCTAAAAATTCCGACACCGAACCCCGGGATTCGGGGATTCGGTCCTCGGAGGCCGAAAAAATGGATAAAATTTTTCTGACAACCGAAGACGGAGTGAAAATCGCGGCCGACTTATACGAGGTTGACTCTCCTCGTCTTTGGGCGGTTTTGGTCCATATGATGCCCGCGACGAAGGAATCATATCAGGAACTGGCTCGGAAATTCCAAGGTTTGGGGTATGAGAGTATCGCCATTGATTTGCGGGGACACGGTGAATCGGACGGCGGACCCGACGGCTACCGCGACTTTTCCGACCAACAACATCAAAAAAGCGCTCTTGATTTGGAAGCGGCGGCTGATTATCTGGCGAAAAACAGAAAAGCGACGAGCGACAAAATCTTTTTTGTCGGCGCTTCAATCGGCGCCAATCTGTCTCTTCGCTGCGTCAGCGAACATCCGGAGTTTCCAACGGCTGTTTTGCTTTCCGCGGGAAGTAATTATCACGGGATAAAAACCGAACCATTGGTTGAAAATCTCAAAACCGGACAGAAAGTTTTCTTCGTATCCGGAAAAGACGACGGAAACAACGCCGAAGAAAACCGAACGCTTTATGATTTAATGCCGGCCGGAACCCAAAAGAAAATTCAGGTTTACGAAAATGGCGGCCACGGCACCGATATTTTGAAGAACCGGCCGGATTTGACCGAATTAATAATCGGTTTTATAAAGAATTTATAATTAAATTTTATCACTATGATTGAAAACTTAAATAAAATAAGCAAAAAAGACTATTTTCTCGTTTCCATTATCGGTTTTTTCACCGGGTTGTTTTTCTTGCCCGTTCTGAATAACGTTAAATTTTCCTTTTTAAAACTGAATTTCGGAAACACCCTGCTTATTATTTTGGGCATTATGGTTTTCGCCAATTTGGCCTTGGCGCTTTTTTCTTTAATCGGCCGGCGAATTCCGATTTTCCTGCAAATGGCGAAATTTGCGGCGGTCGGCGCCCTGAATACTCTTTTGGACTTGGGAGTATTGAACGGCTTGATTTTTTTAAGCGGCATTGCCCTTGGTTGGTGGTATTCTTTGTTTAAAGGAATATCTTTCATAATCGCCAACGTTAACAGCTATTTTTGGAATAAACACTGGACGTTCGGTTCTTCGGAAAAAGCCAATATCAAGGAGTTCAGCCAGTTTTTCGTCGTCAGCTTAATTGGGCTGGGAATTAACATTGGAATCGCTTCTTTAATAGTGAACGTTGTCGGTCCCCAAGGGGGTATTTCTCCGGAACGTTGGGCAAATGTCGGCGCCTTATCGGCAACGGTGGTGTCTTTATTTTGGAACTTCATAGGATATAAAGTCTTCGTTTTCAAAAAATAGCAAGTATGTTTCAAGAAAAAATTTCGCTGAAAAATCACAGCCATTACAAAATCGGCGGGCCGGCCAGGTATTTTTTTGAAGCGAAAAATACCGAAGATATAATTAAGGCTCTGGATAAATGGCGCCTGCTTGCTCCGTCCCAAATTCGCGGAGCGAATTTGGGCAGCGGGGTTTTTATTTTGGGAGCGGGTACGAACGTTTTGTTTAGCGATGAGGGATTCGGCGGAGCAATAATAAAAATTAAAAATTCGAAACTGGAAATTAAAGAAGACGCTCCGGAAGAAAAAATCGTCAAGGTTGACGCCGGTTTGCCCATGGCTGAATTGGTTGAATTTTCCCTGGAAAAAGGATTTTCCGGTTTGGAATGGGCAGCCGGCCTGCCGGGAACTCTTGGTGGGGCGATTCGGGGGAACGCCGGTTCTTTTGGCGGGGAGATGAAAGACGTCGTTAAAGAAGTAATAAGTTTCGACCTTTCAAAGCCGGGAGGAGAATTCATTAAAAGAAGCAGTCTGGATTCTAATTTTGATTACCGTTCAAGTATATTTAAATTGGACAGGAAAAACGAAATTATCGTTGAAGCGCTGTTGGTTTTGAAAAAAGGGGACAAGAAATCAATCCGTGAAATTATTGAGAAAAACATTAATTACAGAAAAGAGAACCAGCCGCTTGATTATCCCAGTATCGGCAGTATTTTTAAAAACGTTCCGTTGGCGCAGATTAACGCAGACTACACGCAGATAGACGCAGAAAATATCCGCATAAATCAGCGTAAAAATCCGCGCATATCAGCGGCTTTCCCGATAAAGAGCGATCCCTTCCCGGTAATTCCGGCCGCCTATTTGATTTCCGAGGCCGGATTAAAAGGAGTGTCTCATGGCGGAGCAATGATTTCGCCCAAGCACCCGAATTTTATCGTCAACGTCCTGAACGCTTCCTCGGACGACGTTGAAAATCTCATCCGATTGGCAAAAAAACAAGTGAAGAAAAAATTCGACGTTGGGTTGGAAGAGGAAATCGTCCGGGTTTAGTCCGAAACTCCGTTTTTAAAGTTATCCACAGTTGTAATTAATTTTATTTATTCTAAAATTAACAGTAAAGGAATTGAAAAGTCAGCGCGGTTGGATGGTCGGCGATTGTGCTGACTCTAAAAATATTATTTGCGGACGCCAAAGATATCATGAAAACATAAGGCGTTTGCAAAATGCCAAAATGGCAAAAAAGAAAAAGGCCAAAAAAAAGAAATAAACTTTTCTCCCCCTTTCCCGCTCTTTTTAGGGAAAGGGGTTTTTTATTGGCTTCAGCTCAATATATTTTACGATCTTATAACGTCCTCAAGAACGTTATAATATCGGTATTAAAAAACATATGCTTAAACATATGTTTATAAATATGTTTAACGGAGATTTTTTGCTTTTTCATTTTAAACTTTATATAATGTAAATTATGCAAATAGACATCAAGGCGACCAATTTAGAATTAACGCCGGCAATCCGCGAGTACGTGGAAACGAAAATCGGCTCCCTGGAGCATTTTCTCGAGAGGTTTGAGTCCCGGGATGAAATCAGGGTTTTCGTTGAGATTGCCAGAACGACCAGGCATCATAAAAGCGGAGATGTTTTTTGCGCTGAAGCGAGTTTTCCATTGGGAAAGAAACTTTTAAGGGCCGACCATGTTGACGAAGACGTAAGAATGGCAATAGACAAGGTCAAGGATAAATTACAGCAGGAGATTAAAAAGTATAAAGACCAGAAACGGCCTTACTGAATAAATTTTATTAGTGTGCATTCGCGGTATTCGCATACATTGGCATATTAGCATTATTATCCATGCTATCTTTTTTTAGAAAAACTTTCGG
>CAYZYY010000029.1:4166-8156 GCA_964482855.1 uncultured Candidatus Saccharibacteria bacterium | reverse complement strand
CGCCTTATCCGGTTGACAAACAAACCTACGACCAGACCATTGAGCTCATGAAAAATGCCGTCAAAAAGACTAACTTGCCCTTTTTGGAAAAGTCCAAGATAATCAAAAACCTGAGGTGATAATTTATTGACAAAAATATATAAATAGGTTAGAATAAGCCATCTTTACAAAAATAAATATATAGGAGGTAAAAGAAATGAAAAGGTTGACGAGTTTGATTGCGTTACTGGCGATGGCGTTGCTTTTCTGCTCTGCGAGTGTTATTGCGGCAGAAGAGCAGGACTGGGATTTTAAATTGCTCTGGGATGTCGGGTATTACACCCGGTATATCGGCGGTTCCGGTTCCACTGCGTACGATAAGGAGGTATTCCAACAGAGTATTACAGGAGTATTAATACCACTCGGTCTTTACTTCGGTGTTTGGGATTCCTTTAGTCCCAATGGTAGCCTTAACGGCGACTATGGGGACGAGGTTGACTACTTCGCCGGAATCAAAAGACAAATCGGGGAATTCACTTTCAAGCTCGAGTATGTCTTCGCGAATATTTACGATTTGGAAAGCACCGAAGGCGATCTGCATGTCATATCCCTACGCACCGATTTTCCAGACCTCTATGGAGCCACGCCCTTTTTGAAGATGGAACAGGACATCCCCGACAATATTGGAGATGGTGGATTCCTGTACCGAGCCGGCTTTTGCTATACACTAAACGCAATTGAGGAACTGCCTCTTAATTTAGCCGTTTCCTTGGCCGGTCATGACGGGGCCTATGGAAGGAGGCCTGAAAAGATCAGTTCGGCCCGACTTGAGGTTTCCACGGACATTTGTTTTCGGAAGGCCACCATAACACCGATGGTGAATTTCCAGAAATGCCTCGGCTACAGCCGCGAGGAAGGCGGAATGTCTGAGGACAAGATATGGGCCGGGATTAACGTGTCAATACCGTTCTGATTCAGGATCTCTTTTTCGTTCTTTACTTAACTTTAAGATACCCCGTTTCTCATTAATTTGAGAAACGGGGTATTAATTTACTTAAATTTCGGGAATTTCTTATTTCAAAATTCCCACGTAGGCGTTTTCCGGAATCTGGTTTGTTTGGTTCGGCAAAACGTAGTGGACGTTTTTCTCAAGCCGTTTTTCCAGAGGAAAAGTGTCGGTAATAAACATTACGGTCTGGGCCGGCATGGGAATGCCGCGGACGTCAGTGCCGCTGGCTTCAACCACGACGTATTTTGGCGTTTGTTCGGGCAGGGCGTTTATCTCCCGGCCGATTTGGACGTAATCAGCGGAAAAAGCGCCGTAAACATTGGGATTTCGCCCCCACGTTACGAAATAAGTCGTATAGGCCTCAAGAATCAGTAAAGAAAGTATAATGTAGAACGTAGAAAATAGGATAATTTTTACAAATTTTTTGCTATTTTGAATTTTAATAATCAATTTCTCATAAAGCCAAAAAGCGCCAACGCCGGCCAGGATGAAAATCGGCGGAATCATCAAAATAGCGCGCAAGGCGTGGGGAAGGCCTTCGTTGGAAACCACCACGGGCAGGGCGGCGATTATAAGCCAGGCAAACAGAATGATAAAAGAAAAACTTTCCCCACCCCGCCCGCCATCACCTGACGGCGAAGCCGTTGGCGGGCAGGTCAGCCTCCGAGACACTTTTAAAAAAAATATTCGCAGGCCTCCAAAAACGCCGATAAGGAATACAATCCCGACGGGCCAGAAGAGTTCGGGCCGGCCCGCAAAATTGTGGCGCCAGTTCCAGTCGCCGGCAAAATTAAACATCCCCGCGGTTTTCAAAACGTTCGTTCCCAAAGTTTTCAGCGGGGAAGGGGAGTCGAAAATGGAAATCTCGCTGGTGCGGCCGAAAAAGTCCTGGGGATTATGGAGGAAATATAGGCCGAGGGGCGCGGCAACGATAAAAGCGACAAGCGACACGAGGCAAGCGACAAGTAAAATTCTTTTCAGCGCCGGTTTCGCGCCGGTTTCGCGCTTAGCCTTAATCCAATACAGGAACAGGATTATCAGAATCAAAAGCGGCGTGGCGCGGTAGGCGATGTAGGAATAAAACCCCAAGCCGTAAATGGCGCCGCCGATAACGGAAAACAATACGGTTTTGAGTTTATCTTTGTTTAGAGATAAAAGTAAGAAGTAGATTCCCCAAACCAAAAACATTGGCGCCATAATCGCCCGAAAGCCGATACGGGAAAAATTAATGTGCCAGAAAGAAGTGGCGAGGAGAAATGAAGAAAGTAAAGCAATAGCGCCCGGATTTATTTGAGAAAAAACGCGGTCTCGCTCGCCCAGCCGCTCGCTCGCCGCTTGACTCTCGGCCTCGCTCTGTCCGCTTTCAGCGGCCAACCGTGCCCGCTCGGCTTCCGAGACATTTTTCTCAAACCAAACCGGGCGCTTAAAGAGTTGCTTGGTTAAAAAATAAAGACCCAGCACGGTCAAAACCCCGAAAAGCGCGCTCGGTATTCTCAGCATCCAGGGTTCCGGATTTCCGCCTGCCAAAGGCATTAGAACTTTCAGGAATATCGCCTGGACGTTAATAAATAGTCCTTCCCGGCCGTTGTTTTCCGGATAAAAAACCTTGAATCCGCCATTGGCGTCCGAGAGCGCTTCCAAGGCGTTATTACCGTTCATTGCTTCATCCGGATAAAGCCCGGGTGGCAGCTGGGTTATGTTGTAGAGACGGAGAAAAACCGCTATAATTAAAATAATGATAGCTAACGACCAACGACTAAAAATCAACGACTTTAATTTATTCATAAATTTGGGCATATGTTTAATAATAGCACAATAGAAAAAGACATTGAACGGCTGGGGCAGGAAGTCAAGGAAAAAAGGGACTTGCCGGAACACAAAGAGCTGTCGGAAAAAGAACTGGTAAAGCGAACGCTTCAGCCAATGGTCAAACAAGCAACCCCGATTAATCCGCCGGCCAACGGACAGGGAGACGATAAAAAGAAAGAAATAATAGAAGCAGAAAACGTTCTCCCTAATTATCTTAAAGATTCATCGGACGAAATAAAAGACCGGGTGGAAAGATTGGTTGAAATGGTTTTTAACCAGGGTCTGGAAAAAGCCGTCAGGGAAGCCGTCAAAGCCGGAGGTTTCATTTTGGACGCCTTTCATGACGCTTTGACGGACAAGCTTTATGACGAGCTGAAGAAAAGAAAATTGATATAATCGCGACTTATTTTTATGCATTGGTATTTCATATTGATAATTCTTCTCATTGCCGCGGTCGGCGCGGTTTTATTTTTTGCCTTTAAAAGAGTAAAGCGAAAACTGATGGCGCAGGCGCTTAATTTAAAGCTTCTTTTAATCCGATTGCCCCGGACAAAAAAGGTTTCCAAGGAATCGAAACCAGTTGAATGGAAGGAAGAAGTTAATATTTCAACCCAGCTTTTCGGTATTTTGGCCGGATTAAAATCTCCTTTCGCCTTGGAAGCGGCGGTTCATCACATCGGCGAAGAAATTCATTTTTACATGGCCGTGCCGCAAAAATCAATACAATTCGTCAGCCGCCAGATTGAAGGTTTGTGGGAAGAAGCGAAAGTGGAATCGGCCGACGACTATAATATTTTCAATCCCAATGGGATAAACGCGGGGATTTATCTTAAGCAGAAAGTTTCTTACGTTTTGCCGATAAGGACTTATAATGAAGCGAATCTTGACACTTTTGCCCCGATTTTAAGCGGCCTTTCAAAAATCAATGAAGTGGGGGAGGGAGCGGTAATCCAGATTTTGGCGAAGCCGGCGCCGGCTTCAACGAAAAATTCAATTTTTCGGATAATCGAATCATTAAAAAGGGGAGGAGAATTTGAGGAAATAACTAAAAAGGGATTAATCAACATTAAGGATATCGAAAGGGCGATGAGGCCGGAGGCAAAAGACAAGGAAAAAACCGAAAAAATAATTGACGAGGAAGCGATTAAAACCCTGGAATCGAAAATCAACACCCCTCTTTTGGCGGTTAATTT
>CAYZYY010000029.1:0-4066 GCA_964482855.1 uncultured Candidatus Saccharibacteria bacterium | reverse complement strand
CCCACCAAGGGGACGCTGATTGGCGAAAGCGTTTTCCGGGGAGAAACGAAACCGGTTTACATTACCGAAGATGACCGGCGCCTTCATACTTATATCATTGGCCAGACCGGAACCGGTAAATCAACCTTATTGACCAATATGGCGATCGACGACGTCAAGCAGGGAAAGGGGATTTCCGTCATTGACCCTCATGGTGATTTGGTTGAAAAGATTCTGGGTTCAATTCCGGAAAAACGCTTTAACGACGTCATCGTTTTCGACCCTTCGGAAAGGCAAAAGCCGTTGGGAATGAACATGTTGGAATACGACTTCAACCGGCCCGAAGAAAAAACTTTCATTGCCAACGAGATGCAGGGCATTTTCAACAAGCTTTTCCTGGCGGAAACCATGGGCCCGATGTTTGAGCAATATATGAGAAACGCCCTGCTGCTTTTGATGGAGGCGGCCGCCCCTTCGGCTGGCTCAGGGCAGGCCCCTTCGGTTGGCGGAGAACCCGCCACATTAATGGAGGTAGCGCGGATTTTCAATGATGCTGATTTCCGCCAAAGAAAACTCAAGAAAATTTCCAATCCTATTGTGGTTGATTTTTGGGAAAAAGAAGCAGTCAAGGCGGACGGGGAAGCGGCCTTGGCGAATATGACTCCTTATATCACTTCCAAGTTCAACAATTTTACTTCCAACGATTATATGCGGCCGATTATCGGCCAGGTGAAGTCGGCTTTTAACTTCCGCAAGGTTATGGATGAAGGCAAAATCCTTTTGGTAAATCTTTCAAAAGGCAGAATCGGAGAGATTAACGCTAATCTTCTGGGGATGGTCATCAGCGGCAAGATTTTGATGGCCGCCCTGTCCCGGACGGATATTCCTCAGGAAAAGCGCCGCGATTTCAATCTTTACATTGATGAGTTTCAGAATTTCACCACGGATTCCATTTCGGTGATTCTGTCCGAAGCGAGAAAATACGGTCTGAATTTGACTATTGCCCACCAATTTATTGCCCAGCTAACCCAGCAAATTCGCGACGCGGTTTTTGGAAACGTCGGTTCCATAATCTCTTTTCGGGTCGGCGCCCAAGACGCCGAGTTTTTGGTCAAACAGTTTACGCCGGTTTTCAATGAAAATGATTTGGTAAATATTGATAACTTTAACGCTTACGCCAAAATCCTCATTAACGGCCAGACATCACGGCCTTTCAATATCAAAACTCTTTCGCCGGAAATCGGCAACGCGCAAGCAGGGGAGAGGATAAAGCAAATTTCAATGGAAAAATACGGCCGCCCGCGCCAGGAAGTGGAAGAAGAGATAATTAGGAGGTTGAGAGAGTAGATGAGTTAAAAGTTATAAAGTTCGTAAAGTTGAAAAGGGGACTAATAAATTAGAAAAAATGAAATATAGAACTTTAGGAAAAACCGATTTAAAAGTCTCCGAAATCGGCTATGGGACTTGGCAACTGGCTGATGACCCGGGTTGTTGGGTGGGAGCCGACTTGCAAGAAAGCTTAAGGGGTCTCCATAAATTCTCCGAATTGGGAGGTAATTTTATCGATACCGCCTGGATATACGGATATTCCGACCGTCAACCCGACAAGCACCCGTCAGAAGAATTGATTGCGAAATTCTTAAAAGAATCGGGTAAAAGAAATCAAATGGTAATCGCCACCAAAGTTCCTCCCAAAAACATGAAATGGCCAGCTTGGAAAAACATTCCCGTTTCCGAGGTCTTTCCCAATGACCACATCGAAAAATGCGTTGACGATTCTTTAAAAAGCTTAGGAGTGGAAACGATTGACTTAATGCAGTTCCATGTCTGGCAGGACGATTTCGTTAATGAAGACGGATGGAAAGATACCATTCAAAAAATCATGAAGTCCGGGAAGGTTAAATATTGGGGCATATCCGTAAATGATTATCAGCCTACGAACTGTTTTAGAGCGTTGGACACCGGTTTAATTTCGGCGGTTCAATTTATTTTCAACGTCTTTCACCAAAAACCGACCGAAAAATTACTGCCATATGCCAAAGAGAACAATATTGGTCTGATTGCAAGAGTTCCTTTGGACGAAGGCGGCTTGTCGGGAAATTTCACGGAAGATACGGTTTTTGAAAAAGGGGATTTCAGGCGTAAATATTTCAAGAAAGAAAGATTGAAGCAATTGACAGCAAAAACCGACGAACTGAAAACGTTACTTGATGGAGAGGCGCACGACTTACCGGAGCTCGACCTTCGTTATCTGCTTTCATTCAACCAAGTTTCAACCGTGATACCGGGAATGAGAAAGATAAAACATGTTGAGAGCAACGCTGCGATTTCCGACGGAAGAGAACTAAGCCCGAAACTGATGGAGGAGTTAAAAAACCATGCCTGGGAGAGGAACTTTTATCCCAATAACGATCCTTCCATGGCAGATACGAAGTTTCTTGAATAATTTAAACGGCTCATAAACGGCTCAGGGGCTGAGCCGTTAGTGAGCCGTTTAGAATGCGATAAATTATATGAATTATCCCATTGTTAAAGTCGAAACGAAAGACGGACTTGATTTGCACGGTTTCTTGGCGGAGCCGGAATCCGGAGATAAAAATTTCATAATAATTCATATTCATGGAACCGCTGATAATTTCTTTTGGAGCGATATTTATGAAGAAAGGATAAATTCCTCTCTTAAACTGGGCTACGCTTTTTTGGCCACGAATAACCGGGGCAGCGGAACATATGAAATCGCAGAGGGCATAATGCCGCACGGTGCTTCATGCGAAATATTCGAAGATTGCCTATTGGACATTGACGCGTGGATAGAATTGGCGCTGGCAAGAGGTTATCAGGGCGTTATTCTCGAGGGCCGCAGTTTTGGCACCGAAAAATCCGTTTATTACGCGATGAACGGAAAGTATAAAGACAGGATAAAGGCATTAATTCTTCTGGGTTTTTGCGATACGATTGGAACCCAGGAAAAATATTCCGAGAAGACCGGCAAAGATTATATGGCTGAGGCAAAAGATTTGATTTCGCAGGACCAGGGTGATTATTTGTTATCCGGTCTTTTGTCTTTTGCGGGAGAATTACCCATAAGCGCCACGACTTACGTCAATTTTTTTAAGGACAATTCCGAACTGTCTCGTGTAATGCCCTTTAGAAAAGGGAAATTGGATATGTTTTCGAAAATTAACATTCCGATACTGGGGGTAATCGGTGATAAAAAGGAATATACGATTATGCCAGTAGAAGACGCCATTGAGCTTGTAAAAGCGGAAAATAATCTTGCGGAGGCCTATCAAATCAAGAATTGCGACCACGAATTTAGTGGTAAAGAAAAAGAATTATCCGAAATCATTAGAGACTTCTTAGTTAGAAGGTTAAAAGCGTAAATGAAGGAATCAACTCAAGACCAAAGTTTCAACGGACATCGTATATCGACCGCTTTCCACGATGCGGGCGGAAAAAGTATCGTTATTTTTTGCCATGGGTATCGCGGCACAAGTATCGGACCGAGTCGTTTTTTCGTAACGGTCGCCCGTCAATTAGCCAAGCAGGGCATTTCCTCCCTGCGTTTTGACCAATATGGGAGTGGGAATTCCGAGGGCGACTTTTTCGACTCGAGTTTTCTCGACTGGATAAAAACTACGAAAGTCATAGCTGAAAATTATCTTAATCAGGGTTATAAAGTCGCTCTTTTCGGCCAGAGCATGGGCGGGGCGGCCGTCATAGCCGTTGGTTCGGAATTGCCCGGTTTATCCGCAATGGTCGTCTGGTCTCCCGACCCGAATGTGGACGATTTTGTCGCTCCCGAGAACGGAATCATAGAGGAGGGCGGGCAAATCGTTCAAGCGCGTTTTTGGCAGGAAGCCCACGGCGCAAAAGTTGTCGATAAATTACAACTGGTTAAAGTCCCAATGTATATCGTTCAATGCACTGCCGATGAATTCGTTGATGAACGAAACCGAAGCTCAATCGCCAAAAATGCCCAATCAAATCACGAAGTGGAAAATTTTGAAGGATATACCCACGGCAGATGGACTTACGAGCAAGCCAAAGAAATAATGGATAAAAGCGTCAAATTTTTAGCCAAACA
>CAYZYY010000028.1:0-8793 GCA_964482855.1 uncultured Candidatus Saccharibacteria bacterium | reverse complement strand
AAAAATTACATAATGCCAACAATGCGAACTATTGCGAATACTGCAAATAGTATGAGAACGCCTTAGCGAATAGGCACATGCGAATTAGCGGCATTAGCATAAATTCGTAGATTAGCATTATCAAGCGTAAGCGATATGATACAAGAACGTTCAATATTGAAAGTAGCCGATAACAGCGGAGCTAAAATCATCCGTTGTTTTAGGGTCTTAGGGGGAACGCGGCGCCGTTATGCCCAAATCGGCGACTTGATAGTGGCCTCAGTAAGAAAAGCCGAGCCGCGAAAAACCCTTAAGAAAAAAGACATTGTCAGGGCGGTTATCGTCAGGCAGAGAAAAGCTATTCGCCGAAAAGACGGCTCTTATCTTCGGTTTGACGAAAACGCCGCCGTTATTGTCGAGAAGAAAGAGCCTAAGGGAACGCGGATATTCGGCCCTATTCCCAGAGAACTAAAAGAAAAAGGTTTCGAAAAAATCGTAACAATGGCCCAGGAAATAGTATGAAAATGCGCAAAGGAGATACGGTTAAAATAATGACGGGTAAAGACAAAGGTAAGACCGGTAAAATTTTGAAAGTTCTTGTTAAAAAGGATAAAATTTTGATTGAAGGATTGAATCTTTATAAGAAAAACGTCCGCCCCAAAAAAGAAGGGGAAAAAGGGCAGGTGGTTTCAGTGCCGCGGCCGATTAACGTTTCGAACACGGCGTTGGTTTGTTCTTCCTGTAGCCAGACAACCAGAATCGGACAGCGTTTTGATAGTAAAAGAAAGGTCAGGGTTTGCAAAAAATGCGGCGCCGCAATTTAAAGGGCTTTGTTTCCGAACGGAGTGAGGAATTACAAAACCTTTAACCCCGCCTTTTCTTTAAACAATTTAAATATTATGATTATTCAATTAGGTATTTACGAAAAAATGAAAAGAGCATTTAAAAACCCAGAAAGGGCGGGGTGCTCAGTTTTATAATTAAATTTTTTCACCATGTTCAAAAATTTAAATAAAATTGGCAAAATTAAAGAAAAGTTCGGCTACAAGAACGATTTGGAAATTCCAAGAATGGAAAAAATCGTATTGAACATCGGCGCGGGCAGATTATCCCAGCAACCGGGTTTTGAAGAAAAAATTTTGCCGGAATTAAGCAAGGGGCTTTCATTAATCTCCGGCCAAAAACCCGCCGTTTGCAAAGCTAAAAAATCAATTGCCGGTTTTAAAACCAGGGCGGGCCAGATTATCGGCTTAAAAACGACTCTCAGGAAAAAGAGGATGGATGATTTTTTCGAAAAACTGATTAAAGTGGTAATTCCCCGGTTGCGCGATTTTCGGGGAATTAATCTTAAAAGCATCGATTCAAAAGGAAATTTGACCATTGGCTTTAAGGACCAAATGGTTTTTCCCGAGATAGATCCGGAAACTTCCAAGGTTGACTTCGGGTTGGAAATAAGTATTGTAATTAATGCTAAAGACAGGGAAGAAGCAATGGAATTTTATAGAATTCTCGGCGTACCATTGAAGAAAAATTAGAATTTATGGCAAAAAAATCGGTTATCGCAAGGTCAAAAAAAGCCCCCAAATATTCAACGCGAATTGTCAGACGCTGTTTTAAATGCGGACGGAAAAGGGGATATCTTCGCGATTTTGGACTTTGCCGCATTTGTTTCAGGGAAATGGCTTCCAAGGGACAGATACCGGGAATAAAGAAAGCGTCATGGTGATAACTATTAACTAATGACTAACGACTAACGACCGACGACAAAATTAATTAAAGAAAAAGTCGTGCGTTGTAAGTTGTAGGTTATAAGTCAAGGTGTACATAGATTTATTGACGAAAATTAAAAACGCCCAGGCAGTCCGGAAAGAAAACGTTAAACTCGCTTATTCAAAAATGGATGAGAGTATTTTGGAATTATTGAAGAAAAATAATTACATTAAGGATTTGGAAAAAAAAGGAAAAGGGGCCAAAAGGACGTTGGACGTCAAACTGAAATATGAGAATAAAGAAGGCGTTATTAAAGACGTCAAGTTTGTCAGCAAGCCGTCGCGGCGGCTTTATATAGGTTATAAAGACATTAAGCCCGTTAAACACGGTTATGGATTGTTAATTCTTTCAACTCCTCAGGGAATTATTACAAACAAGGAGGCGAGAAAGATGAAAGTCGGAGGAGAGATGCTGTTTCAAATATGGTAATTATGCGATACTAATATGCGAATGCGCGCTAATGATGCGAATAAATGCCAATAATTCATATTCGTATCCATTAGTATATTGGCATTTGTTAAGCGAAGCGTGTCAAAAATAGGCAAAAAACCAATAGATATTCCCGATAAAGTTGAGGTTAAAATCAGCGGCGGTTTTTTGGAATTCAAAAGCGAAAAAGGCGCCATTAGCCTTAAAATCCTGCCTTTTATAAAAACGGAAATAGAAGATAAAACGATCGTTTTTAGCCCGGAAAATAATTCCAAGCAGGCCCGGGCAAATTGGGGGACAATCAGGTCATTATCCGCCAATGCCATTGTCGGTTTGACCGAGGGATTTGAAAAAGTTTTGGAAATTGAAGGAATCGGTTATCGGGCAAACATGGAAGGAGAAACTTTGGTTTTAAACCTGGGCTTGTCTCATCCTGTTAAATTTACCCCTCCCGGAAACGTTAAAATTTCAGCGGAAAAAAACACCATCAAGGTTTCAGGAATTGAAAAAGCGTCGGTTGGTCAGTCAGCGGCGGAAATTAGGGCATTTAAAAAACCCGAGCCTTATAAGGGGAAAGGCATAAGATATCAGGGAGAAATAGTCAGGAGAAAAGCCGGCAAGAAAATGGCTGGGGCGGAGAAATAAAGAACCTAACCAATATGAGAAAAAAATCGTTAAATAAAATAAGATTAAGAAGAAAAAACCGGAGCCGGGCGAAAATTTTTGGTACCGCTGTCCGGCCACGACTTTCCGTTTTCAGGAGTAATCGTTATATTTACGGGCAATTAATTGACGACGAAAAAGGAATAACTTTGGCGGGTGTCTCCAGCAGGGAAGTGGAAAAGAAGAAAGAAGAAAAAGGAAAAGTCGTTTTAGCCGGGAAGTTGGGCGAATTAATTGCCCAAAAAGCCCTTGAGAAAGGAATTAAAGAGGCGGTTTTTAACAGAAGGGAATACAAATTTCACGGCCGGGTAAAATCCGTTGCCGAAGGAGCGAAAAAAGGAGGATTAAAATTATAAAGATTTTATGAATAAAAGTTTCAATAAATTCAATAAGGCGGTTAAAAAAAGCGAATATAAAGACAAAGTCATAGATTTGCGCAGGGTTACCAGAGTGGTGGCCGGCGGTAAGAGATTCCGTTTCCGGGCTACGGTTGTAATCGGAGATGAAAAAGGGAAAGTTGGAGTGGGAATCGCAAAAGGAGCGGACGTTGCTCAGGCCGTTGAAAAAGCCAAATCCATCGCCAAAAAGAAATTAATAATCGTTCCTCTTTCAGGAAGAACCATTCTTCACGAAGTTGGAGCGAAATTCAGCGCCGCCAAAGTGATTATTAAGCCGGCCGGAAAAGGGCACGGTCTTAAGGCCGGCGGCGCGGTGCGGCAAGTTTTGCTTTTGGCCGGCGTCAGGGACGCCACTGCCAAGTGTTTAGGCAGGACTAAAAATAAATTAACCAATGCGATGGCGGCGCTGGAAGCGCTTAAAAAGTTCAAAAAACGATGCGGGCGGGCGGATACATCCGTTGTCGTTAAAGATGAGTCCAATGAAAAAAGTGAATTAATTTCAAAACCAGATTCTAAAATTTGATAATTTTTACACTTTACATTGTCATTATTAATCTTTGATTTTTACATTTTACATTTTACATTTATATCATGCAACTTCATCAACTTCAACCTAAATACAAGTCAAAAAGCAAGAAACGGGTTGGCCGCGGAGGCAAACGCGGCGCTTATTCCGGTCGGGGAATGAAGGGTCAGAAATCCCGGGCTGGCCGCAAAATCAGGCCGGCTGAACGCGATTTAATCCAGCGCTTGCCGAAACTGCGCGGATTTAAATTCAAAGCAAAGCCGAAAGCGGCGGTGATTAACCTCGGCAGTTTGGAAAAAAAGATTAAAGGCAATATAATTAATAAGCAAACTTTGATTGAGGCCGGCTTTGTCAAAAAATCGGACAATAAAATCAAAATTTTAGGACAAGGAGAAATTAAAAAAGCCTTCAACGTTAATTTCAAAGAATTGGGACTTTCGAAAAGCGCCGGGAAAAAAATCGAAGCCGCCGGAGGCACAATATCATGAAACACGCAACGTGTAACATAGAACATTAAAATATAAAGATGTTCAATGCTACATGCTACATGCTACATGCTACATGTTTTTGTGAATAAAATCCTTCAAATTTTCAAAATCAAAGACCTCCGCAATAAAGTTCTCATTGTGGCATTTTTGTTGCTGGCTTTTCGCCTTTTGGCGACTATTCCCATTCCTTCAGTTGACGTTACCAGATTGGAGGAATTTTTTTCCAGCAACCAGCTGTTCGGTTTCGTGAATATTTTTTCCGGTGGCGCTTTGTCCAATTTATCGATTGTCATGCTGGGAGTCGCTCCTTACATTACCGCCAGCATTATTATGCAGCTCTTGACGATGATTTTCCCGAAATTAAAAGCGCTGTATTACGAGGAAGGAGCCGCCGGTCGGGCGAAATTCAACCGCTGGTCGCGGTACCTGACCGTTCCTTTGGGAATGCTTCAGGGTTACGGATTTCTGAATCTTTTGGTTTCCCAGGGTGTTGTGCCTCATTTGGGCTTTTTCGATTTGATGAAGAACGTTATGATTGTTACCGCCGGAACCATGGTTCTGGTTTGGTTCGGGGAACTGATTACCGAACAGAAAATAGGCAACGGTATTTCTTTATTGATTTTTGCCGGTATCGTCAGCAGGCTGCCGGCAACTTTGAGGAACGCGGTTTTCAACTATAATCCGGAAATTCTGCCGACCTACCTCGCTTTCGCAATCGTGGCAATACTGGTTATCGCAGGCGTGGTTTTCATCAATGAAGGTGAAAGAAAGATACCAATTGCTTACGCCAAGCGGGTTAGGGGAATGAAAATGTACGGCGGGGCTTCCAGTTATCTGCCCCTTAAGGTAAATCAGGCCGGGGTTATTCCGATTATTTTCGCAGTTTCCATTCTTCTTTTCCCCCAGTTCATTGCCCAGGCAAGCGCGATTTTTTCCAAATCTTTGTCTCTGAGATTGATTGATTTTGCGAATTATTTGTTTAATAACCAATATCTTTATGCCTTGTTTTATTTCGTACTGGTGGTAATTTTCACTTATTTTTACACGGCTATTACCTTTGATCCGAAAGAAATTTCCAAAAATCTCCAGCGTTCCGGCGGATTCGTCGCCGGTATCAGGCCGGGTGATTCTACTTCTTCTTTTCTTTCCAAAATCATCAATCGCCTGACTCTTTCCGGGGCAATATTTTTGGGCTTAGTGGCGATACTGCCTCATCTGACGAGAATGATTACGGGAATCGCCATTTTGACCATTGGCGGCACCGCTCTTTTAATCGTGGTTTCAGTGGCTTTGGAAACAATCAGACAGATAAATTCCCAGTTGGTAATGAGGGAGTACGACTCCATATAAAAATTTAAACTATGAAAAAATCGGACAATAAAAAAGCGATAATAATTTATGGCACTCCGGGCTCGGGCAAGGGAACCCAGGCCGAGTTATTGGCGGACAAATTCAATATTTACCACCTTGATACCGGTAATTGTTTAAGAAAAATACTTTACGACCCCGCGCTTCAGAAAGATAAAATCGTCCAAAGGGAAAAAAAATTGCACGAATCGGGTATGCTTCAAAGCCCGGATTTCGTTTTAAAAGTGGTCAGTCAAAGAGTGAAAGAAATTATCAGGCTGAATCAGGGGATTATTTTCAGCGGTTCGCCCAGAACTCTTTTTGAAGCGTTTGGTGATAAGAAGCATAAGGGATTGATAGAAATTCTCACAAAAGGCTATGGCAAAAATAACTTTTTCATTTTTATTCTGGATATTCCGGAAAAAGAGGCGATTAAAAGAAACTCCAGACGCTCCCTTTGTTCGGTTTGCAAGGCGCCGATTTTGGGCGCGGCCCGGAACAAGCTGTCATCCTGTTCTTTTTGCGGAGGCAAAATAGTCCGCCGGGTTGACGATAATTCGGAAGTAATGAAAACCCGGCTCAGGGAATACGGCGAACGGACAAAACCGATTTTCGCAAAACTAAAAAAAGGCCATTATAAAATTTATAAAATTGACGGCACCCCAATGCCTTATAAAGTTCATCAAAAGATAACTTCTTGTTTAAAATTAAATAATTGAATCATTATGGAAAAAAAATTTACAATAAAGAATTTACAAAATTGGGATAGGGATTTTTCGAAGAGAAAAGGAATTAATCTTTCAGAAGAAAAATTAATTCAGATGTGCGTATTAAAACTTATCGAGGAAGTTGGGGAGGTAGCGAAAGCGCTTTATGAAAAAGACTGGAAAGATGTTCAAGCGGAAATTTGCGATATTATAACCTTTGCCGTAAAAATTGCTAATATTGCAGAAGATTTTCACGGAGAAAAAGAATTATCAGATGTTTTTAAAGAAAAAATAAAATATAGTGAAGACAGGCATTTTAATAAGGACACGGGAAAATTTAGCAAGCCAGAAGGATACGATTTTAAATAATATTTTTAACGCGTATATATAAAGAAAGAACTTTAAAAATAAATAAAAGAAAGGAGTTGATTAGAATGATTAGACCTTGGAAGAAAGAATATGATTTAGTACTAGTTAATACCCCATCCAAAGATTACAGTAAATTTAAAGAAAATGATGAAGTTTTTATTCCGCCAATAGGATTAGGAAGTATAGCGACTTATGTAGAAGAATTCGGATTTACAATTGGAGTGCTTGATGCTGACGCTTTAATATTATCAGTAAATAAAATTATAAGATATTTAAGGAACATTAAAGCAAAATTTATTGGTCTTAATGCCACTTCGGAGAATATTCATATTGCCGGAAGAATAGCGGAAGGAATTCTTTTTAAAAAAGTAATTATTGGAGGAATTCATGCATCTCTTACGCCTAAAGACGTAATTAAGAAATATCCATCTCTTTATGCTGTGGTTCATGGAGAAGGGGAGGAGCCAATACGGGATATATTGGAAGGGAAAAATATTAGAAATATTTTAGGTGTGGTATTTAAAAAAGAAACAGAAATAATTGTTAATCCTAAAGCCGAATTCATTAATTTAAGGTCTTTACCGATTATTGATAGAAAATTTTTTGAACTAAGAGAAAAAGAATTCCACTTAATATCTGCAAGAGGATGTCCTAATAACTGTTCATTTTGCGCTTCGCCTATTTTATGTCAAAGAATTGTAAGATTCACCCCTATGGAAATCGTTATTAAAGAAATGGTTAACGCTTACGGTAAAGGTACAAAAAGCTTTTATTTTTTAGATGACCAACTGCTTTTTTCCTTAAAAAGGGCGTACGAATTTATTGATAGTCTTAGAAAATCAGGGCTTTATGGGAAGATAGAATGGAGGGGAATGTCTCGGGCCGATACAATATTAAGATTTGATGATATCTTGCTAGAAAAGTTAAAAGAAAGCGGAGGGAAAAGATTGTCTTTAGGAATAGAGTCGGGCTCAGATAGAATTCTTAAAATGGTGCATAAGGGGATAAACAAAGAGATTGTAATTAAAGGTGTTGATAAATTAAGAAAAGCTGGATTTGAGATAAAAGGATTCTTTATAATAGGATTTCCCACAGAAACATATAACGATATGCTGGCTACTAAGGATCTTATTATAGAACTTGGGAAAAGAGGGATGAAGTATTTTAGTTTAGCAACATTTAGACCTTATCCTGGTACGGAATTATATAATTGTCTTATTAAACAAGGATATAAGCCAAGTGAAATATTTTATGAAGATAACATTAAAGAAGAAAAGGGATTAAAAAATGAATATTTACACGGCTATTATAATAAGATAAATAAGAGAATTCGGATATCTCAAGTTTCTAATGAGAAAATAAACGGATTAAAAAAAGAAATAATTGATGAATTTAATTTAATAAATTAGAGGTTTCTTCTTAAGAAGAAACCTCTTCTTTTATTTTTCTTTAAAGTTTATTAGAATATATTATAATGATTATCATTAAATCGCCGGAAGAAATTAAAAAAATAGCCGCCGCCGCCAGGATTCTGGCGAAAATTCTGAAAATTCTCGCCAAAGAGGCCAAGGCCGGCGTCAGTTTGAGCCAATTGGATAAACTGGCTTATCAGCTTACTAAAAAAGAAAAAGCCCAGCCGGCTTTTTTAGGTTATCAGACTAGCGGCGCTGAGAAGCCCTTTGGCGGCTCGATTTGCGCTTCGGTTAATGACGTAATAGTCCATGGCCTCCCTTCGGCTTATAAGTTGAAGCTGGGTGACGTCCTGAAAATTGATTTCGGGGTGGAGTACGAAAACTTTTTCGCCGATGCCGCCTTAACCGTCGGAATAGGAGAGCTTTCCAAACAAGCCAGACATTTGATTAAAACCACCCAATTGGCTTTGAAAAAAGCCATTACTCAGGCAAAGCCGGGCAAGACCATCGGCGACATTGGCTGGATAATCCAGAAAACCGCCGAAAAAGCGAATTTAAAAATTGCGGAGGGCCTGACCGGACACGGGGTCGGTAAAGAAATTCAGGAAGAACCCAGCGTTTATAATTACGGCAAAAAAGGCGAAGGGTTGGAGCTGAAGGCCGGAATGGTTCTGGCAATCGAGCCGATGTTTGCCATTGGCACCG
>CAYZYY010000027.1:0-9489 GCA_964482855.1 uncultured Candidatus Saccharibacteria bacterium | reverse complement strand
CAAGCGTTTGGCTGTTCGCCAATTAAAGTGGCACGCGAGCTGGGTTCAGACCGTCAATTTGGCGGCTTTCCCGAGTAATCGGGATTGAAAAAGACGACTCATATCGGTGAAATCCTAAATATATGTTGCATTTCAACCTGTCATATGTTAGGATAATACCGAGGGAAGTTTTATATGAATTTTCATGAATAAAGGTCTTTCGTCTACAGATAAAGCTTATCTTGCGGGATTATTGGATGGTGATGGAAGTATATATGTAAGAGCTAAACCGAATCCGACCTATCGGTATGGATTCCAAATTGCTCCTTATATAGTCTTTTTCCAATCAAATAAAAGCAGAAAGAGTTTTGAAACTATTTTTTCTTCTCTTAAATTTGGAATTATGAGAGAAAGAAAAGATGGAATTTTAGAATACACGATTAATCGTAAAGATTCTGTTACTAAATTAATTGGAATTATAAAGCCATTCTTAATTCTTAAAAGAAAACAGGCTAGTCTGTTGATAAAAATTATAAAAGAGAAAGAAAAAGTAAAAAATCAAAGAGATTTTAACAATTTACTTAATCTTATAGAGACTTTTAGGAAGTTAAATTACTCCAAAAAACGAAAATCATACATTACCCCGTAGAGACTTGGTCTAAAATTAAAATATGACCGGATGGAAAATAATAATTTTCCATAATACGTCGTCCCCCTGAGAGCAATCAAAGGGTGGTGGTATAGTCCATACCGTTAGTAATAACGGATTAGTAATATCTAAATTATATGCGTGAGACAGGTTGGTCTCTATCTGTTGCAGGCGTTGACGCTTGAGGGAAGTTGACCTTTGTACGAGAGGATCAGGATGAACGGACCTCTGGTCTACCGGCTTTACCACCAGGTGAAGCGCCGGGTAGCTATGTTCGGCAGGGATAAGCGCTGAAAGCATCTAAGCGCGAAGCCCCTCCCAAGATTAGGCGTCTTAGACTCGTGGAAGATTACCACGTTGATAGGCTTCAGGTGTAAACACCGTAAGGTGTGTCGCTTACGCGACAAATGATCGACGGCAAATGACTGACGACTTCGGTCGTTGGTTGTAAGTTGTAAGTTGTAAGTCGCGCAAGCAAGCCGAGAAGTACTAATAAGTCGAATTGTCTCTGCCCAGCGTTTATTTAAAATACCGGGTTGAGGATTCGAATAATTTAGCGAATGACAAAAAATGTTTAAAAAAACCGCATTGATTTCCTGGTAATTAAGTATTAGGTGAAACACTCGTTCCCATTCCGAACACGATAGTGAAATCCTATTACTCCGATGATACTAGCTCTTTCGAGGGCAGGGAAAGTAGGATTTGCCGGGATATCAATGCGGTTTTTTTTTACTTTTTTGATTTTTTTGATATTATTAGAGTAAAAGGATGAATAAAAGACTGGCAAAACAAATTCTCTTTGGCGGCGGTTACTTGATAATTGTTTTTTTGATTATTTTTATCGTTTATTTTTTCTGGTTTAAAGCTTCTCCGACCTGCTTTGACGGCCACCAGAACCAAAAAGAAACGGGTGTTGACTGCGGAGGGCCCTGCCTTCCCTGCGAAATTAAAACTCTGGTTCCGCTTGAGGCCTCCCGGACGAAGTATTTTTCCGCTGACGGACAAACCGTACTGCTGGCCGAAATTGTAAATCTTAATCTTAATTGGGCGGCGGACTCTTTTAATTATTCCTTTGACGTTTACGGAGAAAACGGTATTAAGCTTAAAAAAATAACGAATAAATCGTTTATTTATAGCGGCGAGATAAAATATCTTTTTGAAGCCATTGACGTTAATTACGAAAATATAAAAGACATTTCCGTTTCCTTTGCCAATGTTAACTGGAAAAAGGCGGAGGAATTATCCAAGCCCGCCGTTCAGGTAAGAGAAATAAAAACCGAGCCGGCAAACGGAAGCGGAACCGGGGCAATTATAAGCGGGTTCGTAAATAATACCAATGCTTTCGGACTCTCAAAAGTCAGGATTATCGGAATTTTATTCAACCAAAGTAACGTTCAAATCGGTGCTTCAAAAACCGAGCTTGAAAACATAACGGCTTTTGAAGAAAAATTTTTCAAAATTAACTTCCCCAAGAACATTTCCCTAATGAACACCGAGCCGGCTTGGTCCTATAATTTCACCAGCAACCTCGCTACCGGTTCCAGCGGAAAGGACGTTGAAAAACTGGAGGAGTTTTTGAAAAAAGAGGGTTTTTTAAGCGGAACAGCTACGGGATATTTCAATACTTCCGTTAAAAACGCCTTGATTGAATACCAAAAAAGAGAAGGTATTTCCCCTGCTTCGGGCTATTTCGGACCGACAACCAGAGAATATATTAATTCTTTGGAGCAAGGGATTCTCCAAGTCAATTTATCACAGGCCGACCCGGACAAAACGAAAATTTACGTTGAAGCCCTGCGCTGACGCTTAAATAATACCAAACTACCTGCCCGACATCGCATTAGCGAAGTCATGGCGGGCGGGCGAATGAATGCGAATGCCGCGAAAATAAAATCTATTCGCAGTATTCACACAAATTCGCATTATTCACATTATGTTTGATAAACCCTACAATCCAAAAGAAGTTGAAGATAAAATATACGAACTTTGGGAAAAGTCGGGCTATTTTAATCCGGATAAATTACCGGGTAAAAGAAAAAAAACTTTCGCGATTACGGTTCCCCCGCCGAACGTTACCGGCGCTCTTCATATGGGACACGCCTTAAATGCGACCATTCAGGACATTCTTATTAGAAAAAAAAGGGTGGAGGGATATAAAACCCTTTGGCTTCCGGGCACTGACCACGCCGGCATTGCTACTCAAAATGTCGTTGAAAAAAATCTAAAAAAACAAGGTATTTCCCGCCATCAACTGGGAAAAGAAAAATTTCTGGAAAAAATCTGGGAATGGAAAGAAAAATACGGCCATATAATCCTTGACCAGTTTAAAAAACTCGGTTCCTCAATGGACTGGTCTCGAACCCGCTTTACTATGGACCTGGATTATCAAGAAGCGGTAGAAAAAACCTTTCTTCATTATTATAAAAAAGGTTGGATGTATCGAGCCGAAAGAGTTATTAATTGGTGCCCCCGCTGCGCAACCTCTCTTTCCGATTTGGAACTTGAATATAAAGAAAGTAAAACCTCTCTTTATTATTTAAATTATCCCTTGAAAGACAGTTCCGAACTTGTAACTGTTGCCACAACCAGGCCAGAAACCATGCTTGGCGATTCCGCGGTTGCCGTAAATCCCAAAGATAAAAGATATAAAGAATTCATCGGCAAAAAAATAATCCTACCGATTATGAACAGGGAAATTCCAATAGTGACCGACCCGGCAATAGACATGGATTTCGGCACCGGCGCCGTAAAAATCACGCCCGCCCATGATTTATTAGACGAAGAAATAGGAAAAAAGAATAATCTCCCAATTTACAAAGTAATCGGGCCAGACGGAAAAATGACCCCTAAGGCCGGGCCTGTTTGCGAAGGGCTAAAAACCGCCGAGTGCCGGGATAAAGTTATTGAGGAATTCAAAAAACTTAACCTTTTTAAAAAAGAAGATTTTTATAAACACAACCTAGCGCAATGTTACCGCTGCGGCACGACTATTGAACCCATCCCAAGCATGCAATGGTTCTTAAAAATGGATGAGCTGGCAAAATTAGCAATTAATGAGGTTAAATCCGGGAAAATAAAATTCCATCCACCAAGATGGAAAAAGGTTTATCTTGATTGGCTCTTAGGCGTAAGAGACTGGTGTGTCTCAAGACAAATCTGGTGGGGTCATAAAATTCCCATTAAGGGAGAAGATGATGTTTTAGATACTTGGTTTTCTTCCGCGCTTTGGCCATTTGCTACTCTTGGCTGGCCGAAACAAACCAATGATTTTACTGAATTTTATCCTACCCAGGTTTTATCAACCGCCCGTGACATCATCCCTCTTTGGGTTGCCAGAATGGTTTTTTCCGGTATGGAATTTACCAATAAAAAGCCTTTTAGCGACGTGATAATCCATGCTACAATTTTAACAAAAGACGGTAAAAGAATGTCTAAATCACTAGGCACTGGAATTAACCCTATGGACCTAATAGAAAAATACGGTGCCGACGCCACCCGGTTCGGCTTAATATGGCAGGCAATGGGAGGCCAAGACATTCACTGGGCAGAAGAACATGTAATGGCAGGTAAAAAATTCTGTAATAAAATATGGAACGCCACGCGTTTTGTGCTGACGCAACTTACGACTAACGACTTACAACTAACGACTAATCCTAAACCGAAAACTGCGGCCGACAAAACAATCTTAAGCAAATTAGAAAAAGTCAAAATAAAATCCGGGCGGCAAATTGACAGGTATGAATTCGGGCAAGCTCTTCACGAAATCTATGATTTCTTCTGGCACGATTTTTGCGATACCTATATTGAATCCAGTAAAAAACAGGATAAGGAATCCACTGTTTTAATATTAACGGAGGTTTTAATTAATTCACTCAAACTCCTCCATCCCTTTATGCCATTCATCACTGAAGAAATCTGGCAACAGCTCCCGATGAAAGATAAGACGATGTTGATTATTGAAAATTAGCCATCTTGAATCTTATGCCTTATTTTTTCCTTTTTCTCGGTATCCTTCCTTCCTTCGCCTGGTTGGTTTTTTTCCTTAAAGAAGACACGCACCCGGAACCGAAAAAAATGATTGCCCGAGCTTTCATTGGAGGCGTTTTTGCCGCCGTGTTCGCCGTCGGTTTTCAGCTTGTGTTGAAAAATCTATTTCAGTCCTTCCAAATTGACGATTATCATCCCCTTTCGTTCTTCTCTTTCGGTTTTGTTGAAGAAATCCTTAAATTCCTGGCCGCCTACCTGATTATCAGAAAAAGTCGGTTTTTTGACGAACCGATTGACGCAATGATTTATATGATTACCGTTGCCCTGGGATTCGCAATGCTGGAAAACATAGCCATAATGTCCAATATGAACGCGCTATCGGAAGCGCTAAGCGTGATTACTCTCCGTTTCGTGGGCGCCACCCTGCTGCACGCTTTAAGTTCCGGCTTAGTAGGTTATTATTGGGCCAAAGCCATTATTTTAAGCCGCGGCCTTAAACCGCAAACCGAACCGCCTTTTCGCTTGTACGGGCTTCAGTCAAGAGTATTAATATTCAAAGGCATTGTCTTCGCCACCCTATTGCACACAATTTTCAATTACCTTATACTAATATCGAAAGACATAGCAATTTATCCCTTAATATTACTGACTATTGCCGCCTTATTCGTATTTTGGGATTTTGAAAAAATAAAACAAACATAATGCCAATCCGCGAATGTATGCCAATACTGCGAATAATATTTGCGGCATTCGCATGCCATTCGTAGTTTCGCATTGTCTGCGTCAGCATGGATAAAGACACTAAAATTTTTTTTGAAAAACTCGCCGGAATCAATTCCGACAACGAAGAAATGGAGCTGGAACCGAATATTGACTTAAAAGACAATTCCAAAGAAGAATTATCGGACGAAGAGTCGTTTAGGGAGGATTTTCTTGAAGAAGCCGAAGGAGAATTAACCGTTGACGTCTACCAAACGCCAAGTTCCTTTATTATCGAATCAACGGTTGCCGGAGTTGACCCGGAAGATATTGACATTTCAACCACTCCCGAGTCAATCAGCATCAGAGGCAAGCGGGAAAAACAGGAAAAAATAAAAACCGAAAATTACATCCACCAGGAATGCTATTGGGGAAGATTTTCCCGGACAATCATTCTGCCCCAGGAGATTGACCCTGATAAAACTCATGCTTCCATTAAAAACGGTGTTCTGAAAATCACCCTGCCTAAACTCAACAAAGGCAAGTCTAAAAAAATAAAAGTGAAGTTTGAGTAATAAAGACACGGATTGATACTGATAAAAATTTAAAACCGCCGCAAGGCGGTTTTTTATGAACATACCGTGGTATGTTCTCAGCTTGTCGGGTCGATCATTCTGCCAAGAAATAAAACATTACCGGTTTCCTTATTCTGGATTATGAATATGAACGGGTGGTCTGCCTTAAAAATATTTCTTGGTTCAGCCGAAGTCAGCGACATACCCACACCGGTTGCCGCAGCGGCTTCGGTCCCTTTTTCGTCAACTTTAACGTATGCCTGATGAATAATGAAACTGATGAATAAATTCTTCTTACCGGTCATTCCGGAAAAATCGGCGTTCATCGCCGAAAAAGCAGTTGGCATTCCCAACGCGCTTAAAACGTCATTCATGAAATATTTCGTGTCAAATTCAAATTTCGGCAGTGATATATAATCCAATTTCGTTTCTTTCATCTTAGATTTGTATTCATTCAGTTTATCGGCCGTAAAAGTTGATTCTATCGCGTCAAGATTTTCGCTTGGCAATAATACCAACATTGAAATTTTATTTCCCTTATACGGCAATTCTAAAATCTGCAAATCGCCGGCATCTGCGTAATTAAACCTGGCCTTATCGGGATTCATATTCATCATGGAAACTTTCACCACGTTGGAAGGAGTAATTTTGAAGTCTTCTTCGCGGGTATCGGACTTGTCAAAGTCCCACTGCCAAGTTCCTTTGAAATAAATCGCGTTGGTCAAAACAACCCTTATCATGGAATTAATGGCGTCTTTGGGAACCAAATCCTTAATTTTATTATTGGTTTGCTGCTCTATAAAACTGTTGATTGTTTGCCTTGATTTTTCGGCTTCATTAACAAAGTCCAAATTGGCCGCTTTGCCGCCGTAATATTTCTCAATCCTGCTTGTATAATCCGCAAGCAGAGGAAAATCCCGTTGAACCCACAGGGCATTCCCGGTTCTCAATTCATAGTCTTGAACTCCCACATTTATATCATTATAGATGGCGGCGAAATTGGGCCTTAAGATGTCGTTTGGCGGAAAATGGAAAACGGATTTTATCTCCTCTGCCGTCTTCTCCTTTGCCCCTTCATAAGTCATTGCCAAGGCGGCGAAAATACTATATGGAGAATAAAAAATATTTCCCTTTTCAGATTTAATCAGTTCGCCGTATAAATCAAAAGTAAATTCATTATTGGCACTGACTACTTCCCGTATTCTTTCCGGTGTTGAACCAACGTCATCCGCTTGAGGCGGTTGTTCGGGCTGATAAGGAAAAAGAAACAATGCCCCCGCAACGGCTGAACCGGCAAATACGGTTATTATTGACGCAATTAATAAACTTCTTTTATTCATGTTTTATTTGAAAAATAATAAATTCGTGCCTGGGGTGGGATTCGCCCCGTCATTCGACGGGGCGCCCTATCGCATGATAAGGCGAACTCCAAAAATTTGTGGGCGAGGAGGGATTCGAACCCTCATGTCCATTCGGACACAACATTTTAAGTGTTGCGCGTAAACCGTTCCGCCACTCGCCCTATTTTTTCCCGCCGCCGCTAAAGCTATGGCGAGGCGCTGAATTTTATTACCTCGCTTTACGCTCGGACAAAATTCGTGAGGCCAGGGAGGGAACCCCATACCATGCGATACGGGGCAAGTCGCCCCCTAAATCATTCAAGGGTTTTGTCCCGATAATAACCAAAATTTTGAGGCGTCGGTGGGAATCGAACCCACGTATAAGGGTTTTGCAGACCCTCGCCTTACCACTTGGCTACGACGCCAAATCTCAAAATTTTGGTTATTATCGCGGATCCTCGATATTCTACCAAAATACGGATACTTTGAGAATATCGGGACAGACCGCTGCGTTAGCCACTTCGCCACATCGCCGTAGTTATAATTTTATCTCCAACCAGGTTTTTTCAGCTTGAACCAGTTAGTCCCGCGCTAATAAATGAGCTTGTCTCCAACGTTTATCGGTATGTTGGTTTCCAATAAGATTCCGCATTCTTCTCCTTCTTTTACCTGACTGGTATCTTCTTTCTTGCGCTGAAGATTGATTATTTTCCCCTGGCCAATAATCTTTTCCTCTCTTTGAATATCAATCGTTAAATTATTTTTAAAACTCCCAAGAGTTACCCGCCCCCCAATAACCTGTCTTTTTCCCGCTTTGCCGCTGAAAACCGCCAGAATTTCCAATTGGCCGAGGATTTCGGGCTTTTTCAGTTTTTTAATTTCATCTTCCAGTTTTTTTACGAGTTCATAAATGATTTCCGAAGTAATAATTTTCACGCTCTGGGCTTTAGCCAAATTTTCAGCCGCCTTACTGGTTTTGACTTTAAAACCGATAATGATGGCGTTTGCGCTAAAAGCGGACTTTATATCTCCATCGTTGATATCACCCACTGATTCGCTGATAATCCTGACATCGGGAATATTCCTGACAATTTCAGCGAGGGCCTCGAGAGAACCGGAAACATCGGTTTTTAGAATAAAATTGACGGTATCTTCAGTTGTTTCAGGGACTTCAACTTGGCTTTCGGGCGCAGAATTTTTTATTTCAACCAAATTAACCTTTCCGCTGAAAAATTCCTCTCCGGTCTGAGGCAACGTTTCAAATCCCAAAATCAGAGCCGGGCTTGAAGGAGAGAGCTTTTTAACCCTCTTACCCAAAAAATCTTCCAAAATTTTGATTTTTCCCATGGCGCTGGCCGTGGTAACGTCATCACCGACTTTTAAAACGCCGTCTTTTACAACGGCCGCGACCGCCAATCCCCGACGGCTGTCCATATGAGATTCAATGATTACGCCGCTGCCTTTTGCTTCCGGATCGTAAGTCAGGCCTTCAAGTTCGGCAGCCAGAAGTATCAAATCCAAAAGCTCGTCTATCCCCTCTCCTTTTTTTGCCGAAATCCCCTGCCAGGAAATATTGCCGCCGAAACCCTCCAATAAAACGCCCGCCTCCATCAGTTCTTTTTTTATTCTCTCAATGTCGGCATTGGGTTTGTCAATCTTATTAATGGCCACGATAAAAGGCGTCTGGCTTTCTTTCAAAATTTTAATCGCTTCTTTGGTCTGGAGTTTTACACCCTCATCGGCCGCCACTACCAAAATGCCCAAATCCGCCACCTTGGCGCCCCGCTGACGCATTTTTGAAAATGCCTCGTGTCCGGGCGTATCAATGAAAGTAATCTTTCTGGACTCCTTCGAACCGGCCGAAGAAGCCTGTCCTGAGCTTGCCGAAGGATGGCTTATTTCATAAGCGCCCGTTGCCTGAGTAATACCACCGGTCTCCTTGGCAACGACGTTGGTTTTCCGAATATAATCAAGCAAAGTCGTCTTGCCATGATCCACATGCCCCAAAATGACCACTATAGGCGGTCGGGGCGATAAATTTTCATTTTTTTCCTTGTCCATAATTTATAAAGGGTATCAGAAAACAACGGTCATTACAAGGTAAAACGTTTTTTATGATTTCCCAAGCGCTTGCGACATTATTTAAAATAATATAATCTAAAATCAATATTGGAGGAGTGCCGGAGTGGTCCAACGGAACGGTTTGCTAAACCGTGGGGATCAAAAGTCCCTCGTGGGTTCGAATCCCACCTCCTCCGCC
>CAYZYY010000026.1:0-9774 GCA_964482855.1 uncultured Candidatus Saccharibacteria bacterium | reverse complement strand
CGGACGAGAGCTGGGCAACCGCCGACGGCTCGCTTTCGGCGCACTTCGAACATACCGTTGCCATTACCCCCAAAGGACCGAAGGTATTGACGCAATAGTAAATTCCCCCTTGCTTTAAGTAACCGATTTAAGTTAGAATTATTAGAATAATTTTACGATTATGGAAAAGCCCTATCTTTCAATAATAATTCCCTCTTATAACGAGGCTAAGCGTTTACCGTTGACTTTGACCGATATTAACAAGCGGCTCAAGGAAATAAAATTCCCGTCCGGAAATCCGGAAGATTATGAAATCATCGTCGTCAGCGACGGTTCCAAAGACGCCACCGTAGAGGTGGCGGAAAGGTTCGGGCATCTCATGAAAAACCTGCGGATAATCGACAATAAAGAAAATCACGGCAAGGGATGGGTGGTAAAACAGGGAATACTTGAAGCCAAAGGTAAAATACGGCTTTTCATGGATGCTGACAATTCCACTTCTTTGGACCAGTTTAATAAGATGATTCCTTATTTTGACAAAGGTTACGACGTGGTAATCGGCTCCCGGGACGTGAAAGGCGCTAAGATGATTCCGCCTCAGTCGTGGTTTAAGCGTCAGGCCGGCAATGTCGGAAATATCATTATTCAAATTATGCTTTTGCCCGGACTCTGGGATACCCAGTGCGGATTTAAGGCATTTACCGAAGAAGCGGCGGAAAAGCTTTTTCCCTTGATTAAAAGCAAACGCTGGAGTTTCGACGTGGAAGTTTTGGCTCTGGCAAGAAAATTCAAATATAAAATAAAAGAAATTCCGGTTATCTGGATAAACAGCCCGTTTTCACTCGTTAAATCATCGGCCTATATTCAGGTTTTAGTGGAAGTTTTTAAAATAAAGTGGTGGCTGATGAATTTTAATAAAAACTATAGAGAAAATTCAAAATTGAAAAATCAAAATGGAAAATGACAATGCAAAGTTTAAAAATGAATTTAAAAAAAGATTGTATAAATGGGTTCTGAAACTGATTAAATTCATAGATAAACTTCCCAAAGATTCGGTCTGCGGCATTATGGGAAAATAACTTTTGAGAAGCGGCACAAGTATTCTGGCAAATTATATTGAAGCAAACTCTGCGAGTTCCAAAAAAGATTTTATCAACTTTTTTACCCATTCTTTGAAATCCGCCAATGAATCCAATTAATCTTTGATTTTTACATTTTACATTTACTATTATGACTCACCACTTTACCAAAGAAGGATTTGAAGAATTAAAAAAAGAGCTTGAAACTCTTAAAAAAGAGGGAAGAAAAGACATTGCCGAGCGACTGAAAAAGGCGAAAGAATACGGCGACTTGTCGGAAAACGCCGAATATTCGGACGCCAAAGACGCCCAGGCGAAACTTGAAAGCCGGATTTTTGAACTGGAAGAAATGCTCAGGGATTCGGTTTTAATCAGGAAAAGTTCCCAAAAGGACGTTGTCAGCATCGGTTCAACCATTGAAGTCCAGAAAGGAATTAAAAATTTTAAATACACGATTGTCGGTTCTCGGGAAGCCAAGCCCGAGGAAAATTTGATTTCCAACGAATCTCCTTTGGGGCAGGCCTTTCTGGAGAAAAAAGCGGGGGACTGGGTTCAAATAGAAACTCCCAAAGGCAAAGTGAAATATAAAATAATGAAAATAGAATAAAAATTAAGCAAGGACTGACAACTAACGGCCAACGACAAAGTTTAAGAACAATTGGAACAAGTCGTAAGTCGTAAGTCGTAAGTCGTAAGTCAAACTTGTTGGAGGAAATCATCAAAGAACGAAAAAGGAAACTGGAAAATCTCAAAAAAGCCGGATTCTATCCGTATCCGGAAAGCGTCAAGCGTACTCATAAAATAAAAGAACTCATTGATGGTTTCAACAAATTTGAAAAATCCCAAAAGGAAATTTTTGTTTGCGGCCGGGTAACCGGTTTCAGGGACCAGGGTAAAATAATCTTTTTCGACGTCGTTGACGAAACCGGGAAAATCCAGGGAGTTCTCAATGAAGAAAACTTCAGCAAACACTTTGAGCTTTTTAAAGAAAATCTTGGCATCGGCGATTTTATCCAGCTCGGCGGCGTTCTTTTTCTTACCAAAAAGAAAGAGAAAAGCGTTAAAATAAAATCTTTGCTTCCAATCGTCAAGAGCTTGCGGTCCGTTCCCGGACAATGGTACGGGCTTGAAGATATAGAAATAAGATTGAGGCAGCGATATCTGGACATTCTCGTTCATCCCGAAGTGAAAGAGTCATTCGTTAAAAAGAATTTATTCTGGCAGGCCATCAGGGAATTTTTGCAAAAAGAAGGTTTTCTTGAAGTGGAAACGCCGGTACTGGAAACGACGCCCGGGGGAGCCGATGCTGAACCTTTCATTACTCACCATAATGCTTTGAATACCGATTTTTATCTGAGGATTTCTCTGGAAATTGCCCTTAAAAAACTTTTGGTGGCCGGATACGAGAAGATTTTTGAAATCGGCCGGATTTTCCGAAATGAAGGCATTGATGCCGAGCATCTTCAGGACTACACCCAATTGGAGTTTTATTGGGCTTATGCCGATTACGACGAGCTTATGGAATTCGTCCGAAAAATGTACCAAGCCGTGATTAAGAAAGTCGCTTCCGGATTAAAGACGGAATATCAGGGAGAGAAATTGGATTGGAGCGGTAACTGGAAGAAAGTGGAATATTTTGACGTTTTTAAGGAAAAAACCGGCCTTGACCTTAAAAAAGCGACGGAAAAAGAGTTGTTTAAAAAAGCAGAAGAAAAAGGATTAAAGCCGGAAAAGAGTTTGAGTAAAGGAAGGGTAATAGATTTGCTTTTTAAAAAACTTGTCCGGCCTAATTTAATTCAACCCTGTTTTTTGGTTAATCCGCCGATTGAAGTGGAACCTCTGGCAAAAAGGATGGAAAAAGAGCCGGGAAAAGTAGCGCGTTTTCAGATTTTGGCCGGCGGCACCGAACTCGGCAAGGGCTTTTCCGAGGCCAATGACCCGATTGACCAGCGCGCAAGATTTGAAGAGCAGATGCGGCTCCGGGAAAAAGGGGATAAAGAAGCCCAGCGCCTGGATGAGGATTTTCTCGAAGCTCTGGAATATGGAATGCCTCCCGCCGCCGGCTTCGGGGTTTCCGAGAGATTATTTGCGGTTTTAATGGATAAGCCCGTCAGGGAAACCACAATTTTTCCCCTGATGAAAAGAAAATCATGAAACATATAACGCGCAACATGAAACATTAAAATGTTAGATATCAAATACATCCGGGAGAATCCCGATAAAGTAAAAAAGGGGATTGGTGCCAAAAATTACGATACCAGATTAGTAGGTGATTTTTTAAGTTGGGATAAGGACTGGCGAAGTTTAACAACGGAAATTGAAATTTTACGTTCCCAACAAAAAAAATATAGTGAAAAAAGAGATATTGAAAAAGCAAAAAAAATTAAAGAAATAATTCAAAAAATGGAAGATGAATTAAAAAACGCGGAGCGAAAAAGAGAAGAAATTTTGTTTCAACTGCCGAACTTGCCGTCGGACAGCGTTCCTATTGGTAAGGACGAATCGGAAAACGTGGTTGTTCGCGAAGAGGGAAAAAAGAAAAAGTTCATTTTCCAACCCAAGGACCATCTGGAAATCGGGGAGAATCTGGGAATTATTGATTTTGAGTCTGGCTCCAAAGTGTCCGGTTCGGGTTTTTATTATCTTAAAAATCAGGGCGTTCTCCTTGAATTGGCGCTGGTTCGTTATGCGCTTAATTTTCTTGCAGGTAAGAAGTTTTCCCTTTGTTTGACTCCTGATTTGGCGCGGGAAAAATTCTATCTGGGAACGGGATATTCTCCTCGCGGACCGGAAGCCCAGACCTATTTAATTGAGGATTCCGATTTGGGGCTCATTGCTACGGCCGAAATAACTCTGGCCGGGCTTCATTCGGGCGAGGTTATTAACGAATCCGAACTTCCTAAGCTTTATGCGGGTTATTCGCATTGTTTCAGGCAGGAAGCCGGCAGTTACGGCAAGTATTCCAAAGGGCTTTACAGGGTGCATCAATTCACCAAAGTGGAAATGTTCGTTTATGCGCGGCCCGAAGATTCGATTAAAATACACGAAAAACTTCTGGAATTCGAAGAATCCCTATGGAAAGGGTTGGGCATTCCTTACCGGGTATTGGAAATGTGCACCGGCGATTTGGGCGCTCAAGCGGCTAAGAAATTTGATTTGGAGGCTTGGATGCCGGGACGCAATGATTGGGGAGAAATAACTTCCACGTCCAATACCACCGATTATCAGTCAAGGCGTTTGGGAATCAGAATTAAGAGAAAAGACGGAAAAATTGAATTCGCCCACACCTTAAATGGTACGGCTATTGCCATTTCTCGGGCAATAGTTGCCATTCTTGAAAACTATCAGCAAAAAGACGGGTCAGTATCGGTTCCCAAGGTTTTGCGTAAATACCTCAACTTCAAAAAAATCAGCATGCGAAAGTCTTAACGAGTATACAAAAGACGCAAGAAGTTATAATCTTAATAGTATGAATCTATGGACGAAGAAATAAAGCGCCAAGAAGAAACGGACGAAAAACTTGAAGAATTCGGCATTGACCTTGATGATGGTTCCATGTTAGATGATGACGAAAATGAGGAGCCGTTTGATTTGATATAATTTGGATTTCACATTCATTTAAATAAATTAATAATGGGCAAAGAATATTCTAAAAAACGAAATCTTACGAAGGTGACGGGATTCGTTAATAAAAAAACCCTTGAAAATAAGAAGTCCTTGACGAGGCAATGGGGTTTGGCCAGCCGCTTGGAAAAAAGAAAAGTAAAAAATAAGAAAATAACAAAATAAGGGAGGATTACTGGCTTATCTGTTGACTCAATAAAATCACACGTTTTAAAAGGTCGCGAAAAATTCATAAAAATCAATCACCAATATTATGGGAAAATTTATCTGGACGGAAGAATACAGCGTGGGTATAAACGAAATTGACGGACAACATAAACATTTTTTTGACATCGCCAATAAAATTATTGACCTGACAGCCGGACAAAATCCGACAAAAGAAAAAGCTTTCGGATTATTGGAAGAACTCGGCAATTACGCTTTTTATCATTTTGGCACCGAAGAGGGCTATTTTGACAAATTTAATTACCGGGAAGCGCCTCTTCATATCGATGCTCATAATGGTTATCGGGAAGCGGTCAGGAAATACCTTGAAGACATTAACAAAGAGGGAACCGATATCGCTAAGATGACGGAAGAAATGGCTTCTTATTCTTCGGATTGGCTTTCAAAGCACATTATTTCGATGGATAAAAAATATACAAAATACTTCAACGAGCGTGGGTTAAATTAGGATTCTTCTTAAAATAAAATCATGCGGAGTGAAATTTATTTCGATGAAAGGCAAATCCGGAAGCGCCGCCGGATTTTAAAGCTGAAAATTTACAGCGGAATCGTGGCTTTTTTTATTTTGGTTGCCGGCGCCGCTTATTTAATAATTTATTCTCCTCTTTTCCGGATAAAAAACATCAGTGTCACGCAGTTGAATGCCGCCGAGCTTGAAGAGCGGCAAATTCCTTACGGCGCGGGAGAAAAAATTGACCCGGAGAATGTTATTCAGGATTTAAAAAATGTTTTGGTTAAACAATCCAAGTTCGCCGGACTTTTGGGATTTGATAATATTTTGGTCTGGAAAAACGGGAATTTTGAAGAGATTTTTAAACTTTATCCTCAAATCGCCGAATTAACAATTGAAAAAGATTATTTTGAGCGGCAAATCGGAATAATTATCCGGGAAAGACAAAGGAAGGGAATTTGGTGCGTTAACGATTCCTCGGATGCTTTAAAATGTTATTGGTTCGATAAAAATGGCGTTCTTTTTGAAGATGCCCCTTCAATTGAGGGTAATCTTATAAATAAAGTCAATGATTTCTCCGGCCGGAACCTTGAAATAGGAGCGCCAGTGCTTGCGGAAAAGTTATTTTCCAATTTAATTGAGATATTTGACGTGCTTGAAAAATCGGATTTAAACGTAAAATCCTTGAAACTGGAAAGAATCGAACTTCAGGAGGTCGTTTCGGAATCATCGCCGAAGATTTATTTCAGTTTAAGAATAGACCCCTCATTCGGGTTGTCGGCGCTGGAATCGATAAAAAACATCGGCTTGGAAAAAATCCAATACATTGACTTGCGCGTGGAAAACAGAGCGTATTATAAAATAAAATAAGTTAATTTATTTATAAATTTAGATTTATTCGTAGATTCGGATGAATTCGTAGTTTAGGATCGCTTTACAGTTTATAAATGAATATTGACTTTCCCGCTTTGTAATCCGGTTCGTAAGGATTCTCCAACCATCGGTATTCATCTTCGGGGTTTCTTTGCTGGCCAGGATGCAGGCGTCCGAGGGAGCCCTGAAGGCTATTGACCGAAACTGCCAGCCAATTGATTCCTTTTTCAGCTGGATTGCCCTTTGAGGACCACCAATACTCGGCCTTGCCCGCGCTGAGCGGGGCCGAAGCGTCTCCCAGATAATATTTGGGGTTGCCGCCGCCGAAATAATCAACGGCAACCTTGTTTATTTTTTCGCCATTTTCCATTTCCCATGTCGCAATAAACTTTTTTAACCGGAGGAGGTCTTGTCCCCAGTCGTAATTGGAATCGGTAACGTATTGGTAGCCGTTGTCGGTTCCGCCGGCAAGTTGGTTGAAGTAAGAAAGGAAATAAGGATAAACCAGCAGGGTTTCGGCGAAATACCAAAACGCCAAAACGCCGATTACTCCTCCTTTGAGGGTAAATTTCAATATAGTGAGAAAAGAAGATGACAGTTTTTTGGCAAAGCCGTTGGAGAGGTATATTTTGCCGCTTACCCACTTTTTCAAACTGCCGGCGGTCAGAATGTAAATAAAGGGCATCGTGGGCAGAATATGCCGGATACCGATGTTTAAGGGGCTCTTAATGCTGTAAGCCCAATAGAAAATTATGAAAGCAAGCATTGAAAATTCGGCAAAATGGGTAGCGAGATAATCACCGAGGGCTTTCAGTTTATAGCTTTTATTCTTGAAGATTTTCCAAAGCGCGAAAACAAACGCCATAAGAATCATAATCAGGGAAGGAAGCGATTCTTTCAGGGCAAAAACCACCGGGAAATAATACCACCAGCCGCTGGCGGAGACTTCTCCCAGAAAATAAGCCGTGTTGCCGCCGCTGGAGCGCTGCAAGACCATCAGAACTCCCAGAAGATATTGTCCCAATGGTCTCAGAGCTTTATTCTGGGCAAGCCAGATGTCAATTTCCGCCAGGCAGCGCATACCCGGAGAAGTTATGCAACTTAAGGTTAGCGGATTCGTTCCGCCCGCATCGCCTTGCGAAGCATTGCGGGCGGGCCCTCCGGCAAAAGAAGTCAAGATGAACTCCGTGTCGGCTTTTTGTTTTTCCACCGGATAATTGACGGTAAAGACGAAGTAGAGGGAATAAACGACGAAATACCCAATGACAAGAATGGTAATGAAGTAAAGAAAGTGACGAAGGAAAACTTTGAATAAATTGCTCCATTTATCCCTCGTTTTCCAGATACAAAATACGACAACCAGGAAACCGAAGAAAGGAATGAGCAGGACGGCGGAGAATTTCATCAACTGGGCAATGCCGAAAGCCATCCCGGCGAAAATTACGTGTTTGGCGGTCGGTTTAAGCAGGAATTTTACGAAATAATAAGTGGCGATGAATATTCCCAAAGCCGCGCCGAGGTCGGTGGTGACAAAATGTCCATGAGATAACACCGTGGGGGAGAAAGAAAAGAGGAAAGTCGGGAGCAGTGCCCACCAGCGGCCAATCAGTTCTTTCGACCAGATATAGATGAATAGTATTAAAAGAAGCGTCAGTAGCATCGGGCCGAAACGCGCCCATTGGATGATTTTATCGGCATCATTGCCGGATTCGTAAAGGAATTGGGCTCCCGCTTCCCACTGGCCATTGACGTCGTTCTGCCACGCCGATTTGTCCGTCGGAAAATTAAGATTTTGAAACAGCAGGGGCAGAGCGGCCAGCGCTTTAACCAGCGGAGGGTGTTCGGGATTCAATCGGTAATCCAAATATTTTACGTAACCGTAGCCGGCCGGAATATGAGCCAACTCATCCACGATGGCGGATTCTCCCGAAGAAGAATTAAACATTAAAATAAAACTCGCCGCGAGCATCAAACAGATCAAGAACCAGGGAAAAAATTTATTGAAGCGTTGCATGTTGATAACTTTTCTTTCTAATTATAATGAATTTATGTTAAAATTAAAAGAAGAATAAGCCCGACACTTTAATTTTAAATTTTAATTTTAAATTTTGCAAATTTTTGTGTTTGGTCTATTACTTTATAAAGGTCGGCTTAATTAAAAATAAATTATAAAAAAATGGCTAAGAAAAAAGTTGCCAAAAAGAGAAAGGTTGCCAAAAGGGCGCCTGCCAAAAAGAGAACTGCCAAGAGGAGAGTTGCCAAGAAAGCTCCGGCCAAGAGAAAGACCGCTAAAAGGAGAAAGAGAAGATAAATCTCTTTCCGTATTTATCAATTAAATAAAGCAATGCGATTGTGGAAAGGATAATCTGGACAAGGCATTCCGAAGCCAAAATGGGCTTTTATCATTTATCAAAGCAGCGAGTGCGGCGGGTTTTAAATTCGCCCAAGAGAGTTGAGGAAGGAATTGCCCCAAATACGATTGCTATGATGCAAGCTGCCGGCAGCAAAAAGCATCCCTATGAGATTTGGCTCATGCTTCAGAAAAGCAAAAACAAGGAAAAAACCAGAGAGATAAAAATCATCAGCGCCTGGAAGTACCCGGGCCAGACAAAAGCTCGCAGCGAGATTGCGCTTAATTTTCTTCGCCAAGAGTATTCCGACTACGTTTCAGACGACTACGTTTCAGAGGAAAAATAAAAAAAACTGGGAAAAGTATAAAATTTTTATTTATTAACGTCTCTCCATCTGCCAATATCTTCTCGTCTGTTTTTACGTTCTTCATCAGCTAACTTTTTTAGACGCACGACGCTGGTTTGTGGGTCAACTTCCTTGTCAATCTCCGTCTTTCCACTTGCCATTAAATCATCGTTCGATTCTTCATCATCCAGTTCTTCATCTTTTAACTTTGGTTCTTCAATTTTTCTTGAACTTTCAATATTTTCGAACATATTTTTAAAACTTTTTAGTTTTAGGCGACCTTGTTGTTTTTATAATCTTCTTTTATCATATCATAGATTATGGAATTTTCAATTTAAACCATAAAGATAACAACAAGGCAATAAATATATTAGGTGTTTTTATATATTATATAAATTATGAAAAGCATTGAATCCAAAATGTTTGAAAGAATAAATATAGATAAGATTCATGAGGAAGCGAAAAAATTCCTGGAATACGAAGAAATTAAAACTGAGAAGTTTACCGATTTATACGGAGAAAGAAATATCAAAAAGGATAAAGAATACGTAGAAAGAATGGAAGAAAAATTTAACCAGGCGTCATCTCCGGAATTCACCCAGGTGAAAGAGCTGGCTACCCTTTTGGAGGCGGTTATTTATAGCCAGGCTGAGTTGAGTGATTGGCTTGGCCCGACTGCGGCGACAATAAAAACTTCCCGTTATGACGATATCGCCAATAAGACCGATATGATTGCCGAATTTCAGGAATCGGAAACGTCTGCTTCTTATTTTGCTCTAGCAATAGATGCTACTTTGAGTTCCGATGCCGAAAATGTTGAAAAAAAAATTTAATTGCATTAAAAGA
>CAYZYY010000025.1:0-10132 GCA_964482855.1 uncultured Candidatus Saccharibacteria bacterium | reverse complement strand
CAAATCGGCACCCTGACCGAAACCCTGCAGGTAATCAAGCTCGCTTATGAAAACGGGTGGCAGGCCGTGGTCAGCCACCGCAGCGGCGAAACAATGGATGATTTCATCGCCGATTTGGCAATCGGCGTCAATGCCTGGGGAATAAAATCCGGCGCGCCCGCGGCCCCGGAAAGAAACGCCAAATACGAAAGAGTGTTGAAAATCACTTCCTAATTATCGGTTTACAGTAAAAACTTCAACAAACTCTGGCCGGTCATTTCTTTCGGCTGGGGAATTTTCATTAGTTCCAAAATTGTCGGGGCAACGTCGGCCAGAATGCCGAAATTCTGGCTCGTTGATTCCCTAATTTCAGCTTCTGTTCTCGCTCTCTGAAATTGTTTGGCCACCAGATAAATCGGTACCGGATTGGCGTCATGCTGGGTTTCCGGCATACCGGTCAGGGGGTCGAAAACCCTTTCAATATTTCCATGGTCCGAAGTAATAATTAAAACGGCGTCTGTCGCCAAAACCGCCTGAGTAAGAGATTCTATTTGTTTGTCGATTATTCTTACCGCTTCAAGACAGGCCTCGTAATTGCCGGTGTGGGCAATAATATCCGGATTGGCGTAATTAACGAGAATAAAATCAAAAACTCCCTCGCTGATTGACTGAACAATTCTGGTAGTAATTTCCTGAGCCATCATTCCCGGCTCTTTTTCCTGACGAACGATGGCTTTTGAAGGAATGAGAATCCTATATTCGTTTTTAAACGGCTCTTCTCTTAACCCGTTAAAAAAATAAGTGATATGGGGATATTTTTGGGTTTCGGCAATCTTCAGCTGGTTTTTTCCGTTTTTCGACAATACTCCGCTCAAACAAACCTCAATTTTTTCGGGAGGAAAAAGCACCGGTACTTTAAACTCGTCGTCATATTGCGTCATCGTAATAATATGAAGATTGTTAAAGGGTTTCGTTGGAAAATTCCCGAACTGAGAATTAATGAAAGCACCGGCAATTTGCCGGATGCGGTCTTCCCTAAAATTGAAAAATATAAGCGCGTCGTTGTCTTTAATGGCGCCTTCCAGATTTATTATTGCCGGCTCAATGAATTCGTCGCTAAAATTACTTTCGTAAGTTTTTTTAACGAGATTTTCAACGCTATCTATCGCCTGCCCCTCTCCAGTCAAAGCGGCGTAAGCTTTTTGGGTCCTATCCCAATACTTTTCGCGGTCCATGGCATAAAAACGACCACTTAAGCTGGCTAACTTTATATTTTCCGGAAGGCGCGCCAACAATTCCAATACCGAATTCGGCGGGCTATCCCGGCCGTCGCTGAAAAGATGCAGGTTTAATTTGGGTATTTTTTGTTCTTGGCTAAATTGGATGAGAGCAATTAAATGTTCCAATGAAGAATGGACGTTTCCCTCGCTTAACAATCCTATGAGATTAACGGCCGAATTATTTTCGCGCGCGTGCTCAAAGGCGGCTTTTAAATTTTCATTTTTAAAAAGGCTGCCGTCACGAACAGCCAGAGTAATCCGGGGGTAATATTGATAAATAATCCGGCCTGCGCCCAGATTAAGATGCCCCACTTCGCTGTTGCCTTCCTCGGACCAGGGCAAGCCAACGCTTATTCCCGACGACTGAAGAAGTCCCGAAGGAAAATTAGCTTTCAAATAAGCGATATTGGGAGGATTAACCATATAAATGGCGTTGGATTCATCCGGCTTGCCAATTCCCCAGCCATCTAAAATTGTCAGAATTACCGTGCGTTTCATACTCTTTACATTCTTTTATTTTACCGCTATAATCAATTTATCTCAATCCTTTAATTGACATTTTTAAAAATTGAAGGAAAGAATAAAGGTAATTTTTAATTCCGCTAATTTAAACGAACATGGCCACGGATTTAATAAATATATTAAAAAATTCTCGTGTTCAAATTCGTGATTATTCGCGATTAATTCATGACTTATCAAAGTCCGTTTTTTTGGGCCGCGTTAACTGTTCTTGGAATGATTGTCGGCTATTTCATTCGGCAACTGATTGCGGTAAAAACCTCCAGCTCAATTGAGCAAAAAACCAAAAAACAGCTTGAAGAATCCCGGTTGAAATCAAAAGAGCTTATTCTTGAAGCTCAGGAAAAAGCCGCGGCCGTTCTTGAAGAAATCAAAAAAGAGGAAAAAGAAAGAAAGCTTCAGCTTGGCCGCTCGGAAGAAAGAATTCTTAAAAAAGAGGAGCAAGTAGAAAGCCAGTTTTCCGACTTGAAACAACGGGAAGACCAAGTTATTCAAGACGTGGAGAAACTAAAAAACGCCAAGTCGGAAATTGAAGAGCTGAAACAAAAAGCGGTTTCAGAGTTGGAAAAAATAACCGGATTATCCGCCGAAGAAGCCCGGGAATTCCTTTTGAAAAATCTGAAAGAAAAATACCAACAGGAGTTGACTTCCACCCTCCAAAAAATGAACAAAGAAAGAGTGGAAGAAATTGAACATCGGGCGCTGGAAATCATGACATCCGCCATTCAGCGTTATGCCCGTTCTCATGTCGGCGAAATAACGACCACCGCTTTTACTCTTCACGACGAAGATCTCAAAGGAAAAATAATCGGCCGGGAAGGCAGAAATATCAGGGCGCTGGAAAGAGCCACGGGCGTGGAATTCGTCATCGATGAAACGCCGGAAAGTATCGTTATTTCTTCTTTTGACCCCGTCCGAAGGGAAGTTGCTAAAATGGCGCTTCAAAAACTGATCAAAGACGGCCGCATCCAGCCGGCGAAAATTGAGGAAAAAGTCGAAGAAGCAAAACAAGAACTTGGTAAAAAAATAATGGAATTGGGCGAAAACGCCGCTTATGAGGCGGGAATTTACGATTTACCCAAAGAAATTATCCAGCTTCTCGGACGCCTTCATTTCCGCGTCAGTTACGGACAAAACGTCCTGATTCATTCCATTGAATCCGCTTATTTGGCGGCCATGCTCGCCTCGGAGCTGGGCTGTAATGCCGAAGTAGCCAAGAAAGCCGCTCTGCTTCACGATATTGGCAAGGCCGTTGACCACGAAATTCAAGGAAGCCACGTGGAACTGGGCAGGAGAATCCTTAAGAAATACGGCCTGGGAGAAGATATTATCAAGGCAATGGAAGCCCATCATGAAGAATACCCTTTTGCCACCCCGGAGGCCTATATTGTAGCCGCAGCCGACGCTTTATCAGCCAGTCGGCCCGGAGCCAGACGCGATACTCTGGAAAATTATCTGAAACGGCTGGAGGATTTGGAAAAAATCGCCCTTGGCTTTGAAGGAGTAAAAAGCGCCTATGCTATTTCTGCCGGGCGGGAATTAAGGATTTTCGTCACTCCGGAAAAAATAGATGATTTTAAAGCCCTTCAATTGGCAAGAGATATCGCCAATAAAATAGAGTCTGAGCTTAAATATCCCGGAGAAATCAAAGTTAACGTTATCAGGGAAATCAAAGCCGTAGAATACGCCAAGTAATGCCTGATATTAGTTATTAACATGCTATTGTTGTTTTAAGTGTATTTTTCCTATATAATTTGCTATACTTAAGGCGAAATAAACCCCTGTCAGAAATACCAATATTCGGGGTAAATTTAAGATAAAAGGTCGATTATGATGGTAAATTACGCGAAACCTTTATTGATTGAAGCTATGTCTTCACTTTATCCTTTCGCGTAAATTCTTAGAACATTATGAATAAGATGACACTTATGGAAGAAGTGATGAAGGCCGCCGATATCGAGGTAAAAAAGCAGGCAGTTGCCGCTGTTGACGCGATTTTCGACATTATCACCAAAACATTAGCCAAGGGCGAAGAAGTGGCCATTACCGGCTTTGGCACCTTTAGGGTGGCTAAAAGAGCGGCTAGAATGGGAGTAAACCCGAAGACTGGTGAAAAAATCCAGATTGCGGCCGCGATAGTACCGAAATTCAAAGCGGGAAAGCTTCTTAAAGAAGCGGTAAAATAAATTACTTATCCGAACGCTGATTATCAAAATTAATCAGTTATCTAAATAAAATAATCCCGATTTTTAATCGGGATTATTTTATTTAGCGATTAAAGCTTAAATTGAAATCAATTCTGGTCTTTTAACAAAACGTCTATCCTGTAAAGAATATCCTGGGCTGATTCTATGTTTTTTAAGGATTTATCGAGGTTTTTGTTCCCGGAAACCGGTATTTCTTTCAATTCATTCGCCGCTTTTTCCAAAAGAAGCTGGATTTCCAGAACGCTCTCGGGATTCAGTTGGGGCTTGTTTTCCAATAAATATCTAATTTCGTCCAATTTTACCTGAATGGAAGCGTTTATTTCACTTGCCCTGACCACCAAATTCTTCTGATTTGACCAGCTATTTACGTAATAAACCGTTCCGGAAACCGCAAACGTCAAAATGATGATTCCCGCGCTTAAGGCAAGTTTGGTTGGATTTAAAACCCTGCTTAAATTACTTAAAACCGCGCCAAGCGGCAGGCGAATTTCTTTTGTTTTCACGGAATCCCGGGATGTTTGAAGTATTAAAAGCCGCGAATGCCTTGAATAGTCGCCGTCGGGCTGAATGTTTTTCAGCTCTTTTAAATTTTTTAATAAGTCTTTTTCCATAAAATCATTATTTGGAATTAAAAATCTTTTTAAGGTTTTTTATCGCCCGATACTGGAGCAGTTTTACGGCTCCTTCGGTTTTATCTAAAATCAATGCCGCTTCTCTGGGCGAAAAATCTTCAACAAACCTCAAAATAATCACATCCTGCTGTTCGCCCTTGAGTTGGAGAATCGCTTTTCTAAGTCTTTCAATGTCTAAATTTTTATCTACGAAGTCCGGGTGAGGATTTTCAATTTTCAATCCGACAACGTCCTCTAGAACAAAAGTCGTTTTTTTTGTCCTGTAGTAATCGATTACCTGATTGCGGGCAACGGAATAAAGCCAGCTGGAAAAAGGAAATCCCTGAAAATTGTATCCGGCAATGTTCTGCCAGCTTTTTAAAAAAACCTGATGGGTGAGGTCCTCGGCCTCCTCACGATGACCAACCTTGATAAGTATAAACCTGTAAATTTGGGGTTGATACCTATCATAAAGCAGGCCAAAAGCCTCGGCCTCACCCTTAATGGCTTTCTCTATTATGTCTTTTTCGCCATCTATCATAGAAAACGAACTAAATGGTAATTAGTTTCCCTGCGGAAAACCGCAGTGAATAAAAACGGCATTCTGAGCGGGCGAGGAGAATCGAACTCCCGGCTCCTCGTTGGCAACGAGGTGTATTACCACTATACTACGCCCGCCTCCTAAAAATGAATTATGAAACAAGAATTATGAATTAAGGGTTGAAATAACCATGATTCCTGATTTAAAATTCATTATTCTTCTTTTGACGGCGGTGGCCCGGTTGGACCTTTTACCGACGGCGCAATGCCGCCGGGGCCCCGAAAATTATTTGTTGTTTTTTGTATTTCTGGCCGCTCTTCCAGCTGATCCGTTGACGGCAAACCGGTTGGCCATTCTACGGACGGCGCATTGTCGGGTCCTTGGAAATTGTTGATTTCTTTTATTGCCGATTCCCTGATTAACGGCTGAACAAAATAACTATAAACCAAATACAGCCCAATTAGAATAAAGAAAATAATTATCAAAATCAAGATTTTAGTAAGCATTTTGGTTTTTAATTTTAAATGTTTCATGTCCGCCCAGAAGGATTCGAACCTTCGACCGTCGGTTTAAGAGACCGCTGCTCTACCAACTGAGCTATGGGCGGATGCGCCCTCGGAGGGATTCGAACCCCCAATAATTGCTCCGAAGGCAATCGTGATATCCATTTCACTACGAGGGCAAATCTGTTTATAGTTCGTACTTTTTAGTTTATAATTAAATTTAATGGATTTCAATCCTTCAGTAAAAATCAAAACAAAAATCCCCGAAGAAATCACGGGTGTTTCTGAAAAACTCCAGAAAGCGGGGTTTCAATCATATTTGGTTGGCGGCTGCGTCAGGGATTTATTAATGGGCCGGAAGCCGAAGGATTGGGATATCACTACCAATGCCAAACCAGGTGAAATTCAGAATGTTTTTCCTGACAGCGTTTATGAAAACGAATTCGGCACGGTCGGGATAAAAACGGAATCTAAAAAGGAGAATTTAAAAATTGTTGAAGTTACTACATTCAGATTGGAAGGAAAATACACCGATAAACGCCATCCTGACGAAATCAAATTTGCCAAAACCATCAAGGAAGACCTCGGTCGCAGGGATTTTACCATTAACGCGCTTGCCCTGAGTATGGCCAAAGGGCTCGCCCTATCGCCGACGAACGACGAACGACCCGCCTCCACTAAGGCTTCGGCGGACAGACGTACGACTAACGACGGTCGTAAGCCGTCGGTCGCAGGTCATAAGTTAAAAATCTACGATTTTTACGACGGACAAAAAGACATTAAAGATAAGCTCATCAGGGCGGTCGGAGACCCTGAGGAACGCTTCAATGAAGACGCTTTGCGGATGATGAGAGTGGTACGGCTTAGCGTTGAATTGGGTTTTGAAATTGAAGATAAAACGAAAAAAGCGGTTAAAAAACATGCCGGACTGATGGAAATAATCGCCAACGAGAGAATTCGCGATGAATTCATAAAAATCATCATGACGCCGAGAGCAAAACAAGGCGTTCAAATTCTGGAAGATACGGGGCTTTTAAAACACGTAATGCCGGAACTCAGAGAGGGTATTGATGTGGGACAAAACAAACACCATATTTATACCGTTTTTGAACACAGTTTACTCTCATTGGACTATGCCGCGAAAAAGGGTTATTCTTTAGAAATCCGGCTGGCAGCCCTTTTGCACGACATTGGCAAACCCAAGACCAAAAAGGGAGACGGTATTGATTCAACTTTTCACGGCCATGAAGTCGCAAGCGCCAGAATGGCGGCGCGAACGCTGGATCGACTTCGCTTTTCAAAAAATACCATTGAAAAAGTCGTCCACCTTGTCCGCTACCATCTTTTCTACTACAATGTGGGCGAAGTGACCGAGGCGGGAGTGAGAAGATTTTTACGGCGGGTCGAACCGGAAAACGTTGACGATTTCATCAAACTGCGGGAAGCTGACAGAATCGGCTCCGGCGTTCCCAAGGCCGTTCCTTATAAAATCAGGCATTTGCTGTTCATGATTGAAAAAGTCAAACACGACCCGATCTCGCCGAAAATGCTCAAAGTTACCGGCAACGACGTTATGGAAATTCTGAAAATCCAACCCGGCCCGCGGGTAGGCGGAATCCTGAACGCCCTAATGGATGAAGTTATGGAAAACCCCGAGAAAAACGCCAAAAGGAATCTGGAATCAAGAGTCAAAGAATTGGGGAAACTGTCGGATTCCGAGCTTAAAAAACTGACCCAAAAAGCCCAAAAAAGAAAAGAGGAATTTGAGGGAGGAATAGAAAAGGAGATGAAAGATAAATATTACGTAAAGTAAGAACGCGATGCCAATATGCGAATGCGCGCTAATGATACGAATAAATAGCAATACTTAATGAATCACTTTTTTCAAAATGAAAAAATCTGGCGGATTTTAACTAATTTCTGGACCATTCTTTTCATTCCCTTTCTGATTTTTGATTTTTTCCAATTCAATAAATACGAGTATTTGACTATTCCTTTCAGCGTCATTTACGTCGGTGTTCTGGGACTTTATGCCAGCACCAAAGAATTCGACCGATGGTACCAAATACACAAAAGCAGGCACCCGGGCGAACTGTTTATCATTTTGTGGACAGTCGTCATCTTTGGCTTTTTGGGATTTTCTTTCTTTTCTAAGGGAATTTACAGAATTCCTTCCGAAATAATTGCTAATTACATCATGGTGCTTTCGGTTTTTGCCCTAACCCAAAAATCGAAACGCCTTTATAGAGAAAGAAAAAGGAGGAAAGGAAGCGGATAAAATTCATCGGGGTGTAGTATATTGGTAGTACGCACGCTTCGGGTGCGTGAAGGCCGAGTCCGATTCTCGGCACCCCGACAAAGTCAAACCGGGTTCGCCCTATCATTGACAAAATCAAACCGGGTTCGCCCTATCATTCGATAGGGCACCCCGCCGGATGACGGGGCGATTCCCAGCACTCCGACAAAGCTAAGATTCCCGGGTTCCCTGCCCGCCATCACTACACTCAGGCGTTAGCAGGCGGGGATTCCCGGCGACCCGACACCATAATTATGTGCGGAATAGTAGGTTATTTAGGAAAAAAACAGGCCGCCCCTTTGCTTTTGAAAGGTCTGCGGCGGCTTGAATACCGCGGCTATGATTCGGCCGGCTTAAGCGTGGCCAATGACGGAAATGAAATTACCACCGTAAAAGCGGTGGGTAAAATTGACGCCCTGTCTTCTCTTCTGAAAAATAAATTTCCCAAAGGCGATTACGGCATCGGCCATACCAGATGGGCAACTCACGGAGGCGTAACCGAAACCAATGCCCATCCTCATTTTGACTGTAAAAAAGAGATTTTTTTGGTTCATAATGGAATTATCGAAAACTACCGCCAACTGAAAGAAAAACTCGTTAAAGAAGGCCACAAATTCGTTTCCGAAACCGATACCGAAGTTTTAACCCATCTAATTGAGAAATTTTTTAAGAATAATCTTGAAGAAGCGGTAATCAATGCCCTGAAGCTGGTCAAAGGAACTTATGGCCTAACCGTTATCGGCAAAAATGACCCGGAGAAAATCGTGGTTGCCAGAAATTCTTCTCCTATTTTAATCGGCGTCAGCGACAATGAATATTTCGTTGTCTCCGACGCCTCGGCAATTCTGGCGCATACCAAGAAAGTCATTTACTTGGACGACGGCGAACTGGCGGTCATCACGCCGGAAGGCCTGAGTTTCACCAATTTAGACCGCGAGAAACTTTCCAAAAAAACCGAGGTTTTGGAATGGTCCATTGAAAAAATCCGGAAAGGCGGTTATCCGCACTTTATGCTGAAAGAGATTTTTGAACAACCCGAAACGCTTAAGAACTCAATTGCCGGCCGCTTGATTGAAAAGGAGGGTTTGGCAAAACTGGGAGGGTTGGAAAACGTCCATGATAAATTAAGAAAAGTCGAAAAATTGATAATTGCCGGTTGTGGCACGGCCTGGCTGGCCGGCTCGGTCGGGGAATATATGCTGGAAGAATACGCCGGCTTGCCGACCGAAGTTGAATTGGCGTCGGAATTCCGCTACCGTAAGCCGATTTTGGACAAAAAAACCGCCCTGCTTTGTGTTTCCCAATCAGGAGAAACCGCCGACACCCTGGCCGCACTCCGCGAATCAAAAAGGAAAGGCGCTTTGACTTTGGGTATCGTCAATGCCGTGGGCTCTTCCATTGCCAGGGAAACCGACGCTGGGGTTTATAATCACATCGGCCCGGAAATCGGAGTCGCCTCAACCAAAGCATTTACTTCCCAACTGACGATTCTGGCCCTGCTGACCCTGTTTTTGGGACGCCAAAGGCAAATGTCTTTGGTAACTGGACAAAAAATAACCAAAGAAATAAAACGCCTTCCGGAGCTGATTGAAAAAATATTGAAAGAATCCGGGCAGATTAAAAAACTCGCCAGAAAATATTATAAAGCCCGCGATTTCCTTTTCCTGGGCAGAAAATACAATTATCCCATCGCCATGGAAGGCGCCTTAAAACTCAAAGAAATTTCTTACATTCACGCCGAAGGTTATGCGGCCGGAGAAATGAAACACGGCCCGCTGGCCATGATTGATAAAGATTTCCCGACATTCGGCATCGCGCCTTCGGACAGTGTTTATGAAAAAATGGTTTCCAATCTGGAAGAAATCAAGGCCCGGGGCGGTCCGATTCTTGTTTTGGCAACCGAAGGGAATAAGGAAATAAAAAAACTGACCAATGACGTTATTTACATTCCAAAAACATTGGAAATGCTGACGCCGATTCTGGCGGTTATTCCTTTGCAGTTTTTTGCCTATCACTGCGCCACCCTCAAAGGATTGGATGTGGATAAGCCCAGAAATCTTGCCAAATCCGTAACCGTGGAGTAAATTAAAACAGTATTTTCGGGCCTATAGTCTAGTGGTACGACGCTACATTTGTTCCGTGCCCCGCACTAAATTTATGGGCTCATAGTAAAGTGGTATTACGCGGCATTCGCAT
>CAYZYY010000024.1:0-10504 GCA_964482855.1 uncultured Candidatus Saccharibacteria bacterium | reverse complement strand
GGGCGGCTAGCTCAGTTGGCAGAGCGCTTCGTTTACACCGAAGAGGTCATTGGTTCGAATCCAGTGCCGCCCACAACAAATTTCCGGCTTTTATGCCTTCCAAAAACCTTTTTGGGTTTTAATTAACGGCGTTTTGTTCTAAAATATACCTATGGAAGACAAGAGCGGATTCAAAACCTGGTATGCTGTATCTTTTGCTTTCCAGCTTGGTTTTCTTATCATCGCGCCGATAGCGGGATTCATGCTTTTGGGCTTGTGGGGCGACAATGGTCTTCGAACTTCTCCCTGGCTGCTTATGACGGGTATTGTCGTGGGGACAGTCGTCAGCGCCTATGAAGTTTATCACCTGTTAACACCCTTGATTAAAAACACTCATGATTAACATTGAATTAAGGCCGGAATACGTTGTTAACGCCTTTGGTATCAATCTTACCAACACTTTTTTAACCACGCTCATCGTTACCGTGATACTGGGAATTTCTGCCTTGATATTCTTTTTTTCGAGAGAAAAAAGAAACGTTTTCGCCGACGGCTTGCGGGTGCTCGTTTTCGAGCTTCTGAAACTGACCGACAGCGTTACCCGGGACAGGGAACTCTCCAAGAAAATCCTTCCGCTTATCGCCACTTTTTTCATTTTTATCGTAACCGCCAACCTGCTGGCGCTCATCCCCGGTTTTCTAGGTTCGTTTTATCTGGAAACCCCGCGGGGGATTCTTCCGGTTTTGCGTTCCCCAAACAGCGATTTAACCACTACTTTGGCTTTGGCTCTTTTCTCGGTCATTGCCATCCAATTTTTTTCATTGAGGGTTTTGGGCCTGAAAAAATACGTTTCAAGATTCTTCAATTTCAAAAATCCCCTGGCTTTCATCCTTGGATTTTTCGAGATGCTTTCCGAAGGAATCAAGGTTCTTTCTTTTTCTTTCCGGCTGTTCGGTAACGTATTTGCCGGCGAGATACTGCTTCTGATTATTGCCTTTCTGATTCCCTATGTTATTCCTTTGCCTTTCATAATTCTTGAAGTTTTCGTGGGAATAATCCAGGCCTTCATATTCGCCATGCTTACCCTGACATTCATTAAAACGAGTATTATGCGCCATCTGTCCGGACCCAGCGCGGTTTGAGATTAAAGTCGAGGCGCATTGATTATCGCCGGGTATAAAAACAATTATGATACAAGATGCATCAGCGTTTACGATGGCAATCGGCACCATAGGGCCGGCGTTGGCTATCGGCATGATTGGCGCGGCCGCCCTTATCGGCATGGCGCGCAATCCGCAAAACTCCGACCGCATTCAGGTGGCTATGATTATTGCCATCGCTTTTGCCGAGGCCATCGCCATTTACGCCTTGGTTGTGGCGCTTATTTTGAAATTCGTCAGTTGAGATTATTAAAAAATAAAATTTACGCCTCGCGTTGGAGGATTTTAAAATATGGAATTTTTAGGCAAGCTCGGCATTGATATAAAGCTTTTAATCGCCCAGCTCATCAATTTTGGGCTGCTTTTGTGGCTGCTAAAAAAGTTTCTGTACAACCCGATTATAAAGCGAATAGAAAAAGACGAAGAAAAACTCAAACAAGCGCAGCTGGAAGGAAAAAAACTTGAGGGAGAAAAATCCGCGTTTGCCCGGCAGCAAAAAGAAGAATTGGGAAAATCTCATGAGCGAGTCAATCACATTATTGCCGAAGCCGAAGAAATAGCCGAAGACATCAGGAAGCGCGCCAGAAAAGAGGCCGAGGAAGAAAAACAAAAAACGATAAAGCAAATCCATTCGCGTTTAAAGGAAATGGAAAATGATAAAAAATAACGATAAAAAAGAAAGCGGGCGCGTCGTTTCGTTTTTTGCCGGAGTCGCAAAGATTGCGGGACTGCCTGGCGTTTTCTTGCGCGAGACGCTTTTGGATGAAAATGAAAACGAGGTTGCTTTCGTGGTCGGGTTTGACGACAATCATACGGAGGCTCTTTTTTTTAACGAATCCTTTGACTTGAAAAAGCCGGTTTTCCGGAGCCGCAAAACTTTTTCCATTGCGGTTTCCGACGGCATTATCGGTAGGACGATAAACTCTTTGGGAGACCCTCTTGATTCCTTGGGCCCTTTGCGCGGGAGGAAAATGGCGGTTTTCGCGAGCGCTCCTCAAATTATTGAACGCGAACCGGTAGCGGTTCCCCTCTTAACCGGCATTAAAATGATTGACACCACTCTCCCTCTCGGCCGGGGACAAAGAGAGCTTCTCATCGGCGACAGAAAACTGGGTAAAAGCGCGCTGGTTATTGACGCGGTTTTGAACCAGAAAAACGCGGAGCCGCCGGTTTATTGCGTGTACGTGCTCTGTGGCCAAAAAGAGAAAAAACTGGAAGAATTAGTCGCGCTTTTCGAAAAACACAACGCTTTTCTTTATTCCACTATCGTCGCCGCAACGGCCGGCTCCTCGTTCGCGGAAAAATATCTGGCGCCTTTCACGGGGTGCGCCATTGGGGAATATTTCAGGGATAAAGGCAAAGACGCGCTTGTCATTTACGACGATTTGTCCCAGCATGCCAAGGCCTATCGGGATATTTCCCTTTTGCTCGAGCGGGCGCCCGGCCGGGAGGCCTATCCCGGAGACGTATTTTCGCTTCACGCCGGACTGTTGGAGCGGGCGGCAAAACTTTCACCAAAACGCGGAAGCGGCTCGCTTACCGCTTTGCCGATTATTGAAACTCAGGAAGGAGACATTACGGCTTTCATCTCCACTAACCTCATTTCTATCACCGACGGCCAGATTTATTTCGAACGGGGTCTTTTCCAAAAAGAGTTTTTGCCGGCAATAAACGTCGGACTTTCCGTTTCCCGGGTGGGTTCCCGGGCCCAGCCGGAAGCCGTCAATAAAGTCACTGGCGGTTTGCGTCTGGCTCTGGCCCAGCACAAGGAACTGCAAAAACTTTCCCAATTGGAAACGACGAAAAGCAAAGAAGCAATGCGGAAAATTCACCGCGGAGAGCTTCTGCTCGAATTGTTGAAGCAGGACAAGCACACCAATGTTTCTTGGGAGGAGCAGGCGATTTTGTTTTACGCCGTGGAAAAAGGTTATTTCGACGATTTGGAAAAAGAAAGCTGGCGCCTCTTCGAAAAATCCTTTTTAACGCTGATGCGAACCCGCTATTTAAAACTGCTTCAGGATGTGAAAAAGGACGGCCTTGCTTCGAAAAATGAAACGCGCCTACGGGACGCCATCGCCGATTTTAAAAAAGAGTTTTCGTCACTATGAAAAAATACCTGATTTACAAAAATCAAATCACGGGGTTTAAAGATGTCCAAAGGACGGTAAAGGTAGTGGAGAAGGCGGCCGCCTCCCACATCCATTTTTTGAAAAAGCGGGTGGAAAATCTTTCCGAGTATGAAAACGAAATCAAAAGAGTTCTCGCCCGGATTCAGGCTTTCGGATTGAATGAAAAAAACTTCCTGCTTCGGGAGAAGAAAGCCGGGAGTAATCTTTTGTTGATAATCGGCGGAAACAAAGGCATCGTGGGCGGCTTATACCACGACCTCACGGCCGCGTTTTTGGAAAACGCGAATCGCTACGAAGAGATATGGGTCTTGGGCGAAAAAATAACCGAATATCTGGGAGAAGAGGGCATTAAGACGAAACAAATCACTTACGATATTGCCGGATTGCCGGAGTCGGAAGAAATACGAAAATTGAGCGCCGCGCTTTTCGTCTCTTTTCAAAACCCCGCATTGCGAAGGATTGACGTCTTATATCCGCAATTCATCTCTCCGGCGGAACAAAATCCCGTCTTCGTAAAATTCCTGCCCTTCAACCTTTTTTCGGAAGAGATTTTGGAAAAGTCGGGAAACGGCGAAGGGTTGCCCATTTTCGAAACCTCCCAAAAAGAGGTTTTCACCGGGCTTTTGAGAAAATATGCCAATGTTTTTTTTACCCAAATCGTATTGGAGGCGAAACTGTCGGAATTCGCCGCTCGGACCGTGGCGGCCGAGCACGCCGCGGCGAAAACCAGGGAAATTATTAAAGCCCTTAATCTTGATTTTCTCAAAGAAAGAAGAAGGGAAATAACCCAGAAACAGCTGGAAAGTTTCGTCGGTCATAAAACATTATGATGAAAAACAACGCAAACAACGGAACAATAATAAGCATCAAAGGCGGAGCGGCCGAGGCGCTTTTTGAGCGTGTTGCTCCGCCGGCGCACGCCCTGCTCGTCGCCGAAAACTCCGGCGCCGTGTTTGAGGTCATAGAACAAAAAGACGAGAAAACCGTCCGGTTAATCTCCCTTTCCGCGACCGAGGGAGTGGAACAAGGAGAACGCGTCTCTTCTACCGGCAAAACCATAAGCGTTGCCTTAAGCGACGCCATTCTCGGACGGATGTTTGACCTTTTCGGCAAGCCGATTGACCAAAAACCTTTCCATGCCGCCAAAGAAATGCCCCTTTTTGAAAATTCAACGAAAGAAAAAATCGTTGAAGAGCAAAAAGACAAAGGCAAGGTTTGGGAAACCGGCATAAAAATAATTGATTTATTGGTTCCCATTCGCATTGGTGATAAGATAGGGCTTTTCGGCGGAGCCGGAGTCGGCAAAACAGTCATCCTTACCGAATTAATCCACAATATTTCGCTGAAAGAAACGGGCTACTCGGTATTCGCCGGAGTCGGGGAACGCATACGGGAAGGCAACGATTTATATCGTTCTCTTGAAGAATCCGGCGCGCTTAAAAACACCGCTCTTTACTTCGGCGAAATGGACAAGCCGGCCGGAGCGCGTTTCCGCGCCGGGCTCGCCGCCGCCCGCGCGGCGCAATTTTTGCGCGACAGCACGAAAAAGGAAATATTCGTATTCGTCGACAATATCTTCCGTTATGCCATGGCGGGCATGGAAATAAGCGCGATACTCGGCAAACTTCCTTCGGAGCTTGGTTATCAGGCGACGCTCGAAAAAGAGATGGCCGAATTCCAGGAAAAAATCAACACCACCAAACAGGGCGCGATTACTTCTTTTCAGGCGGTTTACGTTCCCGCCGACGACATAACCGATCCGGCGGTGGTTGCCGCGTTTTCCCATTTGGACGGCGCCTTGGTATTGTCGCGGGACATTGCCGAAAAAGGCCTTTATCCGGCAGTTGATGTTCTCCGGTCCTATTCTCTCGGGCTGGACCCGGACATAGTCGGAGAAAAACATTACGATATTGCCGGCCGGGTGAAGAGCGCCTTCCAAAAATACCAGGAACTTTCCCATATTATTGAAATTTTGGGGATTGATGAACTTTCCCAAAAAGACAGGACCCTTGCCCGCCGCGCCGAACGGTTGCGCAGGTTTCTTACCCAACCGCTCTTCTTGACCGAGGCGTTTCAGGCCGAGAAAGGAATTTATATGCCGCTTGAAGAAACTTTATTGGGGTGCGAGAAAATCCTGGAAGGAAAATACGACGACGTGGACCTGGAAAAGTTTTATATGATTGGTTCCATAAAAGAAATCAAATAATTATGAAGTGTAAAATCGTTTCTCCGGACCGAACACGGGAATTTCCAAGGGTGGCCGCCGTCACCCTGCCGGCTTCCGGCGGCGAGATGCAAATTTTGCCCGGCCACGCGGAGACCTTCGTAAAACTACGTTCCGGCGCGGTCGTGCTCAAAAGTAAGGAAAAGATTTCTTTGCCGGTTTCCGAAAGCGTCTGTTACGTCAAAAACGACGAGATTTTGATTATTCAGTGATTTTCTGATAGATTAAAGCTGTTAAACGAGAAGAACGATGAAGAAAAATAAAGTTTTTGGAATCGGCCTGTCTAAAACCGTCACCAAGAGTTTGGCAAAAGCCCTTGAAATACTGGGATATAAAGCTATGCACTATCCTGATAGTCTTGATTGGATAGACAAATATGATGCCGCAACGGATATTCCGGTAGCTTCTTCCTATAAAGAACTGGATAAAAAATATCCTAATGCCAAATTCATTTTAACCGTGCGCGATTTAAAGTCGTGGTTTCGGTCCATGGACACCCATAGTGTTTTGCATCCTTTTCACGCCAAAAGTGAGATCAGTCTTGCATGGAGAAAGAAAACCTGGGGGTCGGTGGATTTTAATGAAGCACGAAGGAAAAGGGTCTATAAGAAGCACGTTCGCGAGGTGAAAGAGTATTTCAAAAAAAGAAAAAACAAATTGTTAATAATGGATATTTGCGGTGGCGACGGCTGGGAGAAACTGTGCCCATTTCTAAATAAACCGATTCCGAAAAGAAAATTTCCCAAATTGAACGTCACCAAAAATAAACGCAAGTACAAAAACTGGTTGGCGGCAGGCCGTCGCTGAAAGACCCTTTTTATATGAAAAAAAAGATGTATTTCGAAAATTCAAAAGGAAACAGGCTTTGCGGCATATTGTCGAATCCAACGGACGAAACTTCGAAGCCCGTTATCATTCTTTGCCACGGGTTCTTTACTGGTAAGGATAGTTTTACAAATTCGAATCTTGAGCAAATTTTGAATAAAGAGAAAATTTCAACGTTTCGTTTTGATTTCTTTGGGCACGGTGAAAGCGAAGGATCAGTTGAAGACATTACGCTCTCGGAGGCCGTTGACGATATTTTGGAGGCTATTGAATGTCTAAAAGAAGAGGGTTATTCCAAAATCGCCTTGGTCGGTTCCAGTTTCGGCGGAGCCGCCAGCATAATGGCGGCTTCCCAAAGCAATGATTTATTCGCCTTAGCCTTGAAAGCGCCCGTGCCGGATTATAAAGAACATAGTACCCAAAAATACGGCGAGGACTCAATACGGGAATGGAAAGAAAGGGGCTATCGCTATATTATGGACAAGGGGAAAAAGTATAAATTTAATTATACATTTTTTGAGGATTATGATAACAATAACGGTTATAAGGCTGCCGAAAAAATTAAAATCCCGACTTTAATAGTCCACGGCGACATGGATAAGTCTGTTTCTATTGAGCGGGTCAGGAAGATATCGTCTTTTATCAAAGATTGTGAACTGGTTGAATTTAAAAACTGCGGCCATGAATTTGATAAGCCTGGAGAGTTCAATAGGATGCTAACTTTAATATCCGACTTCATTATTAAACAAAGTAAAAAAGGATAATTTTACATGAAATTCATTGCCGATTTACATATTCACTCCAAATACTCCCGGGCCACGAGCAAGAGTATGATTTTGGAAGAACTTGACCGCTGGGCTGACGACAAGGGCATTCTGGTAATGGCGACCGGAGATTTTACCCATCCGGAGTGGTTCAAGGAAATAAAGGAAAAACTGGAACCGGCCGAGCCCGGGCTTTTCAAGTTGAAGTCGCAATACAAACAAAAAACCATCAAGGACACTTTGGCGCAAACCCGGTTTTTCCTGAGTACCGAAATTTCCAGTATTTATTCCCGAGACGGCAAAACTTATCGCATTCATAACCTTGTTTTTTCTCCGGATATTGAGACGGTGGAAAAAATCAATACCCAGCTGGGCTGGGTAGGCAATTTGAAATCCGACGGCCGTCCCATTCTCGGTTTGGACGCCCGGGAACTGGCAAAAATCGTTTTCAGCACCAGCCCTGAGGCGGCCGTCGTTCCGGCGCACATTTGGACTCCGTGGTTCAGTATGTTCGGTTCGATGTCCGGGTTCGATTCCATAGAAGATTGCTTCGGCCAGTACGCCAAAAACATTTTTGCCGGGGAAACGGGCTTGTCCAGCGACCCGGCAATGAACTGGCGGCTTTCTCAACTGGACGGAATCGCTTTGATTTCCAATTCCGATTCCCATTCTTTGCAGAGAATCGGCCGCGAAGCCAATATTTTCGACACCGAACTTTCTTACAATGGAATAATTGAAGCCATAAAAAGCGGCGCCCCTAATGCGCGAAAAAATAAATCTGATTCGGGAGATATTCGAGGCAATTCGAGTAATATTCGAGAATTTATAGCCACGGTTGAGTTTTTCCCCGAGGAGGGCAAATACCATTATGACGGCCATCGGAACTGCGACGTGGTTTTCTCTCCCGAAGAAACCGAAAAACACAATGGAATTTGCCCGAAATGCGGCAAAAAGCTGACTATTGGCGTAATGAACCGGGTGGAAAAGCTGGCTGACCGTCCCGAGATAAAAAGCGAAGGAAAAGGTTATTACCAGACCCACGACAATCTCGTGCCTTTTTACAATCTCATTCCTCTTGACGAGGTTGTTGCCGACGTCTACGGTATGGGAGTCAGTACCAAAAAGGTAAAAGCGGAATATGATAATTTAATCAAAATATTCGGCAGTGAACTGAAACTTTTGCTGGACACCGAGGACGAAGAAATAAAAAGCAAAGCCGACCCTGATATTTATCGGGCAATAAAGGCGCTTAAGGATAGGAAACTGAAAATTGAACCCGGGTTTGACGGCGAATACGGCAAAATCAGCATTTTTAGCGAAAAAGAAAAAAAGGAAATAGAGCCCCAGAAAACACTTTTTTAGACAATTACAACAAATAAAACAACTATAACAATTATGACGCTTAACATTAACGACTTAAAAAACGGAACGGTTATAAAAATAGAAAAAGACCCTTACGTGGTGCTTTCAATTAAGCGTTTTCAGATGGGGCGGGGTGGAGCCAACGCCAACGCCAAAGTCCGCAATTTGAAAACCGGCCAGGTGCTGGAGAAAACTTTCAAGCCGGCGGACGAATTCGAAGAAGCGGAAGTGGAAAAAATGAAATCGCGGTTTTTGTATTCCCATAAGGAAGATTTTTGGTTTAATGAGCCCAAAAATCCCAAAAACCGCTTCATGATGAAATCGGAATTAATCGGCGATTCTGGCAAGCTTCTCAAGTCGAACATGGAAATTATTGCCTTGAAATTCGACGACGAAATCATCGGCATCGAGCTGCCCATTAAAGGAGAATACAAGGTTGTTGAAGCTCCGCCGGCCATCCGCGGAAATACGGCCCAGGGAGGCACTAAAACCGTAGTCATTGAGACCGGCGCTAAAGTGTCGGCTCCGCTTTTCATTAACGAAGGAGACATTATAAGGATAAACACCGCTACCGGCGAATACGCCGAGCGCGTGGAGAAAGCATAAAATAAAAACTACTCGTTTTTCGCTCGTTTAATCATAAATTTGACGCCCTCATTAATATTGGCGGATTCTATCTTTATTTCGGGATATTTTTTTTGAAAAACTCTGTAAATTTCGTCGGCAAAAGCCTGACCGATTACCGGCACTTTATCATAATCAAAAATAATTACTTTGAATTTATTCAGGCCCGACAGGACACGTCTGGCTTGTGAGCGCGAAATATGGACGCCGCCCAGGGCATAAAGCTTTATACGTATCTCGGTTTTATCAAAGCCATAACCCCTTTTGCCGACATTGGTAAACTTTTTGAAAACGTCGTTTAAACGCCGCTTAGAGTTAACGCTAATCTGAAATTTAACAAGGGTGCCTTTCGGTAATTCCCGCGGTTTTTCCACAAAAACATCGGGTAAATTATTGTCAACGATAAGGCCGTAATCGAAGCTCTCTAAGGCAAAAATATCTCCTGTTTTCGAAGTAAAAAATATTCCTTCCCCGGAGTGGGATTTGGGCGTCGTCGTCGTCTTTCCTTTCAATAAGTCCTGGATTGCTTCCAATTCGGATTTTAATTTTCTTTGTTCCATCACGTTTTTGAAAACGCCTATGCCGTAATCCTGAACCCGGAATGAAAGCGTGTCGTTTTGGATATTAACCTCAACGCGAATTTTCTCCGACTTGGAATGTTCAATGGCATTATTGAGCATTTCCGAAAAAGCATAAGTAAAAATGCTTTGGATATTTTCCGGCAACTCCTTTAGTCTCGGAACCGAATTTTCAATATCTTCAAGAACCTTGTGTTCTTCCAAATTATGATTTCGCAAAACCAAAGACGCATGATTGGGAATGATACCTTTATTATTTTTCAGGTAATCCATGGAAACATAAAATGCCCCTCTGGTTTTCCTGATTTTAAATAAATGCCCTTCACTTACAAGTTTAGAGAGAAGCCTACTGGAGTACTGTCTGGAAACGCCAAAACGCGCGGCCATGTCTTTAGCGCGAATCCTACCCTCTTTTTGGGCTGTTTCAATAATTTTTTTCTTGGTCAACATTGTAAACTAATTGTAAACTAATAAATAGTTAATTGTCAACTAATTGTCAACTAAACGGGTTTTTTAAATATTACTATAATAATTCGCGATCGCGAATTATTATAGTAAATTATATTCTCTATATATTATATTATCCAAAGTCCAAATTAATACAAAATAAACGGCTCAGGGTGCCTGCCCTGAGGACATTCGGCTGAGCTCAGTCGAAGCCTTTATCGAAGGGCTGAGCCGTTTCTGATTATCTAACTATCTAATCAGCTAAAAAGCTAAAAAGCTGTTCTTATTAACTTCACTCTTTCAATATTATCAACTACAATGATATATATGCGTAAATTCCTCAAAAAGGAGCAATCTTTCACTCTCATAGAACTGGTCATTGTCATCGGTATATTAGCCATCCTTGCCGCAG
>CAYZYY010000023.1:0-10639 GCA_964482855.1 uncultured Candidatus Saccharibacteria bacterium | reverse complement strand
TCCTGGTTGGCCGGAATCAAATGATAATTATAAAGCAGGGTATTTTTGATTATGTTTTCAAAACCGGCATAACCCAAAATGCCGTGATAAATGCTGTCGCTGATTGTTCTCGGGTCAAAACCCAATCCCGAGCTGGCATTGGCCTGGGGGTCAAAGTCAATCAGTAGGGTTTTTTTGCCCAGAGCCGCCAGATAAGCGGAAAGATTTATGGCGGTCGTTGATTTCCCGACCCCGCCTTTTTGATTGCAAATACTGATGACTTTAGCCATAATTTAGCGTTAAATTTATATTTACCCCGTTAGAAATAGAACGCGAACGTTATATTGTTTTCTCCGAAGAAGATATCATGATTATTATAATACATAAATATATTAAGATAAAACACTCGTTTGCGATTTCTAACGGGGTTTACTCTATCCATATTTCCGTGATATTATCAATGAAAATTGAGGATAAAATTTTGCCCGGGTGGCGGAATTGGCAGACCTGCCTGCCGGCAGGCAGGCGCGCAGAACCTTAAATTAATATTATGTATAATGTTTATGCGATTAAAAGTTTAAATAAAGATTATATTTATGCGGGCTTAACGAATAATATAAGCCGTAGATTGCATCAGCATAATAACGGCTTAGAGAGAACAACTAAATTTTATAAGCCGTTTAAGTTAATATATATTGAAAAGTTTGAAACACGAAAAGAGGCAAGAAACAAAGAAAAGTATTTAAAATCCGGTTGCGGAAAGGAATATTTAAAGAATATAATTTAAGTCTGCCCGGGTGGCGGAATTGGCAGACGCGCAGGACTCAAAATCCTGTGAGAGTAATCTCGTGTGGGTTCAACTCCCACCCCGGGCACAATATATAGAGCCTTTGGTATTTATTTGCCGAAGGCTCATTTTTATTTATAATTTAGATATGCAAGAAGAGATTAAAGTCGTCTACGAAGACGAAAATTTTCTGGCGGTTTACAAGCCAGCAGGCGTTTTAGTTCATCCGATTCATGAAACGCGCAGCATGGGGTATGAAGCAAAAAATGATAAAAATAAAAATGCTACACGTTGCATGTTATATGCCACAGGAACTCTTGTTGATTGGTTATTAAAAAATTACCCTGAGATAAAAAATGTGGGCGACAATCCGGAAATCCGGCCCGGGATTGTTCATCGCTTGGACAGGGATACTTCCGGCGTTGTTTTAATTGCCCGAAATCAGGAATCCTTCGATTATTTCAAAAAACTTTTCCAGACTAGACAGATTGAGAAAAATTATCTGGCTTTGGTTTACGAAGAGGTTAAGCCAAGAACGGGCACTATCAATAAGCCCATTCGTCTGAAACCCGGCACAATTAAAAGAACGGTTTGGGAAGGTAAAATGGAAAAACAGGCAATTACGGAATATAGAACGCTTGCGTATCTTCATTATCCGCGTCAATCCGCGACTTTCAGCTTGTTGAAAGTTTTACCGAAAACCGGCCGAACCCACCAAATTAGGGTTCACTTAGCTTCAATTGGCCATCCGATTGTCGGCGACGCGCTTTACGCCGGTAAAAGGAACAACTTCTGTTTAAAAAGAATGTTCCTTCACGCCGAATCATTGGAATTCAGCCAACAAGACGGAAAAAGAATTAAAATCGAAGCCGAACTACCCGAGGAGCTAAAGAATTTTCTGGAAACTTTAGAATCAGAATAAGAACCCCGCTTTCTTGACTAACCGGTTAATTGGATATATCATAGTTGGCATGATTGACGAAAAAACTTTGGAAAAAATTAAACCCGGGGCCACCATTTCGGTTCAGGATAAAATCGGCACTTTCAAGGGAATGGTGATTGGGCGAAAGCACGGCGCGGAAAGCGGGGCCACTTTTACCGTGCGCGCTACCTTAAGCGAAGTGGGAGTGGAAAAAATATATCCGATTAATTCGCCTGATATCGTTAAGGTGAAAATTTTGAGTTCTCCGAAGAAAATCCGCCGGTCAAAACTTTATTTCCTGAGGAAGCTTTCCAAAAAGAAAATCCGCCGGAAAATCGGCAAGACGGCTTAGCGGCCCAGATGGCGGAATTGGTTTACGCGGCGGCTTGAGGGGCCGTACCTCGCAAGAGGTTGTGGGTTCGAATCCCACTCTGGGCACAAAAATATAGGTTCGCCCGGTTATACAACCGGGCGCCCCGTTGAATAACGGGGCGAGTCCTCTCCCGCGCACAATTGAAATAATTAGCCAATAAAATTATGGAAAAATTTGAAGCAGAATCATTAGCTGGAAAAAAGGAAAGTTTAAAGGATATATTTCTTAAAACACTAAACGAAAAACTCGTCGCCATGGAGGCGTCTGACGAAATTACTTTGGAGTTAGCCAATACAAAAAGAAAGGCGGCAGCTGAAATGGAGGAGTGGAAGCTTTCTCAAGATATCAAGCAAGTCATAAAAGACGCAGAGAAATTTGCTGAATCCGGCGCCAAGGAAAAAAATGAGACGGGTGAAATTTTTGATAAAGACGGATTTAAAAAATAAAAACCTTTTTAAGTTTGATATTAAAAGTCGATTTTATAAATTAATCAAAACAATATGATTAAAGAATTTAAAAAAGGAGAAGGTTCTTCTTTTGAAAATTTAGAGGGGCAAAAGTATCAAAGATGGCAAGAAGCAATAAAAGAACACAGTCGTATTATAGAGAAAATTAACAATACTCGCGACAGCGCAATAGACAAGAATGAAGCCGGAATAATTATTCTTTCAAAACTATATCCTTTGTTGAGTGAGGCCGAAAAAAAATCAAGCGAGGCTTTTGGGGAATGGCGCGAAGCAATGCGCGAAGCTAGTGAGCGCGACAGAAAAGAAATTGAAGATTTAAAAAAATCCGGCAAAAACGAAAAATAGTTTTTGTTTTTACCTAAAATAATATGAATTTAAAACAAATGAAAATTTTAAGGTGGATTGCAAGAGTTATCGCCTTGGCAGTGTTATTATTCGGTCTGCCGTTTTATTTCGGCTATGGAAATCCATTGCCTTTTGCCGACCCTGATTATTCATTGTGGGACAATATTATATTGGCTATGTACCCTTTAATTTTTATAGGGCTTGGGCTGGGGTGGAAATTTGAAAAAATCGGAGGTTATCTCGTGGTTGTTCCGATAATAATAGGCATAATATTGGGGTTGACGACAAAAGCGGTATTTTCCATGAATATGTTCTTTCCGTTGATTCCAGGAATATTGTATTTGGTCTTAGGATACAAAAAAGAGGCCATATAGAATATACCATGGCATCGTTCTTCATCAACCCCGTTATTTAACGCGTTTTATTTTTGCTTCTTTGTTATTTTACGCTCCCGAGAGCTAGTATAAACATACGTACATATGTACGTACGGAATTGCGTACGGGTTCAACGTTACAATTGCAGAACCCGGTCTTTTATTTCCTCTTGCTTTAATTGTTTAAAATTATAAAATTAATATATGGAACAGAATTTAAACGTCCCAAAACAACCGGTTGCGCCGGAACCGCCGGGCCCGGAAATCAGTGTCCGGACAATGGAGTCGGATATTAAAGCTTTGGAGCAGGGCGGAGGTGAAATGATTGCCCCGGAATATTTTACGCCTGAGCAGGTTAAACCCGAGAAAGCGAAAACTGAAAATAAATTCAATATTACCGGGTATGGTGGTCCGGAAAAGGCGATTTTTTCCCCGCCAGCCGAGATTTCCACTTCGCGGGAAAAAGAAAAACTTTCTGACGGGAAAAAATCGCTCAAGTGGAAATTTATTGGGATTATTATTGCCGCTTTAATAATTATCGCGGGATTCGGGCTTCTGGGATATTTCGTGATTTCAAAAATTTTCTTTCCGGCTGAAATGCCACCGGCATAAAAAATTCAAAATGTAAAAATCAAAGTGTAAAATAACAGATTAAAATGTAAAATTCACAAGTGTTAAAATTAAATTTTGAAATTAAACCATTTTTATAACTTTACATTATCATTTTAATTTTTGATTTTTAAACTTTAAATTTACTATCGTGGACATAAAATTTTTATCACAATTTAAAAATCGCCTGATGAAAATAAGGGAAGCCATTAGGGAAAGAATAAAAAAACTTTATAAAATTCCCGATTTTGGCAGCGACGTTGATTCCGGAGACGAGGAAACGGATGAAGCCGAGGAATTCGGCAATCAGCTGTCCATCGCCCAAAATTACAAAGAGCAATTGGTTGACGTTAATAGCGCTTTGAAAAAAATGGAAAATAAAAAATACGGCGTTTGCGAGAAATGCGGAAAGAAAATTTCCTTGGACGTCTTGGAGATTGTTCCGGAATCGCGATTATGCAAGGCATGTAAAAAATTAACAAAGTAGTATTGTGAAGAATTTTTCCAAAGTTTACTCAGCCGAATTGGAAGGCATTGATGCCCGGCTTATAGAGGTGGAGACCGACATCAACGTCGGTCTCCATTCTTTTAATATTGTCGGCCTGGCGGATAAGGCGTTGAACGAGGCCAAAGAAAGGGTTAGCTCGGCTTTAAAAAACAGCGACATTAAGCCGCCGACCAAGGAAAACCGGAAAATTACGGTCAATCTGGCGCCGGCCGACGTTAAGAAAACCGGCTCTCAATATGATTTGGCCATTGCCGTGGGTTACCTTCTGGCAACCCGGCAAATCAAGGAATTTGAGACGCGCGATAAAGTTTTCATCGGCGAACTTTCTTTGGAGGGATTGTTGCGTCCGGTCAGCGGCGCTTTGAATATCAGCCGCCTGGCGAAAAAAGCAAATTTCAAGTTTTTGTTTTTGCCCGGACAGAACGCCCTGGAAGCGGCGGTTATCAAGGGAATTAAAATAATTCCGGTTTCCCGGCTTGAGGAAATAATTAACCATCTGGAAGGAATACAATTAATCAAAACCCAGCCGATTACCGAGTTCCGGCCGGGACAGAATCAGTCATTAACCGACATTTCGGAAATTAAAGGGCAGGAAAACGCCAAAAGGGCATTGACCGTGGCGGCGGCCGGAGGCCACCATCTTTTAATGACCGGGCCGCCCGGCGCCGGCAAAACAATGCTCGCCCAGGCAATAGTTTCAATCCTTCCCTCGCCTTCTTTGGAAGAAGCGATTGAAATTACCCAAATTTACAGCGCCGCCGGCCTGCTTAAAGAAAATAATTTTTTGAACTTCCGTCCGTTCCGGTCGCCGCATCACAGCGCCTCTCCGGTTTCCGTTGTCGGCGGCGGCACGAACCCTAAACCCGGAGAAATCAGTTTGGCTCATCGGGGTATTTTATTTTTGGATGAGGTTCCGGAGTTCCGGAGGGACCTTTTGGAATCTCTTCGCCAGCCACTGGAAAGCGGGAAAATTTGCGTTTCCCGGGCTAAAAATACCTTACTCTTTCCGGCGAAATTTTCCCTGGTGGCGGCGATGAACCCCTGTCCCTGTGGTTATTTCGGCGACAGCGAAAAAGAATGCCGCTGCAGCGCCAATGAAGTTTTCCGCTACCAGAAAAAAATGTCAGGTCCTTTGCTTGATCGGATTGACATCCAAATTGAAGTTCCCCGAGTAAAGATTGAAGATTTGAGAAATAAAATCCGCGACGAAAACCTGACCCGGAAAATCAAGGACCAAGTGGAAAAGGCCCGAAAAATCCAGAAGGAGCGCTTTTTGAAGACAATGCCGAGGGTCCGCCTCAATTCCGAGTTGAGCTCTAAACAGATTGATGATTTTTTGGATTTTGACCGGGAAGCCGGCGTTTTTTTGAAAAATATCCTGGAAAAATCATTCATTTCAGCCCGGGGTTATTACCGGATTTTAAAAATCGCCAGAACAATCGCCGATTTGGAAGAATCGGAAAAAATTTCCGGCTCTCATCTTGCCGAGGCCTTTCAATACCGCCTTCGGGAAAAGGAATAACGCGGATTTCGTCTTTACTTCACGGGTTATAATATGTATAATTCAAGAAATGAAATCGATGAAAGCTGTAACAAGTATTTCTGTTTTTGTTATAGTCATTTTAATGCTTTTTCTGGGCATTAAAGTTATTCCTTTCGATAAAAATTCCATTTCTACTTCTTTTTATAACCAAGAAAATAACTTTAATAAAGAATCCGGCGGAAAATTCGAAATTCAAACCCCTCTTCAATGGATAGAAAGCGCTCAGGAAGAATTCTTGCCAACGGTTGAACAAGCCCAAAAAGGAAAAATTGAAAACCCGCCGTTTCAAAAAATCGTTGACGAGTTCAATCTGGGAGAATTTGGAAATTTCGGTTCTTTAAATTTTAATACGACGGAAACGGCCGAAAAAACAAAAGAGCTTGAAAAATATTCCATTCAAGTTTTAGGAGCCTGGAATAAGGGGTTTACCGGGGAAGAATTCAAATCAATAAAAAAGAACCAAGACGGCAGAGCTCTTTCTTTGGAAGAATTGATTCAGGAAGCCGGCCGAAATGGAATGTCGGAAGAATTAAAAATTTCTTTCAAGGCCTGGCAAGGACTGGATGAGAGAGTATTGGGGGATTTACAGAAGCTTTCCGTTGGCAGCCAATTTGCTTCCGCCCATCAGGCAATGCTTTCCTGGTTCCGGTATCACTCCGAAATTGCCGGGAAATTAAGCCGGGAAAATTTGTCCCAGGGAGAAATAAATGAGTTATTCTCCCAATATTCGGAAAAAGCGAAAACTGACCCGCCTAAATTCCAACAAGCGCTGTCTTTGCCTCGGAAATCTTTCAGTTTGATTTCCATCCCAAAAGCCCAGGCTCAGACAGAAGGTTCTTTTTACCATTTCGGGGGATTGGTTGTCAGCTATGCCGACTTTTGCACTAATGGCTTTGCGGTGGTCATTTCCGGCGTAAAAGGAGGGCTGCTTTGGATTTATTATCCGGTTTATGTGGCAAATCCATTTCTTTATAAAATAATAGCCCCGGGATATTATGACTTAGGCAGGGCCGTTTGGGGTCCCGGAGTTTGCAGTAAAATATACTATAATTATCCGATAGGAATCGCCCAAATTTTATTTTTCGGTTCCTCGGCAGTCCCCATTTAAGTTGTTTCAAAAATCCGTTTTATCTTATATAATTAATGACAATGAAACCGGAAAAAATCGCCGCCATAATTTTAATCATTGCCGCCGGAATCGCGGGTTCTTATTTCATCGTTAAAAACTCAATGCCCCAGATTGGCGGAGTCGGTGAAGAATTGCTTTCGGAGGAAAATAAATCATTGATTAAAAATCCCGTTCAATGGGTGGAGGAAAACGTTTTAAGCGTAATAAATTCGATAAGCGGAGGAAATCAAACCGCTCAGGCGGAAGAAAATCTTACTAAATCTTTCAGTCAGATGATTTTCGAGCAGATTAAAGAAAAAAACCAGGAGGGATTGACCAAGAAAGACGGGGAAACAGCCATTTCGGCGCCCAATGAGGAAGTTCTTTCTCAGGAGCTTTTGGATGAATTTTTATCAAAGAATTCATCCGGCGAGGCCACGAGTCCTTATCATCCGAGAGTGGATGAAAGCAAATTCAAGATTTCCCAAGATGTTTCTTCGGAAAACCAAATCCAATACCTGAAAAACCTTGAGAATACAACCCAGAAGTATTTGGACGGCTTTGACAAAACCGATGTGGGCGTTTTAAACGAAATAGTGGAAAACAGCGACCCCTCTTCTGCCCACGAGCTCGCCAATCTTTATGAAACAATGGCCAGTGATTATTATCAAATAATAATTCCCGCTAACTGGGTTGATTTTCACAAAGCCCTGCTTTCTCATTTTTATTCCGCCAATTCATTGTGGAAAGCAATCGCCGACTTTGAAGAAGACCCATTAAGGGCTTATTTGGCGTCCCAATTAATTTCCAATCTGGAAGAATCGGCTCAGGGCGTTCAAATTTTAATGGCGAAGGGAATTTCAGAAAATAATTTGAGTTTTTAATAAACTATGTTCAAGAGATTAATTTTAATTATTATCATTCAGTCATTGATTTTTTCTCCTCTTTTATTTACTCCTAAAAAAGTTGAGGCCCAGGGATTGGGTGGGGTGGTAACTGATTGGTTGGCTAATTTGGGCATATATACGAGCGTGACCCAGAGTGCGGCTAGTGCTGCCGATGCCCAACGGGCGATTACGGTTCCGGTGTTTGATGTGGTTCAATATTCCCAGCTTAGGGTTGTGGAAACGGCTAAGGCGGCAAAGGAAACGAAAGATAACATTATTCAGACCTTGTTTAGCATATTTCTGGAAGCTCTGAGAAGGCGTCTCTTGGACATGATAGTTGATGAAATCATTACCTGGATTCAGGGAGGAGGTAATCCCCAGTTCGTCAGTAACTGGCAAAATTTCTTGGAAGACGCGGCCAACGCGGCGGTAGGAGACGTAATTCTTCAGACGAACGCGGCTTTCCTGTGTTCGCCGTTCAAGCTTCAGGTCCAATTGGCGCTTTTACCGGTGCCGAAATTTTCCAAACGGATAGAGTGTACCCTTGATGATATTGTTGCCAACATTGAAGATTTTTACGAAGATTTCGAAAATGGCGGCTGGATTGCCTACAGGGAGTCCTGGCAGCCCCAAAACAATTATTACGGCCAGCTTATAATGATTAACGACGAAAAAACTTACCAGGCCGCGGCAAGACAGCAGGCGATACAAGATGAAGCTTTAGCCGGCAAGGGATTTTTATCAGTTAAAAGATGTAAGGGCGGCGGCTTCAGTGTGACGCAAATAGGCCAGATAGAATATCACGCTCCAGGTTCTACCGGAAGCTACGTAAGGGATTCAAAAGGCAATTATTGTCTCCCTTCGGAAATGGAAGATATCACTCCCGGGGTGGTGGTGGGCGAAATGGTTTCCAAGGCGGTGGGTGTTGACATTGATTACATATTGACCGCCAAAGAACTCGAACAATACGTGGCTGCTATCACCAACGCGGTCATTAACCGAGTGGTCAAAGAAGGAGTGGGATTGATAAAAGGAAGTTCCGAATACGAACAGGATATCACTCCTTATACCCAGCCCTACGAGGATGGTCTGACTCAGATTCAGAGCCAGGAAAAAGCAAGGATTATCGCCGAGTACCAAAACGTTCTTGATGACCGCAACGCGATTTTAGGGGACAAGAATAATTCACTTCCCAGCGCGGAGCAAATAGTCGTGGTTTTGAAGAAGATTCAACAAAAAGGGTGTCAGCCGCCCGTTTACCAGACAGATGTTGACAAGGCAGAATCCGAAGTTAACCGGTTAAAAACCGAAATAGAAAATCTTCAAAAATTAATTAGCGAGATTGAAATTCTGAAAGCCGAAGCCGAAGCGATTTCTCCTGACTACCGATTAAGGGAGATGGATATTTTGAACGCTAATTACACTGAGTTTCTCGGCGAATACGACGACATTATTCTTGAGGTTTATTCCGGAAGCGCCCAAAAAGCCGCCGAAGAAGAATCACAACAGAAAAGAGATGACCTTTTTGATTATCAAACGCGATTAATCAGCTGTATTTAAAGACAATGAATATTTTAATTTCTAAAAAACTCAAAAAATTCAAAAATTGGAAGATTATTTCAGTATTTTTAATAGGGGCTATCTTTTTGGTAATCGGGAGTACCGGAATTGCTTATGCTCAAGAAGGAAGTTTGGCAGGAAAGTTAGTTGGCGGGATTATTGGAACCGTTACAGCTAAAGCAATCGGCGGCGTAGCTTACGTTGTAGGCTATATTGCCGGTTTTATTGCGGCAGCTATTTTTTCCATTGGCGGATTTCTGATTAATATCGCCATGGGCTTTAACAGGGGAATTCTGGCTGACGGGTCCATAGTTCACGTTGGCTGGCCAATCGTGCTTGGGTTTGCCAATTTAGGATTTGTCCTGGCGATCATTATTATTGCTTTTGCCACTATTTTCAGAAAACAGAGTTATGCGATGAAACAGACCCTTTGGAAGTTGATTGTCGCCGCGCTTCTGGTTAATTTCAGTCTGCTTATTGCCGGCGCTTTCATTAACGTGGCCGATATGGCAACGGAAATTTTCATCAGTAAATCAATGCCCCAAGGTTTTACCGATTTTTCCGAAACCTTGGCCGGAATGTTCAGGGCCCAGCAATATTTGAAAGCCGCTGAAATAGAAGATGCTAAAAGCTTTTTAGGGGGAACAATGGACTTTGGAGGCGCGCTTTTAGGCCTTATTGCCCAGGTGTTTTTTGCTGCCGCTTTTACCTTTATAGGAGCGTTAACGCTTTTAGCAATAGCTATAATGCTGATTATTCGCTATGTTGTTTTGGCGCTTCTTTTGATTTTGTCGCCTTTGGTTTGGCTTTTGTGGATATTTCCGGGAACGCAGAAGCATTGGCAAAAATGGTGGAGCGAGTTTTTGCGCTGGACATTTTTTGCGCCCATAATTTACTTTTTCCTTTATTTAACCATTGTGGCAATGAAAAATTATCCGGATTACGCCGATAAAATAATTAAGATTAGTGAGACTGCCACAAAAAGCGGGCAGGTGGGCGTTTCCATTGATACCAGCGTGATTGGAAATTTAGTAATAATAACCGGTTTGATGATAGGCGGTTTGTTCGCGGCCAACTCTTTAGGAATTGCTTTTGCCGGCACGGCCTATGGCTGGGCTAAGGGGGTTGGAAAAGGTTTTGGCGGCTGGGTCGGGAAAAAAGGAATCCAGGCTGGCAC
>CAYZYY010000022.1:0-10912 GCA_964482855.1 uncultured Candidatus Saccharibacteria bacterium | reverse complement strand
GCGCTTTCCTGAGCTGCAACGAGGCGCGGAAAACCGACTCCGGGAAAAAGAAACCAATCAGAAGATGGTGCGGCCAGTGCCCGAAATGCCTTTTTGTTTTCATCGGCTTGTCAGCGGTTTTAGGACAGAAAAAAACGGTAAAAATATTCGGAAAAAACCTTTTTAAAGACGAAAAACTTCTTCCTTTATTAAAAGAATTAACCGGAGAAAAAGGAATTAAGCCATTCGAGTGCGTGGGCACGAGAAAGGAAACTCTGGCCGCGCTTTATATGAATCTGAAAAATTCCGGTCCGGACGCGCCTCCCCTTTTAAAATATTTCCAAAATAAGATTCTTCCCCAACATCCCGGACTGGCAACGGAGACCAGGAAAATAATGAGTTCCTGGGACAAAAATAACTATCTGCCCAAGGACCTAAAAAAAGAACTTAAAAAAGCGGTTTTTAACGGCTCATTTAACCTGCCTGCGCAGGCAGGCGGCTCATTTAACGGCTCAACGGCTGAGCCGTTAAAATCGGACTTTGAGAATAAAAAAATATTAATCCTGGGCTTGGGCCGGGAAGGACTGGACACTTTTTCATTTTTGAGAAAATTTTTTCCGGCCAAAGTTCTGGGTTTGGCCGACCAATTGGATTTCAAAAAACTGCCGCCGAAAATAAAAGCGATAATCAAAACCGATAAAAAAATCAGGACTTATCTCGGAAAAAACCACCTCAATTCCCTGAAAAACTATGACCTCGTAATCAAATCGCCGGGCATTCCTCCGAAAACCATTAATTCTTATTTGCGTAAAAAAATCACTTTCACCTCCCAGACGGAGATTTTTTTCGCCAATTGCCCGGGAAAAATAATCGGTATTACCGCCACCAAGGGCAAAAGCACCACTGCTTCGCTGATTTATAAAATCCTCAAAGACAGCGGCATCAAGACTCATTTAATCGGGAATATCGGCAAACCGGCGCTCACTTCCCTGATTAAAGCAAATAAAGATGACGTTTTCGTTTACGAGCTTTCAAGCCACCAGCTAATGGGACTCAAGAAAAGCCCGCAAATCGCGGTTTTCCTCAACGTCCGCAAAGAACATCTTGATTATCATGAAAACTTTAAGAACTACTATTCGGCCAAAGCCAACATTTGCCGGTTTCAGACGAAAAACGACTGGCTGATTTTCAATCCCAAAGACGAAATCGTAAAATCCCTGGCTAAAAAATCATTGGCCGGGAAAATTCCCATCAACGTGGAAACGGCGGAAAAAATGGTTTCTGGTTCGAAAATCCACCTCAAAGGCAAATTTTACCTTTTGAACGTCGGGGCGGCCATTGAGGCGGCGAAATTTTTCAACATTCCCAAAGACAAAATTAAAAAGTCCATTGAAAAATTCAAGCCCCTGCCCCACCGCTTGGAATTTATCGGAAAATTCAGGGGAATTTCTTTTTACAACGATTCCCTGGCAACTAATCCCATTGCCACCATTTCGGCCGTTAAATCGTTCGGCAACGAAGTCCAGACCCTGATTCTCGGCGGATTTGACCGGGGCGGAGTTGATTTTAAAGAATTGGCAAAAGAAATTTTGGAACGAAAAATTAAAACCCTGGTTTTATTCCCTTTCACCGGTGAAAAAATCAGGAAAGAAATCGTCAAACTCTCCTCATCCAATAGAACGTTTAAACTGCCTGATTTTTATCCGGTTAAAAATATGGAACAGGCAGTGAAGTTATGCTACAAGAAAACTTCTCCGGGAAAAATCTGTTTACTCTCCCCTTCTTCTCCCAGCTTCGGGATTTTCAAGGATTACCAAGACAGGGGCGACCAATTCAAAAAATACGTGAAGAAACTTAGACGCTGATTAATGCTCCTGCCTACCGCCTGCCTGCCGGTAGGCAGGGCAGGCAGGGATTTAAACTGATTAATGCTGATAAAAAATTGATTTATCTAAAAAGAAAGTATAAAATATACCTGAAAGCGGGTGTAGCTTAGCTGGTTTAAAGCGCCGCCCTGTCACGGCGGAGATCGTGGGTTCAAATCCCATCACCCGCGCCAAATCATTATAATTGAGGGTTCAAATCCCTTCGGGCCCGCCAGATTTCCATTTTTTGAACCTTATTGTAAAATTAATTAACAAAATTATGAAAGTTAAAATTAAGCATCTTTTATTTTTTGCCATCTCTGTAGCATTTCTGGCCTCTTATTTTTTTCCAGGCGTAAAAAACGATCCAAGAATCCAGAATTCAATAAATTTCATAGGCATTCTTTTTGGCATTATTATCGGTTTTTTTATAGCTGACTTATATTCGAGATACCAAGGAATTAGAGATAATGCCGGAACGGACTCCAGTTGTCTATCAACTTTCTATTTTTTCGCAACGATTTTAGCAAAAGAAACCAAAAATGAACAATGGCTGAAAGACGTAGAAATTAAAATAGAAAAATATATTCATAAGTTTATGCCTCTGCCCTGGGATAGATATTCTGAAACAGAAAAAGAATTTGCCAATCTAGGTAAGTCTCTTGAAGAATTGCAGTACTCCGGCGACAAAGCAAACGAAACCTATTCAAATATCCTAAATGTATACAATCAACATTCCGAAGCTAGAGAAAATTTAGTGATGTTTGGCAAAGATAAACTATCATGGGGAGAGTGGTTAATTACTTTTTTGTTGGGAGGACTACTATTAACCTCTTTATTTTACGTTAAAGACAGCTCTACAATTTCAATCCTTTTTACGGGAGCCATTAGCTCCGCGGTTCTTATTTTATTTATCGTTTTGAGGGATTTGAATAATTTAAATTTTGGAGAAAACGCCGTTTCCATAGAACCTTATGAACGGGTCTTGGATGCAATTGGGAAACCAAGATATTACCGAGACAAAAACAAAGGTGACAAATTAAAAGATAAAAAATATAATTAGTAGTTTCCTAAAATAGATTCTGATACATAAATCATTATGAATAAAAAACAAAATTTCTACGATATCTTAAAAGAACGGGGGTTTGTTGAACAGTCAACCGACGAGAGAACGCTTCATCAACTGGTTTCCGGACAAAAAATAAGCTTTTATAACGGCTTTGACCCCACGGCTGACAGTTTTCATATTGGACATTTGATTCCGATTATGGCCCTGGCCCACGGGCAAAAACAAAGGCACCGGCCTATCTTTATCATTGGCGGCGGCACCGGCTTGGTGGGCGACCCAAGCGGTAAAGACAAAGCCCGTCCCCTGATAAGCCGTCAACAGGTTAATCGAAATATTCAAGCGCTCAAAAAACAGGTCTCTCCGATTATAGATTTTACTAAAAATAAAGCGCTTTTCATCAACAATGCCGACTGGCTGGTCAAACTCAATTATATTGAATTTCTTCGCGACTTCGGAACGCGCTTCAGCGTTAACCGAATGCTCACCCACGAAGCCATAAAAACGAGGTTGAAAAAGGGAATGTCTTTTCTGGAATTCAATTACCAGCTTCTTCAGGCCTACGACTTCTGGTATCTTTTCAAAAAATACGGTTGCCTTTTGCAAACCGGCGGCAACGACCAGTGGGGCAACATTATCGCCGGAGTCGAGCTTATCCGGCGTCTGGAAAATAAGTCCGCCCACGCGCTTACCTTTCCCCTGGTTATAACCGCCAGCGGAAAAAAAATGGGCAAAACCGAAAAAGGTGCCGTCTGGCTCGATGCTAAAAAAACTTCCCCTTACGACTATTACCAGTTTTGGATTAACACCGACGACAAAGATGTCGTAAGATTTCTGAAACTTTTCACTTTCCTGCCAATGAAAGAAATCGAAAAATACACCGGATTAAGGGGTTCTCAAATAAAAAAGGCGAAAGAAGTTTTGGCTTTTGAGGCCACGAAAATCGTTCACGGAGACGAAACCGCTGAGAAAGCAAAAGAGGCCTCGTTTGCCCTTTTTGGAAAAGAAAAAAAACGGGCCGGTTCAATACCCGCCGTCTATTTGGAAAAAAGCGAATTCAAAAAAGGAATGACCGTTTCCAAACTTTTTGCCGTGGCCAAATTGTCCAATTCCATTTCCGAAGCCCGACGGCTGATAAGCCAGGGCGGGGCTTATTTGAATGAAAAAAGATTGGATAACCCCAATCTTCTGATAACCGTTGACGATTTTAAAGACGGAGAAATCTTACTGCGCAGTGGCAAGAAAAAATACCGGAAAGTGAAGATAAAGTAGATTGTTATAAGAAACCCTTTATCGTTCGTAGCAGCTCCAAGCGTCAAAAATATAAAACTCGCTCGCACGCTGCTCGCCACCCTGCTTCCCTGCGTCGCGGGACCTGGCTCGCTACGCGGCTCGCTCATATATTTAAACCTGCCTGTCGGCAAACAGAAACACTTTCCGCCATACTCACTGCGAAAGGATTTCTTAGTATATAAACAAAATCGGCGACTTTGTTTGAAAAAAAGTGTCTCGCAGGCTGAGTGGGCACGGTCTCCGACCCAGGTCGGAGGAGCGAAGCCGAGAGGCCAAGCGGCAATTTTCTCGCTGGGAAAATTGACCGCGTCTTTTTTTTAAATAAAGACGCCGATTACAATAATGAGAAATGATTTTTACTTCACTTTATTAAATTCAAATCCTGAAGAGCTTTTTTGTAAATGTCAACGAGCATTTTCGCTTCGCCGTGAGTAAGGGAAAAGTCGGGCTCGGAGTCAATCCGCTTTTTTATTTCGTGGGCCCGTTTTACTTCTTCAATGTTGCAAAATTCAACCGGAACGATTTTAGAAAGGCGTTCACCCAAATTCTTCCCTTGATAGCCGGCGGCTCTCAATGCCCCGTTTAAAATGTTATTCGCCTCCACCACGGCCAGTTTTAACTGATTTTCTTGTTTCGTTTGCAGTTTCTTCTGAATCTGCTTCCAAGCTTTGATGCTTCCGCGACGGGATGTATCAATGCCGTTAAAGACGTCAATGAAATGACTTACCGGACCACTGACGACTTCGGTGTTAAAAAGAAAATAAATAATACACCCCAACAAAATACTGGAAATTAAAAACGAAATAATCTGGATGATTAACAGATTCTCAATGAAAAAATTTATGAAAGGATTTACGAAATCAATAATCATGCTTTTAGTTTATCATAATATTGTCCCATTCCCAAAATGTCGGCTTCATGAAAGGGTTTGCCGATTAACTGGAAACCAATAGGCAGCTCTTTTTTGTCTTTTTGGTAATTTTTAACGGGAATGGAAACCGACGGCAGTCCAGCCAGATTAACCGGAATGGTAAAGATATCCGATAAATACATTTGCAAGGGATCATCCGCTTTTTCGCCGATTTTAAAAGCCGTTGTCGGAGAAACCGGAGCCAAAATCACGTCCACCCCGCCGTCCGAAGGGCTAAAAGCTTTATCGAAATCTTCCTTTATCAATCTTCTGACTTTTTGGGCTTTGGCATAATAAGCGTCGTAATATCCGGAGGATAACACGAAAGTTCCCAAAATGATTCTTCTTTTGGTTTCCGGCCCAAATCCCTTTCCTCTTTGTCGGAAATAAATATCTTTGAGATTTAAGATTTGACCCGCCTGCCGGCAAGGCAGGGATTTGAGATTTGAGATTTGACTATAGCGTAATCCGTCAAAGCGAGCCAGATTGGCGCTTATTTCGGCGGGGTTGATAATGTAATAAGAAGACAAAGAATATTTGGAGTGGGACAAATTAATCTCCTTAAATTCCAATTTCAAAGATTTTAAAAGTTTAATCGCTTCTTCAATGGCCGAAGAAACGCCCTTATCCAACCCGCCGGCGAAATATTCCTTGGGCAATCCTATTTTCAATTTTCTCACCTCCTCCAAGCCCCGGTTTAAAAACTCGTCTCCATATCGGACGTCAACACTGGTGGCATCCATGGCGTCTTTGCCGCTGATTTCTTTAAATAAAATCGCGGCGTCTTCAACCGTCTTGGCTATGGTTCCGATTTGGTCAAGACTCGAAGCCGTGGCTATCAAGCCGTAGCGGGATACCGCGCCGTAAGTCGGCTTCAAACCGACCACTCCGCAAAAGCCGGCCGGTTGGCGGATGGAACCGCCGGTATCCGAACCCAAAGCCGCCAGGGCCATCTCGGCGGCAACCGCGGCGGCCGGACCGCCGGAAGTTCCTCCGGGTACCCTTTCCAAATCAAAAGGATTTCTGGTTATTTTGAAAGCTGAATTTTCGGTCGAAGAGCCCATGGCAAATTCGTCCATATTCCCCTTACCCAAAAAAACCGCGTTGGCTTTTTTGAGTTTTTTTATCACCGTCGCGTCGTAAGCAGCCGTATAATTTTCCAGCATTTTCGAGGCGGCAGTTGCCGGAAAACCCTCAATCAGGATGTTGTCTTTAATTATTAAAGGCGCTCCGCTCAAAATTCCCAATTCCCCGCCTTTTACCAGCTCCAAATCGGCTTTTTCCGCCTGGCTCAAAGCCGATTCTTCCATTAAAGAAAGATAAGCGCCTATTTCCCCGTCTTTTTCTTTAATCTTATCGAAAAAAGCCCTTGTTATTTCAAAAGCGGAAAATTCCTTATTAACAAGGCCTTGATGGAATTTGCTTATTGTTAAATTGTTTAAATCCATGTTGCTGGGCTACTCAAAAACCGGCGGAATTTTTAAAAACCCGTTTTCTTTTTTCGGAAACTGCTCCACTAACTTGTCGCTTGCCGCCTGTTGCTTGTCGCTTTTAATATCTTCGCGAAAAACGTTTTTTTCAACCGTACCTCCGGCCATCGGCTCGATATTTTCCGTATCAACTTCTTTTAGCTCCTCGAAATAATTGAGAATTTTCCGGATATCTTCCAAAATTTTTCCTTCGCTTCTTTTGTCCAACTCAATCCTGCTCAAATTAGCCAGATATTCCAAGGTTTTTTCATTAATAGCCATATTGATAAAATAATATCGCAAAAGAAAATTTAATTCAACTTCCGCTTAAAAAATTGACAATTATGACAAAATTTATCATAATCGAAACAGCACAACTAAAATATATAGAAAGGAGTGACTTTTATGTATGATGATGAAGCTGACGAAATTCTGAAGTACGCGCTGCAAATCTTCGACGTGGCCGGTGTGTGGGAAAATTATCTAATTCTCGGCCTGGAATCGCGAAAGGGACGGTATTTAGACACATTCTTTGTTGACCCAGGTGATAAATTCGGCTTTCCCGGTTTTGCTGAGTATTTCAGTCCCAGAGTAGAAGAAGTACTGAAACAACTCCATAAAAAAGGGTTTAAAGCCGAACAAGTAGAAAAACTGCCCAACGGGACAAGCTTCAAAGCTGCTGCGGTCACGGCAGGTATTGGCAAATGGGGAAGAAATTCCCTGGTAATCCATCCCGATTTCGGGCCCTGGCTGCGGTTCGTGGCCATTGCCACTGACAGGTATCTTTCGACAGGAACGGCTTCTTATGAATCAACCCACACAGAGTGTCTTTCTTGCCAGCGGTGCCTGAAGGCCTGTATAGTTTCAGCCCTGAAACCATTTCATATACCAGACAGAAAGATGTGTCTGGCTTATCAACAGCTGAATGTGCCCACCGACGACGTTCGCGAGCGATGCGACCTATGTCTCCAGGCCTGTAGACCGCAACGTCTCTAGCCCAACTTAAGCCGCAATCCGAATCAATTCCCGGATTGCGGCTTATTCATTTTCTTAAAAGAAAAGATTACGGCATAATGCTTGTGGGCGTTTTTTTCAGCCTTGTCATAATCAACTTTATTGGTCGTGACCATATTTCTAAACTTCACAATTTTTACCGGAAGTTTTCCCAGAATGGACCTAATCTTTGAAGCCGTAGTAAACGTTTTAACCTTATCCGTTTTAATAATCAGCGTTTCTTCCCATAAGTGAATCAGGCCAACGCCATCCGTTTTCAAAACCCGGATTGCCTCTTCCAAACTCCTGTTCAGATTCGTGCAATGCAAAACGCCGATGGAATAAACGGCGTCGAACGATTCACCGCGAAACGGCAGTTTTTCGGCATCAGCAACTATAAATCTCAATTTCTTACTTTGATTTTTATTTTTTAGAAAAAGCTTCTTATTTTCTTTTACCAAAGCCAATGCTTTGGGAACAATGTCTATCGCGACCACGTCGTACCCCAGCCGCGCCAGATGAATACTATCCCTGCCGTTGCCGCATCCTATTTCCAGAATTTTCCCTTTATGGGTTTTTTCCTTTTTAAGAAAATTTATAAAACTGCGCGTTAATAAATTGGAGGGCTTTACTTGGGAAGCCCAATGAGGATTTTCCGTTTTGCCGTAGCTTTTCATCCATTTTTCCCTTTCCTTTTTTTGCATAATGGAAATTCTTAAATTAAAACCATTACCCCGCCTTCCTTATGGCGGTCTGGAGTTCCCAGAAATTCCGGTAAATTCCTTCGGGATTTTTCATTAATTCTCCGTGATTCCCCATTTCAACGATTCTTCCTTTTTCCAAAACGATAATTTTATCCGCGTTCTGAATGGTACTCAAACGATGGGCAATGATAAAAGTCGTCCTGCCCAAAATGAGGTTTTTAAAAGCTTCCTGAACCAACTTTTCCGAAACCGAATCCAGGGCCGAGGTGGCTTCGTCCAAAATCAGAATTCTCGGGTTTCTTAAAATAGCCCTACTGATGGCAATGCGCTGTTTTTGGCCGGCGGAAAGTTTTATTCCCCGCTCGCCCACCATCTGACTGTATTTTTTCGGAAAAGAGTTGACGAATTCGTCTATATTGGCCGCTTTTGCCGCCGCCATAATCTCTTTTTCCGAAGCGTTCATCTTGCCGTAACGGATATTATTTTTAATCGTATCGTTAAAAAGCAAAATTTCCTGGGGAACTAAAGCTATCTGATTTCTCAATGATTTTAATTTTATTTTTTTGATATCAACGTCATCGATTAAAATCTGCCCTTTCGTCGCGAAATGATACCTGCCAATAAGGTCCGTTAACGTGCTCTTGCCCACTCCGCTCTTGCCGACGATGGCTATTGTTTCCCCGGGTTGAACTTCAAAAGAAACGTTCTTGATTATTAACTTATCTTTCTTGTAACCGAAATCAACGTTCTTAAACGTGATTTTTCCTTTGATTTCTTTCAATTCTCTGGAATTGACCACGTCCTTTTCCGGAACGATATCGTAATATTTTATTGCCCTTTTGAAAGAAGTAATTGAGGTTTTAGCTATCCTGTATTGGTCCGCCAATTGGGATAACGGCGAAGTCAAAAGAGCGGTATAACCGACGAACATTATCAATTTGCCCGGCGTTAAAATCCCCGACCTCAACATCATGACTCCGGTCCCGAAAACCGCCACGAAACTTACCGCAAGAATCATTCCCTGCCAAAAGCCCATTCTTTTCCACATAAAACGCCAGTTTTTGTAATTCTTTCCGGCGAAATTGAAATTTCTTTTGTTTCTTTTTTGTTCGAATTCTTCGGCAACCGAAGATTTTACCGTCTGAACGTTCAAAACCGAATCCCAAAGGTCTCCGTATGCTTTTTCCCAGCCCCGGTGCACTAATTTTTGTTTTCTGACAATTCTGGGAGTGTAAACGAAAGTCATTAAGATATAAATCAAACTCGCCACTACCAAAATCAAACTTAAACGCCATTCGACGAATAATAGAATGACCAGGGCGACAAGCAAGGAAATCATTGCCGGAAAAAACGAGAAAATCGTCCTTTCTATCAAGTCGCCAAGGTCGTCAATACCCCTCTGTACCCTTCTCATTACTCTTCCCATCTTATTCTCTTTATGGAAGCTCAATGGAAAACACAAAAGGCGATAAAATAAATCCACTATTAAATTATTTGTGACGTCCGTTGCCATTTCATAAGCGTAACGGCTGCTTAAAACGTCCAGCTTGTTGCTGAAAAAAGATAAAATCAACCACAAAAAAATAAGCCCCATAATCGTTTTTACATGGGAATCGGTGGTAATGGCAATATCCACCAAGCGGCCGTAAATATAAGGAATAACGGCCGCAATAACCGCGGAAATAACGGCCGCAATTATCCCAAAATAAAGTTTTTTCCTGTCTTTAATCTGGGACATTACCAGATTTAATCCTTTTATTCTCTTAATCATGTTTTTGATGAATAGGGTTGGAAGTTGGTGGTCAGTAGTTAGTAGATTGTAGAAAATACTGAAATATTCAGTTTTGTCTCTCTATATCTAAGTCTCCTAGCTATTTATAACTATTAATTTTCTAATTTTTTCATTATATCCCATATCCCAAATATACACCAAAAGAACTATGACTCCCCATTTCAAAATCCGGCAGCCTGCCTTCATTATTTCCGTATGCATTTGAATGCTGATAATAAACCTTAGCAAACACATTATTCATTATTTCATAATTAACATTTAATCCGAAATCGGTTATAGATAATCTTGGTCCGTACAATGTAGAAGGATAAGAAGCTTGATACTGCTGTGCCGGTAATTCAATCTGACCTTTTCTTACATGATCGCCCCAAACATTTATACTAAAGCCTCTGAGTATATTTTGTGCATATGATAAATATAACTCATCTCCATTGCTTCCTATCCAATGTCCTAACTGATAGCCGTGATTTGAATAATGCTGAGCATTGTTCGAATTCATATAATTAAAAGGAGAAACTTTTGTGTATTCTATGGTTAATAATGAGTTGCTTATTATTGGATCAACAGATTGTATTCCAACCGTATATGCTATATCCGATCTATTGCTTCCTTTTAAAGCTTCAGTTGAAATGGAAGCTTGAGCAGCAATTTGAATTGAAATTGTAACAAATGATGTTACTTGAAATGTAACTCTAATGGCTGTTGAAAATGCAGCATGAGCTGATTTCGTTTGAATGTTAGCTGAACCAATCGTATCTACTGATTCAGATTATGCAACAGCATGAAAATTAAAATCAGTATATGTACCAACATCTATTTATGCAGAAGCTGAATTTACAGT
>CAYZYY010000021.1:0-11410 GCA_964482855.1 uncultured Candidatus Saccharibacteria bacterium | reverse complement strand
TTTTTGTTTATAATCCATAGCTACGCAAGTAATGCGAAACTACGAATGACATGCGAATCTACGAATAATCCAATTCAGTAACGATTTAATTCGCGGCATTCGCACGCATTCGTATTTTTAGCATTATGTCAATTTTATCACATTTCCATTGTTTCTCTCAATACCGTTTCCATGGAAATCAATCCTTTAAGCGCCTTTAAAATCCCATCCTGGCGCAAACTTATCATTCCCTGACGGTTGGCCTCTTCAAGAATTCTATGTTCGGTCGGGTTGGTATTGATGATGTCTTCAAGTTCCGGCGTCGTTTTGAGAATTTCAAACAAGGCAATTCTGCCTCTTATCCCCTTGTTATTGCAAGCCGGACAGCCGGGAGAGTGATAAATTTGATACTCGCCGGCCGGCAAATCTTTCATCGATTCATTAGGCAATCTTTCAATTTCTTTTTTGATAATTTCCTGTATTTTCCCCGTGGCTTTTTCCGCTTTTTTGCATTGCTGGCAAAGCCGGGGCACCAATCGTTGGGCCAGCATCAAATTCAAAGAAGCGGGCAGTAAAAAGGCGTCCACTCCCATATTAATCAACCGGGGAATAACTCCCAAAGCATTGTTGGTATGAAGAGTGGAAAGAACGATGTGCCCGGTAAGGGCGGCGTGAATTGCCAAACCGGCGGTTTCATTATCGCGGATTTCGCCAACCATGATAACGTCGGGGTCCTGACGGAGAATCTGACGCAAGCCGGAAGCGAAATCGTAACCTATTTCCGGACGAACCTGTGATTGGTTCATTCCTTCAATGAAGTATTCCACAGGGTCTTCCAAGCTGACGACGTTCGTTTCCTCTTTGTTAAGAATCTGCATTAAGGCGTAAAGAGTCGTCGTTTTACCCGACCCGGTCGGGCCGGTTATTAAAATCATCCCGTAGGGTTCGGTAATGGCCTCTTTAATCATGTCGTAATTGCGGCCGGCCAGGCCCAATTCCTCCATTCCTTTCAAACCAATTGTCGGATCAAGGACCCTGATGGCCACTTTTTCACCCATTGGCGTGGGAAAAGTGGCTACCCGGTAATCGATGTCCCGGCCAAAAAGAATGGTCCGGAAACGTCCGTCCTGAGGAATTCTGTTTTCGTCAATTTTCAGATTTGACAAAACTTTGACCCGGGAAATCAACGGCTGGTGCAGTTCAATCGGCAGAGAAGAAACTTCTTTGAGTAAGCCGTCAAGCCGGAACCTGATGCGGACCCGGTTTTTTTGAGGTTCAATGTGAATATCGGAAGCCTTCTGCCAAACGGCTTCTTTTAGGGTTGAAGCCACGATTTTGATAATTGGAGCCTCTTCGGAGGCCATTACTCCTTCTTCCAACTGGACGATTTTTTGGTAAGAAGCCAATCCCTTTCCCGGCTGGAGATTAAGGGACTGAATCGCCTCCTCAACTTCATTTTCATAAGGAGAATATTTTTTAAGAACGGTCTCCCAGTCGGATTTACTAACAAGATAAACCCCGAGATTGAGCCGAGCCCGCTTGGCAATGAATTTTATCGCCTCCTGAGCTTTTGAATCGTCAGGGTTAAGCATTCCCACAACCAGCAAGTCCGGGGTTTTGCTTATGGGAATTACCTTATAATTACGGACGGTTTCTTCGGGAATGGCTTTTAACAACTCATCCGTGACTTCCTCAATTTTTACTTTTTTATAAGGAACGTTTAAAATCCGGCTCTTAATCTTAGCCACTGTTTCTTCATCAACCAGGCGACGGTCAAAAACGAGCTCTTCGGCGCTTTTTCCGGTTACGGACGCCTCCTGAAGCGTCTTTTTTGCCAACTCCTCGCTTAGAATGGTTTCTTTTGTCAGTTCTTCGAGAAAAGTTTTATTATCCATTATTTCAAGAACGGGTTAGTTTTTCCCGTTTGTCCTGTTTCAATCGGATTAATGTATTGCTTGAGAATCTGGAATTTGGGGTCGTTAATAATCGCTTCCGGCTGCAATCTTATATTGGAAAGTTCCTCAAGAGACTGAAGACGGGGGGGAGCCACTCGTTCCACGAAAGGGGTTGAGGTGAAAAACAAATAATAAGTGCCGCCAACGATTACGGCTATGATTAAAATGATTACGCTTAAAGCAAACCAGTTAATTTTTCTTTTTTCCTGTTCAATGATTATGGCCATGCCAAATTTATTTAAATTTACAAGCTGGAGCGCAGTCAAATTTTATCATAAATTTGAGCACCCCGCTCTTTCTAGACCTTTGAATGTTTTTTAATGCTTTTTTGTAAATATCTGATTGAATAATCATAATGTTAAAATAATTTATTAGAAAGGGCGGGGTAAAGGTTTTGTAGCCCCTCGCTTTGCTCGGGGACAAAATTCTTTATTCCGCCTGATAGTAAGTATCAAGGGTAATGGTGTAATAAAAGCTATCCGCCCCGGCCGCTCCCAAGGTCGGTTCAATTTTCAAGCTTACCAAATCCATCAAAGTTATATTTGTCTCCACGGCCTGAAGAAAAGATTTGAAATCTTCATACTTCCCCGCCAAGCGGAAATTAAACCTCAATGTGCCTACCCCTTTTATGGAATTCTGCTGGCTTGAAGGGGTAATTGACAATTGCTGAACGCTCAATAATTCTATGACCAAATGGTTAAGGGCTGACAATCCGTTAATCTGGTTCAATCCCGAAGCCGCGTCCTGACTCAGGGGCAAAATTAACGAAGTCGTCTCCGTAATCCTTGCGACGTCCTGATATTCATTTAAAATTCTTTGGACTTCCTGAATGTAATTTTCATGCTTATCAATGAAATTCAAACGGGAAGATACTTCAGCCCTTAAATCTTTAATTTGGGAATACGTCGGCTTGACGAAAGAAGCGTAAACGAAAATTGAACTGACGAATATCAGGGCTGACATTAACATGCTCAAAATTCTTTTACCCGAAGCTTTCATAATTTATGATTGTTTTAAAAATTCCGGTTTTAATATTATCCGCATTGAAAATTGGATTGTTTGGTCTTCCAAAAGACGGGAATCCTCCAGAAATATTCTTTCCACTTCCGGCGCGTCCTGAAACAACTTCATCTGCTGGGTCAAAAAACCGTAATTAAAGGTATTTCCGTTAAGCTGCAGGCTTTTTTCGGTCAAAGAAAAGTTGAAAGAAAGATAATGAACCTGGCTATGGGTATTCGTTTCCAAAAAATCAAGCAGCTTTGAGGGATTAATATGGGAGGCCAACAGGTCCTGGACATTAATCAGTTGGGAATAAAAAGTCGCCAAATTTCCTTGTTCTTTTTCATCGATGGCTTGGGTTAAAGTTGCCGTTTTTTCGTCCAGGCTTTTTATTCGGGAATTCAAATAAGGTTTATATCCCAACTCCATTCCCAAATAACCGGCGACCGCCACTCCGAGAACGATAATCGTAAAAATTAAAAGCCGCCAGGGCCAGCCGACCGGCAATTTTTCCGGTTTTGTCAATCCTTGTTCCAGGGTGGTTTTATTATATGGAGGCATGCTAAATTTTTATAAATTTGAAAACTCCCTTATTCCCAGCCCGATGGCAACGCTGAATGCCGGGCCCAACTCTTTAACAAACGGTTCAATTTTCACCGGATATTCCGTCTTGGAAAAAGGGTTGCCAATAATTACCGGCAAATTAATCTGTTTTTCGAAATATTTTTCAATACCCAAAAGATTGGCGCCTCCTCCGGCTAAAATAACCCGTTCAATCCCGCGTTTCTGGTTTCTTTCATAGTTATCTTTTACCCTCGTTACTTCACTAATTATAGCATCTAAAAAGGGAATCGTTAATGTGGATAACTCATACGCTCCGCCGGCGCCCAAAAGTCCTTTTTGTTTTTTCAGTTCTTCCGCTCTCCTGATATTGATGTTCAGGCCGCTTGAAACGGCCTGGGTTAAAGAACCGCCGGCAAAATCGCTTTGATAGTTATATTTAAGGAACTCTCCCTCAACGGCGGCAATATTAGTGGAACGGGCGCCGATATCCACGATTAAAGTCGGCGTCGGGTCGTTGGCGATAAGCGCCCTGATTAAGCTTAGGGTCTCTATTTCCAATGCCCTTAATTTTAATCCCGCCAGCTTGAAAATATTTCGATATCTTATAATTTGTTCGTTGGGCACGGAAATAACGAGAATTTCCTGCTTGACGAAGCCCTTTTCATCTTCCTTTTTCCCCGATTTAATCCATTCAATTGCCACCTCCGAAGTCGGCAAGGGAATGTGCTGACGAATCTGAAAAGGAATCGCCTTGGCCGCGTCAACTTCGGACATTTCCGGTATTTCAAGAAGGGTAATAAAAGCCGAGAAAGCCGGAATTGAAGCAATGGCGTTGGAGGATTTAATTTTCATTTTTTTCAAAAGCAATTTTAAAAAATCAGCCGTTTCTTTCTCGGCTACTTTCAAAGAACTTGTTTGGATGGCGTCATTGACGCGTTCCAAATGGCCATAACTTTCCAAAATGCCGTAATTCCGGATTTCCGGTTTGGTTTTATTCTTTGAAACCTCCACTATCTTGATTGAGGCGGTTCCAATGTCAACTCCAAGATAAGACCCTGGACCAAGAATGGATTTTAAAAAATTGAAATTCAGATTTAAATTAAACATAAAAAATGTTAGAATGATTCAGATTTTTAAATTATTTGACTTTGGCTTTTTAACTTTTAACTCGTTCAAATTATACTATGTTTCCCTTTCTAAGCAAAGCCCCACGCATATTAAACAGGGCTAAAGACGCCGCGCTTGACGTTCTTTTTCCGCCAATTTGCCTTAATTGCCGCCGGCCGCTTGAAGAGAAAAATAAATTGGTATGCGGCCGGTGCTTATCTTCAATCAGGCTCAACAGTACTCTGTTCTGTCCGGTCTGCCGGGCAAGATTGGCTGAGAACGAAAGGGTTTGCCATTATGACAGTCGGTATCTTTTGGCTGTCGCCTCCGATTACGACGATCCGGTTTTACAAAACCTGATTCATTCTTTCAAATACGGAAACTTCCGTTCCGGCTACTTTCGGGGATTAGCCGAAGTTTTGGGAGAAATCCTCATAGAATATTTAAACTTATTAAATCCCAAACTTAATATTCTTAATCTTAAACCGGTTATTATTCCCATTCCCCTTCATCCCGAGCGGGAAAAAGAAAGGGGCTTTAACCAGTCGAAATTAATCGCCGAAATCGTCGGTCGCCGCTTTAATTTAACGCTGGTTGACGGACTTAAAAGAGGAAAAAATAACAAACCCCAGATGAAACTCAAAGGCAACGAAGCCAGGAGTAAAAACGTCGCCGGTTGTTTTGAAATTAAAAACCCCGGCCTTGTCCGGGGACGAAACGTCATTTTGGTTGACGACGTTTTTACTTCCGGCGCCACCGCCAACGAAGCGGTAAGAATTTTAAAAGCGGGCGGAGCATGGAGAACGATTGTTCTGGTCCTGGCAAAGGCCTAAATTTGTATTCTGTAAATGAGCTGGAAAACCAAAAACGAAACGTAAATTCCGATTAAAAGCAGTCCTTCTTTCCGGCTGACGCTTTCCCGGCTCTGTAAAAACAGATTGGCCAGAAACAAAACCAGGGCCATGACGAAGGCGCTGAACAAAAAGTTAAAAGAATCAAGAACTTTAATGGGGCTGATTAAAGCCACTATTCCCAAAATCCAAGTAGAGTTGAAAGCCGTTGCCCCGAATAAATCCCCCAAAGACAGCTCGCCGTGACCGCTGAAAGCCGCCCGCAATCCGAACGACAGTTCCGGCAAAGTGGTGCCGAAAGCCACTATAAAAATCCCCACCAAAAATTCGGGCAATCCGGTTCTTAAAGAAACTGCTTTTGCTCCTTGAACCACCAAAAAAGCCGAAAATATCAAAAATCCGGAAGCCACCGCGAAAATGACCAGATTTTTGAAAAGATGTTTGAAACCGGCGCTAACCGTTTTCCGTTTCCGGAAATGGGATGACCAGAAACTTCTTTCTTCGTGAAAAAGCCGTCTCAAATGAAAGGACCTGACGAGATAAACCAGGAAAAGACAAATCAAAATCAATCCGTCCAATCGGGAAAGCTTCAGGTCAACCATTAAAAGCAGGGGCGAAATTCCCAGAAGAAAAGTGAACCAGTGATGGGAAATGGCCGTTTCTTTTGATTTGGAACCGATAATCAGCTTGCCGGAAATCAAAGCCACCAGACCGAGAGTCAGGCTTAAATTCAGAATATTGGCTCCCATGATATTGCCTAAAGAAATCAGAGGCTGTTTTTCAAGAGCCGAATTCAAACCGACGGACAACTCCGGCAAGGTGGTGGCGAAAGCCATCAAAATAAAGGATAAGGTGAACTCGGAAATCTTTAAAAAGCCGGCAATCTGCGTCAGGGAACGGACGATATAAACTCCGGAACGGATCAAAATAAACACCCCGACCGCAATCAAAAGAAAATTAAAAGGTAATTCGTAGGGCATAATGAGTAGCTGATTAGATAATTAGATAGTTGGTTAATTAGATAGTTCAGATTAATACTATTAACTCTTTATTATTTCGTCGCATTATTAATTTTCTGATTTCCTCCATTATTATAATCGAAAAAGCGATGACGACGCTAATCAGCCAATCCGATAAATCCAAAGATGTGGTATGTAAAATTTTCTGGAAAAAAGAGTTGTAAACCGCCAATGCCTGAAGCGAAACGACGACCGGCATAGCGGCCAAAAGCCATTTATTGGAAAACGGATTGAGCTGGAAGATTGATTTGTCTTCGGACCGGCAATTCCAGACGTTAAACCACTGAAAAATCGCCAGGGTGGTCAGACACATCGTAAAGGCCTTTATTAAATCAATCTCCAGATATTTTTGGAAAATGAAAAATCCTCCAGCCGCCATTGGCAAAGCCATTACGCACATTCGTTGGACGGTTAACGAATCAACCAGATATTTGCTCGTTTTTTTCCACTTGCCTTTGAGAAGCCCTTTTTCTTTAGGCTCCATTGCCAGAGCCACGTCCAAAAAACCATCGGTTACGAAATTAAGCCAGATAATCTGCCCGGCCAGAAGCGGCAAAGGATAGCCGAAAAAAAGAGCCGTGGAAATGGTCAACACTTCGCCCAAACTGGTTGAAAAAAGATAAAGCATTACTTTTTTAATTGTTTTGTAAATACTCCGCCCCTCTTCAACCGCTGAAACGATGGTCCCGAAATTATCGTCCAAAAGAACGATGTCGGACGCTTCTTTGGCCACCTCGGTACCGATTTTGCCCATAGCCACCCCCAAGTCGGCGGCCACCAGGGGCGGGGCGTCGTTGACTCCGTCTCCGGTCATGGCAATAATTTCTCCTCTTTTTCTGTATACTTGAATTATCTTCAGTTTATGCTCCGGCGTTACCCGGGCAAAAACCGTTGCCATCGGAAGTTTTTCTTCCAATTCCTCATCGGTAAGTTTATCTATTTCTTCTCCGGTAAGGGCCAAGTCTCCTTCTTTGTAAATTCCCGCTTCTTCGGCAATCGCCTCGGCGGTCACTTTATGGTCGCCGGTTATCATCACCACTTTGATGCCGGCTTCACGCGCCCGCGCCATCGCTTCCTTTACTTCCGGCCTTAAAGTGTCTCTTATTCCGAAAAAACCGCCGAACGTAAGTTTGGGCATTTCCTCCTGGTTAACCGTTTCCGGAACCCTGCGGCTGTAAGCGAAAGCCAAAACCCTCATTCCTTCCCCGGATATTTTGTAAAAAACCGATTCCAATTCTTTCTTTTTTGGGGCGGGAATTTTACAAAGAGAAAGAACCGATTCCGGCGCGCCAATGGCGGTCAAGAATTTCCTTCCGTCAACTTTCCTGACTGTGGCGTGGTATTTGCTTTTATAATTGAAGGGAATTTCCTGAATGAGCGGGTGTTCTTTTTCCATAATCTCTTTCTGAAAGCCGGCCTTCTGGCTGAAAACCAGAATCGCCGCTTCAGTCGGGTCTCCACTAATCTGATAGCTTTTCGTTTCTTCCGAATAAGAAATCCGGGCGTCGGAACAGAAACTCGCCATTTTTCCGGCCAGAATCATTCCCGGAAAATCGGGCGCTGAAATTAGTTTTTTAACGACCGGCGCTTTTTTAAAGGGTTGGGGTCCGTCAACGGTCAGGTAATTTTCCAACAGATAAACGTCCCCTCTCGGTTCATAACCAAGACCGCCGATTTCGAACGTTTTTCCGTCAACGAAAACTTTTTTAATGGTTAATTCGTTTTTGGTAAGGGTCCCTGTCTTGTCAACGGCGATGATTTTCGCCTGGCCCAAGGCTTCAACCGCCTGCAGTCTTTTCACCAGGGCGTTACTTTTCGCCATTCGCCAGACCCCGCTGGCAAGAACCAGTGTCATGACTATCGGCAATCCCTCGGGAATGATGGAAACCGAAAGCGCCACCGCGGTCTTGAACATCTCAATCAGGGATTTTCCCTCGAAAAAATAACCGACTGAAACCAGGGCCGCGCTGATAATGGAAACGACGATGATAATCAACCGGGAAAGATAACGGATGTTCGTTTTAAGGGGTATCTCGGTGTCAATGGCGGCGATTTTCCGGCTGATTCCGCCGATGGCCGTTTCCATGCCGGTACTGACGACCATTGCCTGGCCGTTTCCGGCCACCACGTAAGTGCCTTTGAAAACCATGTTTTTCTGCTCGGCCACCGCCAGATTCCGACGCCTGAGTTTTTCGGTAATTTTATAGACCGGCATCGATTCTCCGGTCAGAGCCGCCTGGTCAAGTTTGAGATTGTTGGAAACGATAACCCTGGCGTCGGCCGGCACCTTTTCTCCGGCCTCAAGAAAAATGACGTCGCCCGGAACTATCTGGGAATCGGGAATGATTAATTCCTTATTTTCGCGCAAAACCGTAGCGCTGGTTTCCACGAATTTTTTAAGCGCCAAAAGGGTGTTCTGGGCTTTTCCTTCCTGAATCGCGCCGACAATGGCGTTAAAAAGAAGAACCGCCAGAATAATCAGGCCATCCACCGCTTCGCCCAGATAAAAAACGATTAAGGCCGCCCCCATTAGAATGTAAATCAAGGGGCTCTGAAACTGGCGCAGAAAAATAATCCAAGGACTCTCCGCTTTGGCTTCCGGCAGTTTGTTAAGTCCATATTCTTTCAGCCGCTTTTCCGCCTCTTCCTTGGTTAAACCCTGTCGGGTGGAATTTAATTCCTCCAAAACTTCTTCGGAGGTTTTATTATGGAACATGAAAATTACTCATTACTATAACATTCTTTCTCCAATTCGTCTAAATTTCCTTTTTCAATCGCTTCCCGAATTTCCCTGAAAAGGTTTTTGAAAAAATGAATATTATGAATGGTGGCCAAGCGTTCAGCTTTAATCCTTAAAGGACTTAATTTTTCTTCTCTAAATAAATTATGGATTTCTTGGCGGGTGATTTTATTCCTGCAGACCCAGCAACCGCAGTTACGGTCAATCAACTTTTTGTCTTTGCTGAAAATTTCCTTCCTGATCGCCAGCTTGCCGCCTTTGACGTAAAGAACGCCATGCCGGGCCTCACGGGTCGGCACCACGCAGTCGAACAAATCAATCCCCTGTCTGACGGCGATGAAAACGTCCGGGATTTTACCGATGCCCAAAAGATGGCGGGGTTTTTCTTCGGGCAAACCGCTTAGCGCCCACCCCAAACTTTTTTTCATCTCCTTTTCGCCAAAAGAACCGCCGATGCCGAATCCGTCAAAAGGCAACGAACCGATGAATTTCGAACTTTTTCTTCTTAAATCCTCGTAAATCCCTCCCTGGACTATGCCGAATAACAACTGCTGGTTCACGGCCGAAGGCCGGCGACTAAACTCCTCTAAACATCTGATTGCCCAACGGTGGGTACGAGCCAAAGCTTTTTTATTATAAGTGTAAGAATGAAGTGGCGAAGTACATTCGTCAAAAGCGAAAATAATATCCGCCCCCAGATCTTTTTGAAGCTTAATTGACTTCTCCGGCGTCAATTCATATTTTTTCCCGTTAAAACCGAAAACCACCCCATTTTCGGAGATTTCAACTTTATTATTTGCAGTAAAATCGGTTTTTCTAACAGAATGTCTCAGAGCCTTGCCGAGCTTGGTCTCCGACTTTAAATCGGAGTCGGCAAGGCGAGAGTCAAGGCCGCTGCTCGCCGCTGGAGCGAGTAGACGGCCGGTTCTGTGAGGAAAACCGATTTTGCCCACTCCAATCTTTCCAATCCCGTGCTTTTTGCCCCACCCTAAACTAAATACCTGAAAACCTCCGCTATCGGTCATTATTGGTTTTTTAAAACCAAAATATTTATGCAGGCCGCCTTTGTTTTTAATCTCCCTGACCTTGTTGTTAACGAATAAATGGAAAGTGTTGGAAATAATCAAATCCGAATTAGCGCGTTGGTGGTCGGTTTTATTCAAAAGTTTGATTCTGCCGTGAGTGGCGACGATGGCAAGATTGGGTGTCTTAATTTTCCCGTGAGCGGTATCTAAAAAGCCCGTCCGGGCCCGCCTATGAACATTTTTAATCCGGAACTTTTCCATAAAAATACTTTTTACAAATATTTCAGCTTGCCTTTCGCTTCGGCTATCGAGCCGTATCCTTTCTTTTGGAGAATTTCTTCCAGTTCTCCGTTTATTCTTTCGAAACAGGAAGGGCCTTCTTTTTCCAGAATTGTTCCCACTTCCACCGCATCCGCGCCGGCCAAGAGAAACTCAAAAGCGTCGGTGCCGGATTTTATCCCGCCGACCCCGATTATGGACACTTCGCCTTTAAGCAGCCGGTAAAAACCATTGACGTTACCCAGGGCAACCGGCTTGATATAATCGCCGCAAATTCCGCCAATGCCTTTTCTCGGTTTGATAATCGGCGCTTCTTTTTCCGGGTCAATTATCAAACTATTGCCAATGGTGTTAATGCAAGTTATAAAAGCAATTTTATATTTTCTTATTATTTCCGCCATCTTTTCCTGAAGAACGGAGTCTAAATAAGCGCCAAGCTTCAACCCGAGCGGTTTAGTTCCCAAATCAATGAGCTGGCTGAGGAGTTTCTCGGTCTCTTCAAAGTCGTACCCGGTCTGGGGATGGTTATCCAGATTCGGGCAGGACAAGCTTATTTCAATCAAATCAACCGCGCTTTTCTGGAAAGCGCCCGTTATTTTTACGTAATCTTCAATTGAAAATCCTCCCACGCTGGCGACAATGGGCTTGTCGTATTTTTCTTTCAGGGAGAAGCTGGCCTCAACGTATTTTTCATACCCCAGGTTCGGCCAACCCATACTCTGGATAAGACCGAGTTCGGTTTGGACGCACCGCGGCTCGGGATTACCCTCCCGCGCCTCAATGGTAGCGGTTTTTATGACGATGGCGCCGGATTTAGACTTCCCGATTTGTTCCAGCTCTTCAATGCTCGTATCATTGACGCCGGAAGCGTTGAAAACACAAGAATCCATTT
>CAYZYY010000020.1:5859-12013 GCA_964482855.1 uncultured Candidatus Saccharibacteria bacterium | reverse complement strand
GCGCTATCGCTTGGCTTGCCGATTTTGCTTTATTATACCAAAAAATAGGGCTTTGTCAAATTTAAAAAGTATAACAACTTTTAGACGATCGTCTAAAAGTTGTTATACTTTTTATATTAAGATGTCAAGCCGGTGATTTATCTATGAAAACCCAGGTCAGCGGGATTGTCTTTTCCGGAAACGTGAATAATGGCCCCTTTCTTTTTCTCAAACTTTTCCCGCAGGTCAACCACTTCGTCAATCAGTTCAAGGGTTTCCGGAGAAACGTTTTGCATTTTTACGAAACCCTTTGACCAGTAATTTATCACCAGCCGGCTGTCGCCGAAGATTTTTTTCGTTTTCTTTTTGGCGGCCAGTTCAAGAGCGAATTTAAGGGCCAGGAGCTCCCCGTAATTATTGGTCAATCCTTCGCCGATAAGGTATTTGCCGAACTTATTGAGTTTTTTCTTCGGCACAACCTCTCTTAAGAGGTTCTCGCCTTTCTCATCGGTAACGCTCACCTCGACGCCCTTTCCCCTGCCCGTTCCGGCGTCAAAATAGATTCCCGGCTCGAATTCCTTTTGAAAAGAGTAGTCCGCTCCGGCTTTGAGCCATTGCTCGGCTTCTTTTCTCGTCGCAAAACCCCTGTACCGGGCGCCGGGCTCTCCGGAAACTTTTTTCTCGCATTCATTCCAATCATCCGCAACGCCATTTTCGTCGCTTGAAGGAATGTAATAAGCGTAATATTTATTTCTCATTAACCAGTTTTAGAAATACCTCGTAAGCGACACGGGCGTCATCCATTGCCGAATGGGGCCTTTCCTGGCTAATGCCGAAATAAGACGCCATTTCACGCAAGCTCAGGTTCCTGGTGTTGGGTTCATTTCTTAGTTTCTGCCAGCCCAGGGTAAAAGTATCCAGGGATTTATACCAGAAAGTCGGCTTCAGGTCGTATCGCGCCAGGGCCTTATAAATGAAAAGCAGGTCGAAGTTTATGTTTTGACCCACCAGAATGGTCTTATCCGCTTTTTCCAAAAAAGTTTTCAGGGCCGTTTCTCCGTCCGGCGCGTTTGCCCAATCCTTTTCATTGTAGCCGGTTATCCTTAATGCTTCCTCTTCGGCGTTTTCCAATTGCCGGGGCTTGATTTTCGTTTCCCATTCGTCCAAAACGCTGAAATTAAAACTACTGGCGCGGATGACCGCAATTTCCGTGAGTTCGCAATCGAAATGGCGGCCGGTCATCTCGGCGTCAACGAAAGCCAAGTCAAAATCTTTTAGATTAGGTATGTTATTCATGAATTTTCATTATAGCATGGTATCATTTTAATGCTTTAATAGCGGGTAATTTTTTACCGGCTAAAAAGTCCAGCATCGCTCCTCCGCCTGTGGATAAGAAAATTCGCCGTTCTGTTCGTGCGCTTCCGCGCGCCGCCTGAAAAGCGGCAATAGTTTCTCCTCCCCCGATAACGGAAAAGGCGCGGCTTTTTATAATGGCTTTAATTATCCCCTCCGTGCCTTGGGCGAATTTTTTATCTTCAATGTAACCCATGGGTCCGCTCCAGATTACGGTTTTGGCTTTTTTAATGATTTCCGCGTACATTTTAACGGTTTCAGGACCAATATCCAAAATCTTTTTGTTTTTGGCTATGGAATCAATCGGCAGAATTATTTTATCCTCCGAAGTTCTTAAAAGTTTGCGGGCTAAAGGAACCATTTTTTTATCGTACAATGAACCGGCTAAAGGCAATTTTTGGGCAACGAAAAAAGTATTGGCTACTCCCCCGCCCGTCAAAAAGTAATCCGCTGTTTTGGCGAATTTCTTGATTACTCCCATTTTGTCAGAAACCTTAGCGCCTCCCAAAATAATTACCAGGGGCTTTCCCCGCCCGCAACGCCTCGCAGGCTCGCCTTGCGATGGCGGGCGGGTTGGATCTTTCATAACCCGGGACAATGTTTCAATCTCTTTTTCCAGACAAAAACCGGCATAAGACGGCAAAAATCGCGTAATGGCGGCCACCGAAGCGTTTTCCCGATGGCTTACGCTGAAAGCGTCGTTAACGTAAAAATCGCCCAAACAAGCCAATTGCCGGGCAAACTTTTTACTGTTCTTTTTTTCACCAGGAAAAAATCTCAAATTTTCCGCTAAAAATATACTTCCTTTGGCTGAGTTTTGTATTTTTTCCCTGATAGTTTTAAAATCCTTTAACTCTTTCAAACTGATAAATTTTATCTGTTTTTTAAGCAACTTTGAAAGAATTTCCACAAACGGCTTCAAACTCAACTTTTGACTTTTAAATTGAACTTTTGACTTTTGACTTTTGGCTTTTGACATTTCTTCCGGTCTCCCCCGATGGCTTAAAACCACCACCTTAACCCCTTTTTTTATTAAAAATTTGATTGTCGGCAAAATCGTTGCCACGCGCGGAGGAATCTGTGTTAATCCGTGTCGTAATCCCCGCCTGCGCCAAGGCTTCGGCGGGCAGGCGCGTAAGTCCGCGTTTTGAATATTAAAATCAACCCGTAAAAGACATATTTTATTTAAGAGATTTTTATTTTTTAAATCCTTTAAAAATTTCATTTTTATTTTATGAGCGGGTAATGGGAATCGAACCCACGCCTTAACCTTGGGAAGGTCACGTACTACCACTATACTATACCCGCATAATATAATCTTAGGAACCTGCCTGCCCTGCCTACCGGCAGGCAGGCGGCAGGCAGGGCAAGCGTACTGCCACTGTACTAATCCCGCAAAAATTACTTTATGACCACCTTGTTATTTTTCCATTCAAAATCAGTCAACAAAATAATCACCTTGCTTTCCGATTTTGCCTGCTTCAGCCAGTCGTCGAAATTTACGTTTTCCAACAACAACCTGTCACTAAGAATTTCCTGTTTTGCCTGCGGCTTTAAAAGCCGCTCTTTAAAATCATTAAGAGGTATATCATAAAGGGTTTTTACCTGTTTTTCAACGTCTTTTCCTGAAATTATATTCTCAATTTTTTTATTAACCATTTCTTCAATTTCGCCGTTCTTTAATCGCTTCTCCAGTTCACGGTCAATTAAAACGTTTTCAACCAGTTTATCGAGCACTGCCCGTTCAATTTCTTTCTTTGCTTCCGGCGAGTTAACGACGACCATATTGCCCGGGTCATAGGTTTCAGAGGCTTTTTTATAATAAAAAATCGTTATCTCGGAATCTTTTTTAAAATCCCGGAGGGTAATTGACCGCCCACCGACAAAAGCAACCGGATACGAACCAGTCATAATTAAATATCCTATTACGATAATAAATAATATCAATAAAGATAAAATAACCCGCTTTTTAGTTATAATCATGGCACAACTATTATCATTTTTTCGCCCGGTTCTTTATAGTTAAATTTAAGTCGCAATTCTTTTTCCAAATTCTCCGGCTCAGAAAAATATTCAATATCCGACTGGAGATTCTCATTTTCCTTAAGTAAAGAATCAATCCGGACGCTCAAACCCTCCAGTTCAGTGTTTAATTGGTTGCGTTCTTTTAAAACAAGATAAATCTCCGCCGATATCCCGATTAAAACTATTGATAAAATGACTATTATTACTACTCTCATTTCAAAACTATTTTAACAAATCCTTGAATATTTTGACAGGGAGCTTAACCGCTCCGGACATTTTAAGCAGCTTTTCCTTTCCTTTTTTCTGTTTCTTCCAGAGCTTCATTTTCCTGGTCCTGTCCCCGCCGTATAAATAACCGGTAACGTCTTTTTTCATCGCCGAAACGTCTTCCCGGCAAATGATTCTGCTTCCGGCTCTCGCCTGCAAAGCCTGGCTAAACTGCTGCTTGGGCAAAAGCTCTTTCAGTTTTTTTAACAGGCGGCGCGGCTTCGTTTCCAAGCTGTCTTCGTAAACGAACTGGGTCAGGCCCGGCACCGCCGAACCGTTTACCAAAATTTCCACTTTTTCCAATTCGGCTTTCCGGTAATCGCCCAATTCATAACTGAAAGAGGCCATTCCTTCGGAAACGGACTTCAGTTTGTCGTCAAAGTCGGCAATCAGGCCGGAAAGCGGCATGTCGGCGGTTATCAAAATTTTACCTTCCAAGTCCCGGGTATCGACGTTTTCCATCCTGAAGGCCTCCTTGAGCCGCAGGACGGCGCTTAAATGATTGACAGGCGCCATGATTTCGATTTTAATCATCGGTTCCAGAATTTCGGAACAATCGGAAGGCCTGCCTGCGCAGGCAGGCAGGCCGTCGGGGTTTTCAATGATAACGTATTCGTCCCGAACCTTTATTTTATAAGCCACCGAGGGGAAAGTGGAAACCGTATTTATCCGAAATTCCTTTTCCAACCGCTCGGCCGTAATTTCGAAATGGAGCTTTCCCAAAAAACCGCATTTGAATCCCCTGCCCAGAACCTCATTCATATCGGGAGAAAATACCAAGCTGGAATCGTTCAGTTTTAATTTTTGAAGGGAAGTTTTCAAATCATCATATTGGGAAGAATCATCGGGATAAAGAGAGACAAAAACCACCGGTTTCGGTTCGCGATAGCCGCTTAAAGCGACCGTTCCTATGGTATCGCCGATTTTCAGCTTATCCGGGTCCTTAATGCCGGTGGCAATATAACCGATTTCTCCTTCCGACAAATTCGCAGCGGCTTTCAACTCGGGGATAAAATAGCCGACTTCTTTAATTTTGAATTCCTCATTGGCAACGACGAGTTTCGTTTTTTCCCCGGAAGAATAATTGCCCGAAAAAATCCTGACAAAAGCGATGATACCCTTGTGTTCGTCATAAAGAGAATCGAAAATAAGGGCTCTTGACGCCGAACTTTCCGGCTTTTTTGGGGGAGATACTTTGTGAATAACCGCTTCCAAAAGTTCTTTTGTTCCCGCGCCGGTTTTGCCGGAAATCTTGAAAATTTCCTTTGCTTTGCCATCCAAAAGGCGGGCCAGTTCATTTATTGAGTTTTCAATTTGTTCGGAAGAAGCGACGTCAATCTTATTGACCGCTCCGATAATGACAAGACCGGCTTTTTTTGCTTTTTCCAGGTTCGCCAAGGTCTGAGCCTGAACGCCCTGGGTAGCGTCAACCAGCAAAATCGCTCCTTCAACCGCGGCCAAAGCCCGGGAAACTTCGTACGAGAAGTCGGAATGGCCGGGAGTATCTATCAGGTTGAGCACATATTGCTCAACCTGCGCCGACTCGCTGTCCGTATGTTTATACGCCATACGCACAGGGGCCATTTTGATGGTTATTCCCCTTTCCCGCTCCAAATCCAGCTGGTCAAGGTATTGCGGCTTCATTTGACGCGACTCAACCGCGCCGGTCAGTTCCAAAAACCGGTCGGCCAGAGTGCTTTTGCCGTGATCAATATGCGAAATAATGACAAAGTTGCGAATATTCATAAAGGCTTGGTTGAAAAATTTAAGCCAAGGGTGTAAAATTTTTCATAATCAAACTTTACCCCGCCCTCTATACGGTTTAAATTTTGTTAAGCTATTGTATATCTTATCATTTAATGTTTTATTATTAAATATATATTCCCCGCTTAGAGAGCGGGGTGCTCAATGTGATGGTAAAATTTACTTCACATTGACTCGTAAATTTTAATCACATTGGCATGTTGCCCGAACCGATTAAAAAATTTATTGAAATTTTCTCGGTCCTGCCTGGTATCGGCGTTCGTCAGGCTACCCGTCTGGCGTTTAAGTTGATAAGCGGCGGCCGAAATAAAATAGAAGAGATAGCCGGAGCCGTTTCCGGCCTGAAATACCTGAAAATCTGCCGGGAGTGTTTTTTTGTCCATCAAAATAAAGATAATCTTTGCGATATTTGCCGCGATTCAAGCCGCCGGAAAGACATTATCATCGTTGTTGAAAAAGAAACCGATTTGATTTCCCTGGAACGGACCAAAAAATTCAAAGGGCAATATCTGGTTTTGGGCGAACTTTCCAAAACCGGCGCCCTGGAAAGTATTCAGAAATTGAGGTTAAACCATCTTAAAGACCGGATAAAAAAAGAGTTGTCGGGACAAGCGGAGGAAATCATCATTGCCACGAATCCCACTACTTACGGCGACCTCAATGCCTTAATGATTACCAAAGAACTTTCGCCTTTCGCCAAAAAAATTACCCGTTTGGGCCGCGGGATACCCACCGGCGGCGAAATTGAATTTGCCGATGAAGAAAC
>CAYZYY010000020.1:0-5759 GCA_964482855.1 uncultured Candidatus Saccharibacteria bacterium | reverse complement strand
GTGCCCTTTTTTCTTCTTGTATCTCGTTTTGGAATGATAACGGAAAACTATTTTCTTTTTAGCTCTCCCTTGTTTTAAAAGCTGGACTTCCACTTTGGCGCCTTCCAGATAAGGCGTTCCGATTTTTATGTCATCGCCGTCAACCATCAAAAGAACCTTGTCAAAAACAAGTTTATCGCCTTCTTTGGCGTCCAATTTCTCTATTTTAATTTTTTGCTCCGGAGAGATTTTATATTGCTTGCCTCCGGTCTGAATTACCGCGAATTTCATGTTAATTGACGTTAATGATAACGCTTATGGCGATTAAAATCAAGATGCTTAACAATAAGCTCGTAAAGGCGAAAATATAAGAAAGAAAACGTTCGCGTTCATACAGAAAAGTTGACAGAAAAAAATTGATTGAAAGTATTATAAAAGCCGTTATTAATATTCCAAAAACATCCAGCCAGCCGCCCAAAAAATCAACGCCTTTATGAACGTCAAAGTGAATAATCAGCGGCCCAGCGGTTGAACCGAGCGATAAATAAAAAATTATTGCCGCCAAAAATAGAATTAAAAAACTGACGGGGCCGACAACGCGGAGATATTTATCTTTGATGAAATTTAACAATACCATGTGCCGTTACCGGGATTTGAACCCGGGTTACATGGTTGAGAACCATGCGTCCTAGACCAAACTAGACGATAACGGCATAAAGTTTACTGCTTCTTTATCTCTTCCACAACCCTGTCCAATCCCACGGCCCGGGAGGCCTTAATTAAAATCAAATCTCCCTTCTTAATCAGGCTTTGAACCGCTAAACAGGCCTCACGGCTGGTGTCAAAACTTAAAATCTTATTTTCCGGCAAGCCGCTGATTTTCGCGGTTTCGGCGATGAATTTCGCCCTCGGGCCGACGGTAACCAAAATATCAACCGTTTTGGCCGCCAGCCGGCCGATATCTTCATGAGCTTCAATCGCATACTTGCCCAATTCCAGCATATCTCCCAAAACCGCGATTTTTCTTTTAGCCGGCAGTTCGGAAATCGTTCTCAATGCTTCTTCCATTGAAATCGGCGAAGCGTTATAGCTGTCGTCAATGATATAAGTATCTTTTACGCCGGCAATCAGATTCATCCTTCCCCTTACCGGTTGGTAATAGCTGGAAAGAGCTTCTGAAATCTCCACCAAGTTTAAGTCGAAAATCAATCCGACGCAAGCGGCAATCGCGGCGGCGTAGGCCTGGGCCCTGCCAAAAACGTTTTTCAGAACGACCGGCACGAAACTGCCGCCGTATTCCAACTTAAAAGAAACTCCCCCAAACACGGACTTATGCGGACTTAAAGCTGACTCAAGCCGACTCTTTTCCATATTGGTTCGTGTATAGTCCGTAATGGTCTGTGTAAGGCGGTTTTCAAAATTGCTGATTCTTAAGTCCGGACCCGCCTGCCCTGCTTGCGCGGACAAGGCAGGCAGGCCTTCGCCAAAGCCAAAACTGATTATTCGGGCTTTGGTCTGTTCTTTCATTCTCATCGCGATTTCATTGTCGAAATTAAGGATGGCGAAACCGTTGGCCGGCAAATCCTCCATCAGTTTTGCTTTTTCTTTGGCCAGCGCTTCCGGACCGCTGAAAAATTCCACGTGAACCGGTATTTCACCCACGGCGGTGATGATTCCGATTTGGGGACGGGCGATATCCATGAGATACTCAATATCTCCGGGACGGTCAGCCGCGTATTCCAAAATGAGAATTTCAGGATAAGAATCTTTTCTGCCGAAGAAAATTCTCATTTTTGCGGAAATAATCACTTTCAGCCAAAACAAAAGTTTTTTTAATCTTTTCCCGCCTTTTGGCGTATCCCGACTGACCAGTTTTAATTCTTCATCCGTCCAGTCGCCGATAATCGTCAAAGGAATTCCCAGTTCATTGTTTAAATTGCCTTTTGATTTTCGGACACGGAGACATTTTTTCCCGCCATTAATAAGACCGCTCTTTGCCGAAAGAACCGCGTAAATCGCTTCCTTAGTTGAAGTTTTCCCGACGCTGCCCGTAATCGCAATCACCTGCGGCTGAAAACGCAAAACTATCAGCTGGCTGAGCGTTTTCAAAATCCATTTTAAAATTTTTATAAAAAGATACTTCATATTCATGCTTTGTAATTATAAGTTATCCGGCGCGACGTTGTAATAATTGAGAACGAATTGCATCAATTCACGGAAGGCCGGAACCACGGTTTGGCCCGCCAAAGGCGCTCCGGCCGGCTTGTCCAGTTTTATTAAAACGATGAAAGAAGGCGTATCGCTGGAAGATTTGTTAAAGGCGGGCTCGCCCGCCGAAGCCTCGGCGTAGGCGGGAGCGAAACCGATATAAGTGTTAATCACGTCATCAGTATATCCCCCTTTATTGAAATCGGGCACGAAAGCGGTTCCGGTTTTGCCGGCAACCGAATAATTGGGAATGGCGGCAAGGATGTTCTTTTCCACCGCCGAAACCATCATCTCGGTGACTTTTCGGGCAGTTTCCGAAGAGATTACCCTTCTGACGACCTGGGGATTTTCATCGGCCAAAATAAACGGCTTCATTAAAACCCCGTCGTTGGCGATTGTCGAGATCGCGCTTACCAACTGAACCGGCGTTACCGATACTCCTTGGCCGAAAGAAGCGGTGGCAAAATCAATATCTTTTCCGTTTTTCAGATTATTCAAGCTTCCGTTTACCTCGTCGGGCAAACTGATGTTTGTCGGTTCGCCAAAGCCGAATTTTATCAAATAATTATAGAAGATGTCCGGACCGGTTTCCCGCTGGGCGAAAACCGCGCCGGTATTGATTGATTGCTCTATTACTCCGGTCATATTTTGGACACCGTGAGCTTTCAAATCCCAGTTTCTTATCGTTCTGCCGTTGAAAGTAACCGAGCCGGTATCGGTATAAGTGGTTTCCGGCGTGATTTTCCCGCTGTCAATGCCGGCCGACATGGTAATCAATTTAAAAACCGAGCCCGGCTCGTAAACCGCCTCAACCGCCGGATTAAGAAAACTGGCAATGTTAAATTTTGAATAATTGTTCGGGTCAAAATCGGGAACGCTTGCCATTGCCAGAATTTTTCCGGTCCGGGGTTCCTGAACGATAACTGAGCCGCCGACGGCCCGGTATTCTTCAAAAAGTTTCTTCAGGGTTTCTTCGGCCTGGGCCTGAATATTGCGGTCAATGGTCAAAACCAAATCTTTTCCGGCTTGGGCTTCAATGATTTTATTATCCCTGACTTCGCCCGGCTCCCCCGAAAGCATCTCGTCAAAATATAATTCCGCGCCGTAGAGTCCCTTTTTCTCGTCATCAATCAGGCCGACAAAACCTAAAAGATGGGATGCTAATTCTCCAAAAGGATAAAAGCGCAGTAAACGGCTCTTAATGTAAATCCCGTTAAGATTCAAGTTTTCTATTTCTTTTATCTGTCCGGAGTCGGCTTTCTCCACGAGCAACTCGTAAAGGTCGCCTGACTTGGACAATCTTTTCTCCACCTCGTCAACGGAAAGGTTCACTATGGGAGCGAGTTTTTCGGCGTAATTAGTCCTCATGTCCGGGTCTTTCCGCGTTTCTTCGGGCACGGCGTACACCGTCGGATAATCCTTATTCAGGGCTGCCTGAATGAGATTGTTACTTCTGTCAATGAAATAAATATTGCCTCTGGGGGCCTCAAAAACACCGCTCAACCGCTCCTGGGTCTCGGCTTGGGTAAGATAATAAATTCTTTTCTCGATTTGGAGATTATAAATATTAAAAATTAAAAGAAGGTATAAAACGCCAAAGAAAAAGATTAAAAATTTAATCCGCCACTGCATGATTTGTTTTGCTTAATTAATTTTGAGCCAATTGTCGGTTTTTTATGTATTCGGGGTTTTTATCCAAAATCAAAGACTGGGCATCCGTTGAAGTTTTCAGATTCTTGGCGTCAATAATGCTGTAAAGGTTGTTTTTCAGTTCGGCATTATTCACTTCCGCCTGCTGGAGGTTTTCTTCCTGGCGCTTAACCTCGTGGCGGACGTCGACCAATTGGTTATAAAGGAACACTACCCATAAAATTGCCGAAATTGAACCTATTAATAAAATTGAGATTAAAAAACTGCTTAAGTGGCTCGTTTTATCAGGTTGAATGATGGTCATAATATTTTGATTACTCTTAATTTTGCCGACCTTGAACGAGGGTTGTTTATTATTTCCTCTCTGCTTGGCCTGATTGGTTTTTTGGTTAATATTTCCGCCTTATTGATTTTTACCAGTTCCCGAAAATAATTTTTTACCAAACGATCTTCCAGAGAATGATAAGAAATTATTGCTGTCCTGCCGCCATCTTTTATGATATTGGTTAAATCTTTCAGTAATTTTTCCAAATTACCTAATTCGTCATTAACGTAAATCCGCAAGGATTGAAAAACTTTGGTGGCCGGATGTATTCGAGATTTATTCGATTTCATTCGAGACACATTCGAGAGGATGATTTCCACCAAATCAAACGTTGTTATGATACGTTTCTTTTTTCTTTCCTCAACTATTTTTTTGGCAATCCTACGACTAAATCTTTCTTCGCCGTATTTCCAAAAAACGTCCGCCAAATCCTTTTCCGTAAAGCTATTTATAACTTCGGCTGCCGTCATTCGAGCTTCATTCGGTTCCATTCGAGATTCATTTGAGAGACTATATCTCATATCCAACGGCTCGTTTTTCAAAAAACTGAAACCTTTTCCTGAATCCAAATGTTCCGAAGAAAATCCCAAATCAAGCAACAAACCGCCTGCCCTGAGTGGAATCGAAGGGTCGCTTTCCCTTATCTCTTCCAAAATATCGGGGATGTCCGCGTAATTACCACAAATCAATATTAATTTCGACTTTTGACTTTTGACTTTTGAATTCGTTGAAATTCTTAACTCCATTGATTCAATCGCTTTTTCATCCCAGTCGATGCCTAACAAAATACCTCCAGGAGAAATTCTTTCAAAAATTTCAGCGCTGTGTCCCCCGCTGCCCAGAGTTCCGTCAATGAAGAATTCTCCCGGTTGCGGGTTTAGAATTTCGATTGTTTCTTTTAAAAGAACGGGGACATGATTCATAATTGTTCTATTTGTTCTAAACTGTTCTAATTGTTTTAATTGTCACAAGCTTATAATTGATTTATTCGTTTAGAACACTAAAACATTTAAAACAACTAAAACTTCACATTCCTTATATTCCCAATTCGCCCAGTTTCTCCGCTATTTCATCGGACGCGCTTTCGGTTTTCATCTTATACTGTTTCCAACTTTCGCCGTCCCAAATTTCAATCCTGTTGTACAAGCCGGCAACTATTACCTGTTTTTTTAAACCGGCGTATTCCCTTAAATAATCGGGTATTAAAATTCTTCCCTGCTTGTCCAAATTCACGTCAGTGGCGCCGGCAAGCATCAACCTGACGAAAGCCCGGGAATTAGCCTGGGCAAGGGGCAAAGCGATCAGTTTCTGCGCCAAAGTTTCCCATTCCTGGCCGCTGAAAACGAAAAGGCAGCGGTCAAGCCCCCTGGTAATAATCGCCCCGCCGGTCAGCTTAGCCCGGAACTTCGCCGGCATCGCCATCCTCCCCTTGGCATCTAAATTGTGACTATATTCTCCAATAAACATTATTAATTTATAACTTTAAAATTATTTCGCAGTGAGTATCGCGGAGACGAATGGAAAATCTCTGAGCGAGCAGGGAAAATGCCGGGGACCCGCGTAGCAGGGTGGTATTTTCCCGTTGGTGAGCGAAGCC
>CAYZYY010000019.1:0-12861 GCA_964482855.1 uncultured Candidatus Saccharibacteria bacterium | reverse complement strand
TCCGGATAGCCCAAAAGCGGAGGGAAATGGAGTGCTCCGATAATAATATTCCTTTCTTTTCTGAAAATTTTCTTTAATTTGCTCATTTTTACGCTTTATTTAAAAATATCTCCGATTTTCCTGGCTTTGAAACCAAGAAATGTTTTATAAGACTTTTCACCGAACAAAAGCGGGTAAAAATTATCCTGCGCAAATATCTTTTTGCCTTTAGCCTTACCCAGCAAATCGCCTTTTTTAACCAGTTGAAAATTTTTTATTGTCCTGGCTATTACGAATTCCTTTGGCCTTTTTTCTTCTCCATACAGACTATAATATTCGGTTTTTCTCGTTTTGTCATTCCCCGCGCCTCCTTTTATCATCTTTTCTTTTATGAGAAAACTCTTAATATCTTTAAGTGCTTTGGCATAGCTTCGCTCGGAACTGCGCCCGCAATATTCCAAAGCAATACCTGAGGAACAGTGCTTTATCAAGGAATGATTGCCCTGCGTTCTTTTTATAAAAATAACTTTTTTGATACCGATATTTTTTATCAGTTTCTTGACCCCCTTATTCTTGTATTTAATAAGGGCTAAATCTTCGGTATCGGCCGTGGTTGAATGTATATCAATGAGATAGTCCGCCTCCTTAATCTTATCCCTCAAATAGTAAGCGATTTTCTCTTCCAGTTTTCCGTTTTTCTTGCCCGGGAAGCACCTGTTTAAATCGATATCAATAAAGCGCTTCTTTTGTTTCATTGCCAAGGGATTGGCAATGATGGTAATCAAAGTTCCTTTGATTATTTTAATTTTAGACAATGCGGAAATAACCCTTTTCCCAAAGAGTTCATCGCCATGCGCGCAACCAACTACTATAACGACCGGCTTGCCGCTGCCGTAAATTTTAATTAAAGGTTTATACATCTTATACTCTATAAAGCATAGCAATAATCAATAGCTTTGTCTAAATCTGAAATATTTGAGATATTATAATCCGCTATTGGGGATTTCTCATTTTTGCTTACAAAAACCGTCTTAATGCCGAGCTTATTGGCTGGAATTATGTCATTCTCTTCTTCATCGCCAAAAACAATACAATCTTCCGGATTTGCTTTCAATTCTTTTAATATTGCCTCAAGGGCATTATTAAATTCTTTACGAATATTTCCTTCGCCCGAAAAGATGTTTTGGAAAAAGCCATCTATTTTTAGTTCTTTTAAAACTTTATCAATCCATATCCTCGGGGCATCGGAAAGCAATACCAGGCTGAAATTTTCAGCAAGCCTGGTTAATTTTTCCTTAAGCGCAGAGTTAAATTTAATGAAATCTCCTGGGTTTAAATCCCAGACGGCCTTGAAATAATCATAACGGTCAAAACCGTACTCCTTCTCCAAGCCAATACTTAAAGAATTTCCATATTCTTTTATTACATTTTCAAGGATTAATTTAGCCTCAGCTTCATCTTTATCCAGCTTTTTAGATACATATTTCTCCGTATTTCGTAAAATAGCCCGGTATAAACCGGATTCTTTCATTGACCCGCCTTGGAATTCATATAAGGTGCCGTCTAAATCAAAAATGACTATTTTTCTGTTTTTTTTATTTATTTCTCTAATCATAAAATAGTGGGACACTTCCACCATAGAAGTTTCTTTCTAAAACTTAAATCATTTTAATTTCAAGAATACCTCCGCTTCCCGAGTGGCAAAGTTTCCGCTCGCTATTACATCATTAGTTTCTATAAATTTTATGGCAAAAGCGGCAAAAAATACGTCGCCCGCTCCAATTGTATTTTTTGCATCAATTTTTTCAGGGTAAAAATTATGTTTTTTGCCTTTAAAATAAATTACTGAACCGCGCTTTCCTTTAGTAACAATCAAGCATTTTTCTTTTTGTTTGCTTCTTATTCCACTCGGCAACCGTTTAATTTCCTTTTCTGTCCCTTTAATGCAATAAATCTTCTCCCAAAAATTATTATGGAAGAATGTATTGGTCTTATTCACCCTCATATATCCCTGGATATCCAAAAATATTTTCTTCGCGGGCATGCTATTATCCAGGAGCCACTCCTTCCCAATTGTAGAAATCAAAACAACATCATTGGAATGAACGCCTTTAATCTTATTTTCTTTCAACTCGCTTATTATTTCACCGGTTTCTCCATTTTCAGTTACCTTTATCTCAACATCAATAACATTGCCCGTATTCATTAAATATTTTACCTTGTATTTTTTAAAAATCCCTTCAATAAAAAGGGCTGGGCCGCCTTTTTTAACCGATACTGCCTTATTATTAGCATCTAAAATTTTATCTCTTGAAAAAGTTGAATAAACTTTAACCATATTCGCTATTTTATCATAAATATAAAAGGGCAGAAACTGTAATTAATTCCCGCCCTTTTGATAAAAAGATTTGTACAACCCACTAAAGAGGAATCTTTTCTTTCACGGCGCGCATTATTTTGTAAGGCCTGCCGCTTCTAAAAGTTTCTTCTGCTATTCTATAACATTCCTTAAAATCCGTTGATTTGCCCGCCAGATAAAAAAGGATTGCGGCGTTGGCGAGAATAGTGCTGAGTCGGGAACCATTCACATCCCCTTTTAAGATACTCAGGGAATATCTCCCTTTGTCTCCAATCGGAGAAACCGCTTCGGCTGGCACCTCTTCAACTCCGAAGTTGCCGGCGCCCAATTCGTATTCCCGAATTTCTCCATTCTTCAACTCCGCCACCTGGGTTCCGCCAGCGCAAATTGAAACTTCATCCATTCCCTGAAAATGCCTCTTATCGGTGAATCCTCTGATAAAAAGGCCATGCTGAAGATTGGTAATTCCTTTCCGGTTTAAAATCCGGTACGCCTCGGCAACTATCTTAGGTAAAATCAAATGGTTTACCCCCAACACTCTTTTGGTCAGCTTCTTGGGACTTAAGGGATTTGTAATGGGACCGATAATGTCATTCATATGCGGCAACTGAGCAACTTTATGAGTCTGCGTATGAATCATCTTATAACGGGTATCGCAGGCTTCACTATAGCCAAAGCTAAACTGCTCTATACACTCTTCAATTTTCTCCCTAGAAGCAAAGTTGTTAATTCCGCAAATAAGCGAGATGAAATCCGAACTCCCATACCTTCCCTCATCGGCATTGGCCGGTGAACCATGCTTACACATAGGAATGTCGGCAGCAGCCGCGATAAAACCGGCAATAGTGCTGATATTGGCAGTAACGACCAAATCTCCACCCATACCGCAGTTATCCATCGCGTAAGGAACATTAGGCTCAATAAAGCCGGATTCCGATTTGGCTATGTCCTCCTCAAAAACCGCGGCGCAGATTCCCGCAATTTGCTCGGCTGCATTTTCAGGAAGACCGTTTCCGTGCACTGACTCAAAATCCAAGCCTTTCTGCCACCTATAAACGGCTTTATTGTGAAGAGCGCATAAAACGGCAATACCCTGTATTTGCGCCAATACATTTCCCCGACAACCCACAAGAACATACTCACCCAGTTCGTAGGCTTCCTCATAATTCAGAGGTATATTCTGGTAAGCGTGATGCTTTAAAACGTGCTTAATATCTATCATTTTCTGAATCCTCCTTCTTGTCTATTATTTTTTCGTTTCAACGCTTAAATTGGCGCAGATTGCCCCACCAACAATAAGCAAACCTCCAATAATTATCACACTATAATCAAGTCCTACTTCTTTATTTATCAAATAAGCGAAAACCGGTCCGAAAATAGCCTGCAGGTATTCAACAAAAGCAATTTTTCCCTGCGCCCCTATTAATTTAACAGCCTTAAGATTGGCAAAGACGCCCAGGGCAACGGTTGCTATGCCCAAATAAGAAAGAAATAATAATTCTCTTGTTCCGGGCATAATTAAGGGACTACCCGTTGCAACTATCCATACCAACAACCCGAAACTGCCGGCAATCATGGTAAGTCCGGAAACGGCCCCTCCTGATAATCCGCTTTGATTCTTAATACTAACGGTCATAACCCGAAAAAACGCATACGAACAGGTTGCCGTGATGGCAAAAAGAAAAAAGGAAGTCAAGAAACTTTCCGGAGAAAAAGAGTTAATTTTGTTAATAATTGCTATCCCCGAAACAGACAGGATTGTCGCAAAGACTATTCCCGTCCAGCTTCTTACCTTTTCCTGTTTTTTAAGGATAATAGCCGACAAGAAAACTACTATCAGAGGGCTTATCCGGACAAAAATAATCGTTTCCGTTATGGACTGTACCTGCATTGCATAAATGAAAAAAACAAAATGCGCCGCAAGGAACAAACCGGCAAATAATATTTGTCCGCTTATGCGCCAATCTAATAATTTATCCCAGGATTCTTCCAGGGCATCATTTTCAGATTTCCTCCAGATGTACCCAACTAATAGAGCCGCCAGGCCGCCAATAAAAAGAAAATACATCACACTAACCTCTTTAACCATAGCCGTAATCATCAACATAAAAACGCTCGGACCTGAAGCCGCAAAAATCGCTCCCGAAGATGACCAGATATAGGCCCTACCGAGATTCCCTTTATCGATGTTTCCTTGAGTTTTTACAACGCTATCCATTTGAATTATCCTCCTTTCTGAAAATCATCCTTGTTATTTTGATTGAAAAGAACCGTAGAGAGACTAATAAAAAAATCTCTCATCTTTTTGTCCAAATAAAAATTTAGACAAAAGGACGAGAGATTTCCCGCGGTGCCACCTTTTTTGTTTTAAACTTAAATAAATCAGCTCAAAACCGCTTTATTGACTCAGTCATCGCCTGAGGCGACCGACATCAATTATCCCATGGTTACGGGGGAAGCCGGGTTCCCACTAACGCAGGAACCACCTTGTTCGCAATTAAATATGAACGAACTGGACCCAACCCCGAATACGCATCCGGGATCCAGTTGTAGGCTTTGTAATTTTCAAGGTCTGTCATTTAATATGATATAACAAATGAAATATTTTTGTCAACCCCTACTTCCTTTTGGCGCCTTTATAGAGCTCGTAGATTTCTTTTACGCTAGTTGTGTCTTCGGGCGTTTTTTCGCGCCATCTCAAGAATTTAGGAAATCTCAGGGCCAATCCCCCCTGCCTACCGGCAGGCAGGCTTTTTTTAATTTTGCCTTCAGCAACCGTATGGACCGGACTGACGGTAATTTCCGCACCGGAAATCTCCATTACCACTTTCGGCTCAAACCAGACATCAACGTCCATATGCGTTTCCACCAGCTTATGCTTTTTTTCCAGTTTGTATTTGTCAAGTATTTTTGGCAATTTTGCCAAATTTTCATCGGTTAAGCCGGTGCCAACCTTGGTAAAAGAATAATACTTATTGGTTTCCGGATTATAAGACGCCGCCAAAAGGGAACCGTAGGTCTTGGCTCTCCGGCCGGCGCCGTAAAGCGCGCCGACAACGACCAAATCGAAAGTATCGGCAAGCTCTTTTTCATATTCTTTTTTGAACTTAATCCAAAGCCAACCCCGGGTCCCGGCCTGGTAAATACCGGAAAAATCCTTGAGCATCACCCCTTCGTTTCCCTTTTTGATTGAATCGCTGAAATAACTTTCAATTTCCGACAAGTCGTCGGTAACGATGTATTTGGCGAAGGCTATGGTTTTCCTCCGGTCAAAGGACCGTTCCAGAGCTGATTTTCTTTCTTCCAGAGGTTTTTCCAGATAATTTTCTCCGTCCAGATAAAGCAAATCGAAAAGAAAATAGCGAATTGGAATTTTCTTGGCGTATTCTTCTATGTTATGCTTTCTCCGACGGGACATCAGAACCTGAAAAGCCAAATTCCTGTTTTTGCTTTCGTCAAAAGCGACCACCTCTCCTTCAATAATCGCTTCTTTGCCTTTGAAAGATTTTTTCAGTCCTTCAATAACGTCCGGATACTGATGGGTAATATTTTCGTGGCGGCGGGAAAAAAGAATAATTTTCCCGCCTTTTTCAATATGGGCCTGGATTCTCTCGCCGTCATATTTATCTTCCGCTGAAATACTTCCGGAAATATGCTTGAAAGTTTCATTCAGATTTTCAACCCTGCTCGCCAGCATCATCCGAATCGGCACTCCGACTTTGGGCTTAACCGCGCCGATTTTTTCAAGGCCTGACTGGGAAACCAGATAAGCGACTTCGCCCAAATCGGAAAGCACGTTAAAAGCGTACTCCAGAATTTCTTTTTCTTTTTTCCCGCCGCCGAAGGCCTTTGCCAAGGCGTAAAGAAAAGTCATTTCCCCCACTCCCAGCCGCAGAGTTCCCAAAATCGTCCGGACGATATATTTGGCTTCTTCCCCTGAAGCTTTGGAAAATAAGTCCGCTAAAAGATTGATTTTTTTTTCCTGTGAGCCCTCGCCGCCGATGTTGGCGATTTCAGTTAATTTTTCAAACACTTCCTTAATGGCCAGTCCTTCTCCTTTTTTGTTTTTTTTGAGCTCCTCAATAGCCAAACCCAAATCTCCCGTTTTTTTAAATAAAGTTTCTATTTTTCCGGGAGCAACGTTCTCCGAACGGGCGATTGCCCGAATCGTCATTTTTGAAGCCAGGCCGATTTCCAGTCCCTCATAAGAAGGGCTGAGTTCTCCCCTTAACAAATAAGCGGCAATTTTCGCCTCTTGGGGAGAAATTTGCGGAAAAAAATCCGCCAGAATATCAATCATTGCCAGGCTTGAAGAGGTTCTTTCCAAATGGGCAAAAACCTCGGCCAGTTTGGAGAATTTCGCATTATTCATTGAATTATGATATCACCCACCGAATCCCTAAGGAAGCGTGCTTGTGGCTCCGGAAAATTCCAGTTGAAAAGCCCGGAAATTATTGGACGATTGACCGATGGATTTAACTCCCTGATCCCCAGTAACGGTGGTAAAACCGGTGCTATTGGACATTGAAGGTTTTGGATAACTTTGGTTTTTGAATTGTTTGTATAATTCCCATTCAATACCGGTGTCGGCGGCATAAATGGCCTTAGTGGAATTGGTAGTATCCGAAGAACCACGCACTTTTAAAATCATCAAGTAACCGGCGATTGTTGACGCCCCTAAAATACTGCCGCCCAAGATTAAAACCGTCAGCAACATCACCTGCCCTTTAATTTTTAACGTTTTGTCGTTTTTTGGCATAAAAATCAGGTGTCCAAAACCCTTGAACTCAGGGTTGTTTGAATGTTAATTAAGGTATTTTCAAGGCGTTCGTAATCAATGGTTACCGACAAACTTATGGTAATCCGGGCCGGAAAGCCGTCACCGGAACCGTTTCCGATGAGATTAATCCTGAAATTTTTTATTTCAATGTTGTCGGCGGTAATTTTTCTGTAAGTCCTTTGGAGAAAAGCGTTTTGCGTTCCCCTTTCAATCGTCCCCTGATTTAATCTGTAAAAAACCACCGTATTGTCGGCATTGACGAATTGCAGTTCGGTTTCGGAAGGTTTGCTGAAATTATAACCCGTCCTTATTTCCCGGGCAATCTGTTCTATGGCCAAACTGGCATTGTCATTGGCTTCCATTAAAGCCGCAATCAGCCTTTGGGTTCTTAATATCCTAATAAAACTGCCTGTGGTAATTGCCATAAAAACCACGAATAAACTCATGGCCACCAAGAGTTCAACCATGGTAAACCCTCTATTCCTATCCGAAACTACGAATTTATCCGAATCTACTAATTTACGAAAAGTATTTAAAACTCTTTTAGGTTTCAGATATTTATCTTTAAAATTTACGATTAAACCCAATTCTAAACCACTAATTTCTAAATATCTTTTCATCTGGAAATAATCATCTTTTTCCACAAATGGTTTTGTCTTAAGATCAATTAAGATTCTGTTTTCCACAAAAAAGTCAGCGAAATTAGACTTTCTATCGGCAATTTCAATTGGATATTCTCTCTTAAAATTTATTTTTCTCTCTTTTAATTTTTTTTCTAAAACATCACCATATTGTCGTTCCCGGCAAAATCTTCCTAATTCCTGTTGAATCTCAAAAAAAATCCCTCCTAACTTATAGAATAATTCTTTTTCTATAATCTTTATATTGTTATTTTGTAGATTCGTATGCATTTGTAGTTTTGGATAGCTTTATTATGGCCGCCAGTTGAAAAAATGGTCTTCCAGATTGACTTCAAATTGGGCATTTCCCCGAGTCGTCCATTTTACGATTGAATTTACCCTGATTTCTTCGGACCCGACAAGGATAATGTCAATCTTTCTTATAAAAGGAGTTTGGTCGCCGCTTTGATAGCCGTAAAAATTACTGACGGGATTAAATAAAAGATAAGAATTCAGATTCGGCCTCAAGCTTAAACTGGTATAATCAACCTCGAAACTGCCGTTCGAAAATCCGCTGTTCCAGGGTCTTCTGTTGATAATATTGGAATCAATGAGATTTTTAGTGATTTCAATGCCCTCGGCCGCCAGATAATTGCCGATAAATTGGTCGTCAACCACCCGATTCAAACTGGCGGACCTGGAAAGAAGGTTTAAAATTCCCAAAATCCCAATAACAAGAATGCTGATGCCAATCATGGATTCAATTAAAAGATATCCGTGGTTTTGGGAACGCGAAATATTAAATTTGGAATTTGAAAATTTTAACATTTAGTTATTCCGTGCTGATTTGTCCGGCGCTGGTTATCGTTATTTTTATTGAACCCTCCCCGTCAATGGTTTTAAGAATTACCACGGCCTCGTCTTTGACGGGAGTAATGACGACAGTCGGATTGGGAGGAATGAAAACAACGTCGGATAAAGTTAAACTGTCAAATAATATGGCCGGGTCCAGCTTAAATGATTCATAGGCCTCAACCGAGCCGGAATATCTTCGGTCCGAAGACGCGCAATTAACCGCCAGGTCTTTAAAAATAATGAAACTTCCCGATGTTTCAAAATGAACGCCGTAACCGCAGGGAACCTCCGATTCGCCGTAAATAGCCAGGCTTAAAAATTTTGCCCGGGAAATAATTTCTTTGACTTTAGCCCCCTCCCTAAAAAGAATTATTTGCCGCTCTCCGGTTCGGCTATAAGCTATTAAAATCGCTGAAAGCAAAGAAAGGATACTTATTACCACCAGCAACTCAATCGTAGTAAAACCCCTTTTCATAATCCAAATATTCTAAAATACCAATCAATGATTTGATAGCCGAAAAAAAACGTCAGACAAGAACCGGTTGCCAGAAAAGGCCCGAAAGGAATCGCGTCTTTCATTTTTTTCTTTTTAAAAACCATAAAGACGGCGCTTACCAGGGAGCCGGCGATAAAAGATAACAAAAGAACCATCAAAATGTCCGGCCAGCCAAAAATTAAACCCAGGGCGCCGGCGAGCTTGAGATCCCCCACTCCCATTGCTTTTCCTTTGCTTAAAAAGATAATCAAGCCAAAAAGGAATACCCCTAATAAGGCGGCGAACAAATGATTCAGCCAGATATTTTCCCTGAAGCCGAAAATTGGGGCGTAAGCCCCCAGAAAAGAACCTGTTAAAGAATCGAATTTTTCAAAATAACCCTTGGTTATTATCAAAATTAATCCCAAAACCACCAAACCAAGATTTAAAGAGTTGGGAATTATCGAATGGCGGAGGTCTATAATTGAAAGAAGAAGAAACACCAGGAAAATTAACAGCCAACAAATGATTAAAGACAGTTGAAAATGATTATAAAAGGCAAGTTGTAAATCGCGGGCAAAACTTAACGGAACGAAAACGAAAATCAGGCCGCTTAGCGTTTCCACGAGCGGGTATTGGAAAGACAGACGCTGGCCGCATTTCCTGCATTTGCCGAATTGGATTAAAAAACTGATAATCGGCATTAATTCATACCAAGCCAATTTTTTACCGCAACTCAAACAATGAGAGCGGCCGCCTATTATTTTTCCGTCCAAAAGTTTCTGTCCCGGTCGATAACGCAAAGAAATGACATTAATAAAACTCCCTACGGCCGAACCAAAAATAAACAAAATAAGATATTGCATGGAATAAACTCTTTTAAAACTGGACGCAATAAACCGGGTCAGCGCAATTTATGTTATAAATAGTACCATCAGGGTCGTCTTTGAGGCCTGGATTGCTTGAATCTTCAAGATTGGCGGCTAAAACGTAATTCTGGCCGCTCGCGCTTACGCCAAAACTGTAAGTCCTGTCCGGATAAAGCGGGTCATTGGAAATACTGGAAACGCCGATACTGGCGCCGACCAAGCTGTTGGTCAAACTCGTCCAGCTGTCTCCGCCTCCAAGAGCGGGATATCTTTGATACTTGGTATAATAAAGCTCCAAAGCATTTTGAGTTTCACGTAAATCGGCAATTCGCCGCGCGTCCCGGCCCCTGGTCCTGAAAGAACCCAGCCCGACCAAAACCACCGAGGTCAAAAGCCCGATTATGGCGACCACTATAAGAATTTCGATTAAAGTAAATCCCTTTAAGGTAAATCCCCTTTTCATAGATTATTTTTTCCAAAATTATACAATTTTTACATTCGACCTTAATTTTATTAAACTATTTCTTCGTTTTAACGATTAGAATGCCTGAGCTAAATTATATATCGGAATCAAAACCGAAGCAAATAACAGTCCGACAAAAATACCGATAATAGCCACCAATAAAGGCTGGATTAATTCAACCAGATTACCCAACATGTTGTTAATCTCGCGGGTGTAAAAGTATGAAATTCTTGAAAGAATTTCGTCCAGGCGGCCCGTTCCTTCTCCGGTAGCCACCATCTGCCCGACCAAAGAAGGAAAATAATATTCATTCTGGGATAAAAGAGTGGAAAATAATTCACCGGCCCGCACCCCTTCGGCTATTTCATTTAATATATCGCGGTAAATAACATTACCGATGGCATGGCCGGCAATTTCAATGGCTTGGGTAATCGGAATGCCTCCTTTTATCAATACGCTCGTTGCTTCGGCAAAACGAGCCACGTAAATTTTCTTGAATAGATTCCCGAAAACAGGCACTTTAATTATCAATTCGTTAAACACTATTTTACCCTCATCGCTTTGGAAATAATCTATTATTAAAAAAATCAGAAGAATTAAAATCAGAATAATCGCCCACCACCATTGAAGTATAAAGTTGCCGCCGGTGAAAAAAACCTGGGTAATAAAAGGCAATTCAACGTCAACTTCCCTGAAAATCGGCTCAATCTGGGGGAAAACCGTAGTAAGCATTACAATGGCAACCCCGAAAAACAAAATTACCACGATAATCGGATAAATCAGGGCGCCGCGGATTCGCGAATACCACATTGATTCTTTATCAAGATAATCAGCCAAAAAATTCATTGCCTCTTCCAGCCGCCCGGTAATCTCGGCGGTACGAATCATATTAATGTAAAACTCGGAAAATATTTTTCCCTGACGTTCTATCGCCTGAGACAAAGAGAGACCCGAATCAACATCGGAAGAAATTTCAAATATGGCTTCCTTTAAAATCGGCTTTTTCGTCTGCTGGTAAAGATTCCGAAGGCTGGTTCCCACGGGCATTTTCGACTCCATTAGGGTCGCAAATTGGCGGGTAAAAAGCATTAAATCGTTAATTTTAACCCTGTTTAAAAAGACGAAAATTTTGTCATACCATCGGCGCCTTTCAGCTTCTTCCAGATTTAAAATAAAAAGGTTGTGGCCGGCTAAAATATTAGAGGCCGCTTCCCTGTTGGCCGCCTCCACGAAACCGGTTTGTAGTTCTCCTTCTTGACTTCTGGCGTTGTATTTAAATTTCATGAAACATGAAAAATGAAACATGAAACATTTTTGACTTTTCGCAACGCTTCATGCTGCATGCTGTATGATTTATGAACGTTCCAATAATATTCTCAGTTCGCTTGGATTTAGCGAATACAATTCGGCATTTTCCAGAGAAATTTCCCTGTTTTTTACCAAGTTAGCCAGGGAACGATTAAGAGTCAGCATTCCTTCTTGGACGGAAGTTTCAATTACCAAATCGATTTGGTAACCCTTTCTTTCCCGAACGAGATTGCGAATGGCCGGATTGGTAATCATTATCTCGCAAGCCGGCACCCGGCCGCCGTCAATTCTGGGAATCAAACGTTCCGAAACAATCCCGACGAGGGTAGCCGCCAACTGGGAAGAAATCTGTCCCTGTTGTTCAGCCGGAAAACTGTCAATTATTCTATCAATCGTCTGGGAAGCGGAATTGGTGTGAAGCGTGGAAAAAACCAAATGGCCGGTTTCGGCCGCCGTCATGGCGGTGGCAATCGATTCGGCATCGCGCATTTCCCCAATCATTATAACGTCCGGGTCCTGACGCAAAAGCGAACGAAGACCCTTATGGAAACTTAGAGTGTCCGTTTTTACCTCCCTTTGGGAAATAATACACTTGTCCTGGGTAAAAATATATTCTATCGGGTCCTCAATGGTAATAATATGGTCTGTTTTTTTATGATTTATTTCATCCAAAAGGGCTGCTAAGGTCGTTGATTTTCCGTGGCCGGCCGGACCGACTATCAAAACAAAGCCCTGGGAAGTTTTGGCGAAATCATGAATAATCGGCGGTAAATTCAATTCTTCAATGGATTTAATCTGGGCGGGAATCAATCTTAAAGCCGCCGCAGTGTAGCCCCGTTGATGAAAGGTATTAACACGAAATCTGGCCTTGTCTTCAAAGCCGTATGAAAAGTCAAGTTCTTTATTCTTCGAAAATTTATCTTTCTGTTCCGGACTGAGAAGGTTCAGTATTAAATTTTCTCCCATTTCCGGGGTTAAAATCGCCTCTTTTTGAAGAGGGATCAGAGCCCCGTCAATTCTCAGTGTCGGATGACGGCCAACCGCCAAATGCAAATCGGAAGCATTCTGTTTCGCCGCCGTTAATAATAATTCATTCAGTTTTTGTTTATAATCCATAGCTACGCAAGTAATGCGAAACTACGAATGACATGCG
>CAYZYY010000018.1:0-12951 GCA_964482855.1 uncultured Candidatus Saccharibacteria bacterium | reverse complement strand
GACGTTGCCCTCATTTCTCACGCGGAAAAGGACCATTTTGCCGGCCTGATTGACGTTCTGAAGCGGTACCGGGTCGGGGCTTTTATTTTTAACGGCCGCAAAGGGACTTCGCAATTATTCGGGGAGCTGGAAAAAGCGCTTCGGGCAAGCGGGGTGGCGACGGTCGTCCTTGCCGAGGGCGACAGAATCAGATATGGAGATGATGCTTTTGAAATTCTTTCACCGGCGCCGGGTTTTTCGGCGGCGGGCGGGCTCAACGACGCCAGTTTGGTAATGAAAGCCGACATCGGAGGCGTTAAGGCGTTGTTTACCGGGGACATCGGGGCCGCGGTTGAAAAGCGGCTGCTTGAAAAATACGATTTGGATGTTGATATTTTGAAAGTCGGGCACCACGGCTCGAAGTTTTCTTCAACCGCGGAATTTTTAAAGAGCGTTTCTCCGGAAATAGCAATAATCGAAGTGGGGAAAAATTCTTACGGCCATCCCACAAGAGATGTTCTCAATAAGCTGGCTTCGGTCGGCGCCCAGGTCTTCCGGACCGACGGCGACGGCACGGTGAAGCTGGTTATCGGTAGCGGCGACAAGGTAAGCGTTTTCAAAAACAAGTTTGAGTTTTAGCGGTTTTTCCTTTAAAATCATATCAATGAAAATCAATCCTTATATTTTTCGCGGCTATGATTTGCGCGGCGAGGTGGATAAAGATTTAAATCCCGAAATAGTGGGACACTTAGGCAGGGTTTTCGGCACCATGCTCAAGCGCCGCGGAATTAATAAAGCCGTAATCGGCCGGGACTCCCGCGCCACCAGCCCGGAATACGCCCAGGCGATGGTTGGAGGGCTCAACTTCGCCGGCGTTGACACCATTGACATCGGGATGGAATTGGTCGGTACTCTCTATTGGGCGCAATATTTTCTCGATTGTCAGGGCGGCGTTTACGTTAGCGCTTCCCACAACCCGGTCCAGTACAACGGCTTTAAATTCGCCAACGGATTTTCGCAAACTTTGGTCGGTGAGGAACTGCAACTGTTGAGGCAGATGGCGGAGAAAGACGATTTCAAGGAGAGTCCGGTTCCGGGAAAAAACGAAGAACGGAACGTCAGAAAAGATTATTTCAAAGACTTGATTAAAAGGTTGCCTTTTGACCGGAAATTCAAAGTCGTGGTTGACCCGAGTAATTCAACCGCCGGCGTCATCGTGCCTGATTTACTGAGAAAAATCGGCTGCGAGGTTATTGAACAAAATTGCGACCTGGACCCGTCTTTCCCGTCCGGCACGCCGGACCCGACTGAGAAAGCGATAATGGAAAGAATTAAAAAAGCGGTTCTGGAGAACCAATGCGACGTCGGATTCGCTTATGACGCCGACGGAGACCGCATCGGCATCGTGGACGACAAAGGGAATATCATCTGGAACGACATTTTGCTGGCGATTTTCGCCATTTCCGTGCTCAAGCAGCACCCGGGAGCGACGATAATGTACAATACGCTTTGCTCCAAGATAGTCGAGGAGGCCATTTTGAAACATAAAGGCAAACCGTTCATGTGGCGGACCGGCAACTCTTTTCTGAAAAGGAAAAATCAGGAGGTGAAAGGGGCTTTCATCGGCGAACTTTCCGGACACTTTTTCTTTTCCGCCGATTTTTACAACCATGACGACGGGATTTATTCTACTTTACGCCTGCTCCAGTATCTTTCACAAACCAGTCAATCCCTTTCTAAAATAATCGGTTCGTTTACCCGGTATATCTCCAGTCCGGAAATCAAAGTCGGTTGCCCGGATGAAATGAAAGTCGGTATAGTGGGAAAAATCAGCCGGAAACTCAAAACCGATTTTCCCAAGGCAAAGATTATTGACGATGAAAGGGCCGGTGACGGGGCGCGCATTGACGAGGGAGATTTTATGTTCGTCGTCCGCTATTCCCAAAATGGCCCTTATCTGACGGTGAAGTTCGAAGCCCGAACCAGGGAGAAATACGATTTTTTGAAAAAATACATTAATGAATTACTTCATTCTTTCGGCGAGATTGATTGGAACTTTGGTGTGAATATGGAAAGCTTGGAATAAATTGATTATTATTCTAAATCGGCCTAAAATTAAGCATAATGGCGAAGAAAAACAAAAGAAAAAGAAAAAAAGACAAACGGTTTAGGGACGAAGAATCATGGCTGCGTCCGGAAACGAAAAAGGGCATTTGGGCAATGGTATTTTTCGGCATTGCCGTAATTCTGATTCTGGCGAATTTCAAAAACGCCGGACCTCTCGGCAATTTTTTATATCTCCTTTTTGAAAAACTTTTCGGGTGGGGGTATTATCTCCTGCCTTTGATTTTTTTGGTACTGGGACTGGTTTTTTTGGTCTCGGAACGCCGGAAAATCCACAAAATCACTTTTCTCGGGGCAATCCTTTTCATTCTGTCCGGCTTGGGATTGATCGACGTCGTTTTCCCGAAAAGAGGCGGTTTGGTGGGCAATGTTACCGGACTTTTAGAGACTCCTTTCGGTTACGCCGCTTCAATAGTTATCTTGATTATCGTTTGTCTGATTTCTCTGATTATTGTTTTTAATTTTCCCCTCAAGATTAAGAGGATGCCAAAAGAAGAAAAAGAAGAAATGGAAGAAGCGAAAGAAGATGAAATAAAACTTCCTCCCGAAGTGGAAGAAAAAATAGAATCGGAGCCGGAAGAAATGAAAGAGATGAAGGACTCCAAAAAAGAAACCAAACCCCCGACTTTCAAGGCCCAGTATTCGAATCTTAAAGCCCAGGGGTACATTGCGCCGCCTTTGGAATTGTTAAGGTCTTCAATTGAGAAGCCGACTGCCGGCGATTTGCGCGCCAACGCCAATGTGATTAAAAGAACTCTGGATGGTTTCGGCATTCCGGTGGAAATGGGAGAAATTAACATCGGGCCAAAAGTAACGCGTTATACCTTGAAGCCGGCCGAGGGGGTCAAACTTTCGCGTATTACGGCTTTGAACCAGGATTTGGCCCTGGCTTTGGCCAGCCATCCCATCAGGATTGAGGCGCCGATTCCCGGAAAATCATTGGTGGGCATCGAGGTGCCTAATAAGGCCAGCGCTTTAGTAAGGCTGGGGAGTTTGATTGCTTATCCGGAGTTTGCCGCTTCCGGATTTCTCGGTTTCGTTCTGGGCAGGGACGTTAACGGCGATCCGATTTTCGCCGACATCAATAAAATGCCCCATATGCTGATAGCAGGCTCCACGGGCAGCGGCAAGTCAATAATGATTCACTCGCTTTTGATATCTTTGCTTTACAAAAATTCCCCGGAAACCCTGCGTTTGATTTTAATAGACCCCAAAAAAGTGGAACTTTCCCTTTATGGCGGCCTTCCTCACTTGATTTCGCCGGTGATTACCGAACCCAAGAAGGCTCTGGCGGTTTTTCGCTGGGCAATCAACGAGATGGAACGGCGATATGAATTGTTGCTAAAGGCCGGCTCCCGGGACATCCAAAGTTATAATAAGAAAAAACCCGAAGAAGCATTGCCTTACATTTTAATCGTGGTTGATGAGCTGGCGGATCTGATGTTCTCTTACGGCAGGGAAGTTGAAGGGTCAATAGTCCGCCTTGCCCAGATGGCCAGGGCAACGGGCCTTCATCTGGTCCTTTCAACCCAGCGGCCTTCGGTGGAGGTGGTAACCGGACTGATTAAGGCCAATATTACCGCCCGGGTGGCCTTACAGTTGCCCAGCCAGATTGACTCCCGGACCGTCCTTGACAGCTCCGGCGCGGAAAAATTACTTGGTGGAGGAGATATGCTTTACGTTTCCTCGGAGTCGTCAAAACTTAAAAGAATCCAGGGAGCCTACATTCCGGAAGAAGAAGTGAGAAAAGTCACGGATTTCATCAGGGAAAACAACGAGAATTTCTGGGGGGGAGAAGAGTCCGCGGTTTTTGAAAATGGGGACGCCTCGATCGGCCCGATATCCGATGAATCGCTTGACAGGTATTCCGACGAAGGAGAAGATGATTTATTTGAGGACGCGGTGGAAACGGTCAGACAGGCCAAAAAAGCTTCGGCTTCCCTTCTTCAGCGCCGGTTAAAGGTTGGCTACGCGCGGGCGGCCCGGCTTCTCGATATTATGGAAGCCAAGGGAATCGTTGGCCCGGGCGAAGGCGCCAAACCGAGAGAGGTCTATATAGATGAATCAACGAATGGTAATATTTAATTATGTTCAATGATAATTCCAAAAATTTAAGAGAGATTTTAAACGAAGCTTTGGAGCTTAAGGATTTGGACGTAAAGAAATTATCCGAGATGACCGACATTCCGATTTATTATTTATCCGCTTTGTCCGAAGGCGATTTTTTGAAGCTTCCGGCTGCCGCTTACGTCAGGGGTTATTTGATGAAAGTTGCCGAAGTTTTGGGAATAGACAAAGAATCACTTTTAAGGGCTTATAAACAGGAAATTTCTCTCGGGCCGCTGAAAACTTCCGGCTCTCAGGATAAACTGCCTTTAAACCGTTACGCTTTCAAACCTTTTTACAGGAAAACCGCAATTATTGTCATAATCGTTTTGGTGTTAGCCGCCGCCGCCTTCGTTTGGAAAGTCGATAATTTTCTGGGAACGCCCAAAATTGAACTTTTCAGCCCGATTGTCGATAATATGATAGTAAACAGTTCTTCGATTAAACTAACGGGGAAAGTTAATCCGCGGGATAAATTGGTTATCAATAACGAAGAAATTTTATCGGATAAAAACGGCCAATTTGAAAAAGAAATTTCCCTGCAAGCGGGTATCAACACCGTTGAATTTAAAGTGAAACGGCTTTTGGGAAAAGAAGTTACCGTAATGAGACAGGTGATTTACCAGCCCTAAATAATTGAATTATAAACATGGACGTTTCTATTTTTAATTTCATAAACGGATTTGCCGGCAAATGGTGGGTTTTTGACTGGCTGGGCGTGTTTTTTGCCGAATATCTGGGTTATTTGATGATTCTTATCGCGATTTTCATCTTATTGAAGCAAAGGGATTGGCGCGACCGGGTTTACTTTTTCGCTTTAAGCGGTCTCTCGGTTATTTTGGCCCGCGGCCTTGTTACGGAAATAGTCAGATTTTTTTATTACCGCCCCCGGCCATTTTTGGCGCTCCAAATTCATCCTTTGATAAGTCATACTCCGACCGGCTCGTTTCCTTCGGGGCACGCCACGGCTTATTTTGCCCTGGCTATGGCGATTTTTTACTTTCTCAAACAGGAGCGCTGGAATTCAGCCGGAAATTCCCTGTCTAAATCAAATTTGGGATGGTGGGTACTGGCATTCGCTTTCCTGATTTGTCTGGCAAGAGTTTTTGCCGGAGTTCACTGGCCGACTGATGTTTTTTTTGGCGGCCTGATAGGAGTGGCGAGCGCGTTTTTTGTTAATAAACTTTTGCCCAAGCCGAAAAATAAAGAGGTTTGAAAATTTTAAAGCCCGCTCCGAACAATGTCGTAGGCGGGCTTTTTCTCATTCTCGTTAATATTAAACGGGAGCCGGCGTTTTTCTTCTTAATTTCCAACTTGTAATTAGGAATCCGCCCAGTATTATCAGGGGAAGGGACATTATTAGCATAACAAAAGCGGACTTGAAGGCATCAAAAAAGTATATTGTGAACAAGCCGGTCAAGACAAGGATGACTCCTCCGATTAATTCCTTTTTCCAGGCGATATAAACGAAGATAAACAACAATACCCATGGTATGGTGTTGGGAAGATTCATTAAAAGGCCTTTCACTCCCTGACCGTCGTATTCCGTTCCCGAGAGCAAGCCGAACATAAACCAAAAACTCGCCGTAATGAGCAGTATGGTTCTTGCTATATAGCGTAGATACTTGGCGATTTTAAGGGTATTTTCCATATTTTGATTTATTATATCAGGTTAAACGACCTTTTTGAAGATTTTTTAATTTAATTATCGCTGAATTGCAATCCTTTAATGAAAAGCTGAATTTGACTTTTATGGGCGGGAAATATTTCTTGAGGTAAATTATTAATGGGAAACCAATCCCATACTTCACACCTTTTCGGCTCCTTAACCATGGGGTCGCCTTCTACTTCTTTAGCAATAAAACCAATTTGTAAATAATGCAAATGATTTCGACCTTGTTTTCTGTCATTAACGACATTCGTAAATTCAAACTCGTTCGCCTTCAATCCGGTTTCTTCTTCAAGTTCCCGAGCTGCGGCAGCCTTCATACTTTCTCTATTTTCAAGATGTCCACCCGGTAAACCCCATGTTCCCGAACCGAATATGTTTCTTCTTTTACCCAATAACAATTTATTATTTTTGACTACGAAAACATTTATTCCGACATGGAATTTCTCGTATTTATCCATAGATTTATTATTCTTATAATACCAAAAAACCAGTAAGCGGTAAATAAACGCGCCAAGTGGTTGGCTCATTTACTAACGGCGCGGTGGCTGTTAAGATATATAGATTATGGCGTACCAACATCTTATTTCTCTCCTGACGTCTTATAAATATTTTTCCCTTTTTTTCTTGGCAATATTTGAAGGTCCCATTGTTTCTTTTGGGGCTGGTTTTCTCATACACGTCGGGATATTGAGTCTCTGGCCTTCTTATCTAATTTTAATTCTGGGAGATATTATTCCCGACACATTTTTTTATTTTATCGGTTATTGGGGAGGTAATACCAAATTTGCCCGAAAATTAGTTTCCCGTTCAAGCTTTTTTAACAAACATTTTAACTTAACCGAGAAATTATGGACGGAACACGGGCGAGTAACTATGTTTTTCAGTAAGCTTGTTTACGGCATGGCTTTGCCGTTCCTTGTAAGCGCGGGAATGGTAAAAATGCCCTTTAAAAAATTTATTTTTTATGCCATTCCGGTGTCTATTTTCCAATACGGAATTATTATGTTCATTGGTTATGGACTGGGTAAACTTTATGTAGTCGGCAGGTACGTCAATTTAGCTTATTTTATAATGGCGGGTTTAGCAGTGGCGGTTGTAGTCGCCTATATTGCGATAAGCAAATATGCCCGGCGCAAGATAATTTTCATTGAAAAACAAGAAATAAAAGAAAGTAATCAACCACAGCGCCCGATGACGGAAAGCAATAAAAAGATTTCCTGCGTCATTCCCGCTTACAATGAAGAAAAAACAATCGCCAGGGTGCTGGATGCCGTTTGCGCCACCCTTGATTATATTGACGAGGTAATAGTTATAGACGACGCTTCAACCGATAAAACTCAAAATATAGTAAGAAACATAATGAAGGAATTTCCTCAGGTTAGTTTATTGGTTAACGACAAGAATATCGGCAAAAGCAAAAGTATATCCCGGGGGATACTGACGTCTCGCGGCGACCTCGTTATTTTTCTGGACGCGGATTTACTCGGTTTGCGTTCAGATAACATTGTGGATTTGATAAAACCCGTCAAAGACGGCTCGGCGGACGTGGCTATCAGTATTCGCGGCAACAGTCCCGGCTGGATGAAAAAAATTAACCTCGATTTTATGAGTGGCGAGAGAGTTTTACCGAAATCCATTTTGGTTTCTTACGTAAAACAAATTTCTAAGCTTAAAAATTTCGGTTTGGAGGTTTTTGTAAACCGGATAATAATAGAAAAAAAATTAAGAATAAAAACCGTAGCAATGAATAATGTCACGAACGATATGAAATGGTTAAAGCGCGGCTTTCTTAGCGGAATAAAAGGCGAAATTCTGATGTGGTGTGATATTTTTAAGACGGTGTCGGTTTACGAATTTATGAACCAGAATATTAAAATGAAAAGATTACTCGTATAAAAGTACCCATTGTTTTATGAAAAATTCCATGAAAAAGTTGTTTAACTTTGATTATTTCGGCTTTTGGCAGGAACTCTTAATGGCGATTTTCATCACGATTAGTGCCAAAAAAAGAGAATTTAAACATAAAAACGGTAGGATTTTGATAGTTTCTCCTTGCTTGATCGGTGAATTTGCGGTGACAATTCCCGCAATCTATGATTTTATTCAGAGAAATAAAGATAAAAATATCGACCTATTGGTGACCCCACCGTTAAAAATCTTGGCTGAAAAAATACGCGGCATTGGGAAAATATACGCGGCGGCATCCAATTATGGCCGGGAATACGATTCATTCGCCGGCGATGAAATCACGGATTCTTATGAAAAAATAATTGTCCTCAGGATAAGCGCCAAGGCCTACGCGATGGTTCGTAAAGTAAAAAGCGGCGAGATTGTAACAGCTTCTTCTTATGCCATCAAATATCTTGGCCACTTGGCTAAGAATTTAATATTGCGTAGAACTCCTAAAAGTTGGAGAAAGATGAATTTCGAAATTCTTGGCGGAAATGACGGGCCCGTTTCCTTTAAGGAAATATTTGCGTTTAACCAATACGATTTTAAAAAATTAAATAAGTTTGACTGTTTAAAAACCGGAGGTAAAATGATTATCATTCATACTGCCGCAAACTGGCCTATGAAAATATGGGAAGATGACAATTGGGTTGAGCTATTGAAAAAAATAAACAGAATGGGAAATTTCAAGTTTGTATTTATAGGCGACAATGCGGCTTTGAAAAGTTACGAATATATATCATCTTGCCTGGATTTTGAGATGGAATCTTTGATCAATAAAACGAACATTCTTGAATTGGTGTTAGTTTTGAGTAAAGCTGATTATTTTATCGGAATAGACAGCGGTCCAAGTAATTTAGCGCATCTGGTTGATTTAAGAAGTATAACTATTTTTGGCCCCGGCCCGAATATATACATGCCGCATAACCAAGCCGATATAATTATTGATAAATCCAATGGTCGAGGTTTGTTTCAGTTGTTTTTTAACGTTAAAAACAGCCTGATTAATAAGATTAATGTTTCCGAAGTGTACAATGCTTTTAAAAGTCTTAATCGCTAAACATAAATTACTATGGTCGGATAAATCCTTCGTCGTTTTGGCGGCGGCGGGTTTTTTGTTTATTGTCGGGAGCCTTTTCGTGAATTACGGCGCAATAATATATTCAGCCAAAGAAGCGGGAAATTCAACTACCGATATTTTACTTGATAATATTCCGGTAATAAACACGGATATCGTTTTCAGCGAAGGCGCGCTCGTCTTCGCGCTTTTCGCCGTGTTTTTGCTGGTGATAAAACCCAAAACAATACCTTTTATTTTGAAAAGCGTCGCCCTGTTCTTTTGTATAAGGTCAATTTTTCTGGTAATGACTCACATCGGTCCTTACCCTGACCATATTATTACGGATATTAATAATTTTAAATATTTAAGTTCGGGCGCGGACCTGTTTTTTTCCGGGCACACGGGATTGCCGTTTTTGTTGGCGCTGTTGTTTTGGGAAAATAAATATTTAAGAACTACTTTTCTAATTTGTTCCGTTGTTGCCGCGGTCGCGGCTATCTTTGGGCATTTACATTATACGATTGACGTATTTTCCGCTTACTTCGTGACTTACGGAATATATCACATTGCGCGGCGTTTATTCATCAGAGATTACAGTTTCTTCAAATACGGTTTGGTAACTAACGACCGGCATTAAGCATTGTAAATTTACTCCGGAAAATAAGATGTACGCAGGAGCAGATGAATAATTATGTTTAAAAAACGCTGTGAAGATTGCGGCTTGCCGGCCGCCTATCATATTAAAACCTGGCTCGATGAAATAATAAGCGCGCTGATACCCCAATTTAAATTACCGAAAAATTTCGAATATTTTTTCAACATTTTTTTGGAAAAAACATTTTCGCTCGCCGGTTTAATGGAAATGAAAGATGATTTCGTCTTTTCCGAGATTCAAATGCGTTCGGCTTGCTTTATTGACGCGGCGAGAAAACGAGGAGTGAAATTCAGAGCGGCAAAGGGACCGTTCGGATATACCAATCATTTTTGCGCTGAAATTGACGGCAAGAAAATTCGTTTTGAGAGTTTGCCCATTGCCGGACATGTCGGCAGATATGGCGTTTCGTTCGCAGATTGTAAGGAAAGGACGAGAAGCCATCTTAAAAAAGGCGGTTTTCCGGCCGTGGAAGGAAAAGCTTTTTGGTTTTGGCGAAAGGGTCGGGCAATAAAATACGGAATCAACAAGTTTGGTTTTCCTTTGGTGGTAAAACCGCGGGGCGGTTCGGTGGCCAGGCACGTTGTGACGAATATAAGAAGCGAGAAAGAATTGCGGCGGGCGATTGATAGAGCAATCGCGTATTCGCCGGCCTTCATCGTTGAAAGGTTCGTTGAGAATTCTTCCGTCTTTCGGGCTACGGTCGTTGATTTCGATTATGTCGCCGTGGTAAAACAAATTCCCGCGAACGTGGTAGGCAATGGCAATTCAACGATTCAGGAATTGGTGGATAAGAAGAACGACGACCAGCATAGGGGTGAGTCGCATCGGAAAGAATTTGCGTTGTATAAAATCGTCATGGACGACACGACAAAAACACTGCTCGCGCAAAAAGGATATAGTTTATGGACAGTGCCCCGCAGGGGTGAAATGGTATATTTACAAAAAAATCCATTTCTCAAGCTGGGCGGCGACCTGGAGGAAGTGACGGAAAAGGTTCATCCGGATAATGTCAGGCTGTTTAAGGAGGTTGCTAAATTTTTCGACATCCGTTTGGTAGGCATGGATTTTCTCATATCAGACATCTCCCGTTCCTGGAAAAGTCAAAATTGCGCCGTATTGGAACTGAATAGCCTTCCGTGCATTGAAATGCACCATTTTCCATCCTCCGGCAGTCCGCAAAACGTCGCAGATACTCTCGTTGATTTATTTTTCAAATATTATTTATGACTTTTTTAATTCATGTCTTATCTTTTTTAATTTTGATTGCCTTCGTAATAACACTGTTTCTGTTTATAATTTTTGCGTTGGATTCTTTGATTAAAAGACACGATTTGCCCACTAGCAGGCAGGCGACGGCCGCATTGGCCGAAATGATAAGAAAATACAAGCCGAACGCCGCAATTTTATGCGATTTGGGTTGTGCCCGCGGCGCTTTGTCTTTAAGATTGAAAAAAAGTTTTCCACAGATTGACATTTATGGCGTAGACAACAATACTGTACGGATTTTCTTTGCCAGAATGAAAAGTAAAATTTTAAGGCGCAAAGTTAATTTCCAAAAAAAGGATATTTTCAAAACTGATTTACGCGACGTTGACGTAGTATACACCTATCTCTGGTACGATTTAATGCCGACTCTCGAGAAGAAGCTGCATAAAGAATTAAAACGGGGCGCAATAGTTATCACGAACACGTCGCATTTTCAGGATTGGCAACCGGTTGAAGAAGTTATTATTTATCCAAAAATTTCTCAAACTCCTGATTTTGAAACGCTGTTTATCTATATTAAGAAGTAGACAGCCCGCCATCCTCAAAGATAATTTAGCGGTAAAATAAAGAATTACGGCATAAATGCCGTAATTCTTTATTTTGTAGGAGTTTTAAGAATATTTTAAATTTCCGCTGCTACTATGGTATTTTTTTAATCCAATCTACTATCTCAGTAGAAACTTCTTTTGGATTAAGATTGTTTGTGTTAATAATATGATATCCCCAATCCTTACATAATTTTCTTAACTTTGTAGTATACGCGGTATTGTCTTTTATAAATTGTTCTAATGTGTCTCCTGAAGCTCTTTTCAATTCTTTTTTACTCTTTTGGGTTAAATATCTTCCATTTAGTCTTTTTCTTATTATATTCGGGGAAGCATCAAGAAGGCAAAAAATAATTTTAACACCTTTCGTTAGCGACATATTTTTTATTTCGTCGGGGCTAGAAAAACCAGTAATTATGGTGGAAACTTTACGTTTTATATTTGTTTCCCCTATATTTAACCAGTATCTTGTTTCATCCAGTCTCCATTTTCTATTAGCGTTGTCCGGAACACCCCTTTCGTCAAAATCATGAATATCGAATTGTTTGTCTGGTAACCGGGTTTTTAAATATGGTATTAGGCTGCTTTTTCCGGAACCGCATACTCCTGTGATAAAAATAATTTTTGGCATATATAATTATGAGTGTATTAATTGGTGGACATAGGCGAAGTATCTCTCTGTTTAGTTTTTCGCCATGGCTTCAATTCTCAGTTTTTTGGGAAATTTTTCTATTGCGTATCGTAGAGCGGTACGGGGCATCAGCTTTTTATTCATAATTACGAAATCAAAGACCTTTTTTTGGTATGAATTACCGGCTTCTTTCAGCATCCAACCATAGCCTTTTTGTACCAGGTCTTCTTTGTCTTGCAGGAGGATTTTCGCCGCATTAAAAGATTCTTTCAAGTATTTTCCTTTTCGTAAAGAACAGATTAAAGCCACGGCGGAAGCGCGGCGAAACCATTTATTTTTTGATTTCGCCCACTTTTTCGTCTTTGGTAAGAATTCCGGGAACTGATGAATAAATTCCCCGAGGGCGTGCGTGCATAAGTCGTCGCAATCACCCCAGTCTTTGACGTAATTTTTAACCCAACTCTCAAAAATTTTAAAATCATTCTTTTGATATTGTTTCCTGATTCTGAAGGACCAGTCAAAAGCGATTCTTCGGCGACTGGGCTCATTGCTTTTTAAGAGTTTATTACACAAAGAAAAAATCCGCTCTTTTTTGAGATTTTTTACTTGTTTAAAATTTTCAAGAGAAACCTTTCTTATTAATGGAGTGGGGATATTGATATGCTTTTTACCGTCTTTATAAAATCTTGAATAATCTTTAACATTTCGGGGATTTTTCGCCAGCTCATCCAGCTCCGAATTTATTTTTTTCAGAATATTCATAATCTTTAAATAGTTGGTGGGCCTAGGCGGAATGGTTCGGCGCGGCTCACCACAGGTCGCTCCGTCGTATGATAGGGCGAACTCCTGTTTCCGCGGCCCCGCAATTTCATGGTGGACTCACCGGGAATCGAACCCGGGACTCGGCAATGCGAATGCCGCGTAATACCACTTTACTATGAGCCCATAAATTTAGTGCGGGGC
>CAYZYY010000017.1:0-13054 GCA_964482855.1 uncultured Candidatus Saccharibacteria bacterium | reverse complement strand
ACATAATCAAAAATACCCTGCTTTATAATTATCATTTGATTCCGGCCAACCAGGACCTGAGCGGCGCCCTGGTGGAATTCGTTGATTTGGACGAAAGGGAATTCAAACTCAGAAAATTCATCAACCGCATCCGGCATGAATATGATTACATTCTGATTGACCTGCCTCCCAGCCTGAATCTTCTGACTATCAACGGCCTGGTGGCGGCCGACGAAATTTTGATTCCGGTCCAGTGTGAATATTATAGCCTGGAAGGGTTAAGCCAGATTTTGGAAATTATCAATTTAATAAACACCAACCTTAACCGGCAAATCAAAGTTGCCGGCGCTCTTTTAACCATGTATGATAAAAGAGAACGGCTTTCCCGCGAAGTCGCCAGAGAAGTCAGGCAGCATTTTCCTTTTTATGTTTTTGAAAATGAAATTCCCCGCTGCGTGGCTCTGGCCGAAGCGCCCAGTTTCGGAAAACCGATAATTTTATACAATCCCAATTCCAGCGGCGCCAAGGCCTACGAAAAACTGGCAAGGGAAATCATCGGTAAGGAAATTCAAAGTTAAAAAATCAAAGATTAAAATTACAATGTAAAATTCAAAATTGGCAAATGTTAAAATCGGATTTTAAAACTAACCCATTTTTAACATTTTGAACTGTCATTTTCCATTTTGATATTTACACTTTAAACTTACTATCATGCTAGGCAAAGGATTATCTTCTCTAATACCTCCGAGAAAACCGCAGCAACCTCAATCAAATGAGGAAAATTTTATTTCTCCAGAAGAAAAAAGGATAAATACTCCCAATGAAGCTGATAGCGCTTTTGGCGCGGAAGCTCTCGAAAAGGAAACGTCCCCGGTCGCCGGGCAGAAAACCCGAACAGCCTCTTTTGACAGAAAAGTATCATCAACAGAGGCCATTTTTCAGCTTGAGGTGGAAAAAATAAAACCCAATCCCCATCAACCGCGCCGGAATTTTGACGAAGAATCCCTGAAAGAACTCGCCGCTTCCATCCGCGAATTCGGCATTCTCCAGCCGCTGGTTGTTTCTAAAATTGAAAAGGAAACCGATTTCGGAACCCAGGTTGAATACCAGTTAATCGCCGGCGAAAGGCGGTTGATGGCGGCTAAAATACTCGGCTGGGAAAGAGTACCCGCGATCGTCAAAAAAATCGAACAAAAATCCGAACAGCTGGCAATGGCCATTATTGAAAATCTTCAGCGCGCCAATCTTAATCCTGTTGAAACCGCCAGAGCTTATGCCAAACTTCAGGATGAATTCGGTTTAACTCAAAGGGAAGTCGCCGTCAAAATCGGCAAAAGCAGGGAGAGTATCGCCAATTGCCTGCGACTGTTGAACCTGCCCGGCGAAATCCAGGAAGCCGTGGCTCAAAACAAAATTAATGAAAGCCAGGCCAGATTGCTTCTGGTTATTGAAGATTTAACCCAGCAACAAAATCTTTTTCAGGAGCTGCTCAGGAATAACTTGAGCGTCCGCGAATTAAAAAGTCGGATTCACAAAACCAGCGAGGGAATGCCGACTGAGCAACAATCCAAAACCATTGACCCGGAAATAATTGCTCTCCAGGAACAACTTACCGAACTTCTGGGCGCCAGAGTAAAAATAGTTTCGGAATCCAATCCGGAAAAACCCGGCAAAGGAAAAATTGTCATTACCTTTTTCTCTCCCGAAGAAATTCAAGGGATTATTAAAAAAATAAACCCTGATTCTCAAACCAATTTATAAACGATTTCTTTTACTCCTTTAATTTTTTTCAGCTTTAAAATCAGTTTTTCAACTTTTATTTTATCGTTAAAATCGCAGCAAATTCTGATATTTGAAAAATAACCGATTTTGGGAACGTTAACCTTGGCAATGTTAATATGGGACCGGGAAATAACCCCGATAACGTCTTTTAAAATTCCAATACGGTCGGAAACCGTAATTTTGAATTCGGTCTGAAGTCTTTTCTTTCTGACTAATCCGGGCGATTGCCGAAGTCCGGATTTTATTTTTTTCCTGGCCTGACTGGTTTTTATGAATTCCAGCCACGATTCCGAAGGCCTTTTGCTTTTTTGAGTAAGAATTTCAACCAAGTCGCCGGACTGCAGTTGAAAATCAAGAGGGACGATTTTATTATTGACTCTGGCGCCAACGCAGGTATCCCCGATATTACTGTGAATAGCGTAGGCGAAATCAATGGGCGTGGCGCCGATTGGCAAATCAATGACTTCCCCTCTTGGAGTGATGGCGAAAATCCGGTCTTTGAAAAAATCAATTTTAAGCGACTGGATGAACTCTTCCGAGTCGGAAAAATTACTTTGCCAGCTCCTCAACTGCTGAACCCAAACCAACTCTTTCTTGTCGGCAAAAATCGGCCTTGCCCTTAAATAATCTTTCGTTCCCTTTTTCTGTTCATAAGCCCAGTGGGCGGCAATGCCGTTTTCCGCTTCCTCGTGCATTTCCAATGTCCGAATCTGAATTTCCGTCAGCTTTTTTTCCAAACAAAAAACCGTAGTGTGCAAACTCCTATAGCCGTTGGGCTTGGGCAGGGCAATGTAGTCCTTAATTCTGCCGGGAAAAGGAGGCCAGAGATTGTGAATAATCCCCAATGCGGCATAGCATTCTTCAATATTTTTTACGACAATCCTCAAAGCCACCAGGTCGTAAATCTGTTCCAAGCTTAAAGAGTAACGCAGAAGTTTTTTATAAAGAGAACTATAGCGCTTTGCCCTAAAATCAATTTTAACCGGCTCAATGCCGTGTTCTTTCAATGTTTCTTCAATGAGCGGCCTGACTTTTTCCAAATAAATTTCGCGTTTTTCATAACGTTCCTTAACATTGTCCAAAAGCCATTGATATTCCTTTGGGTAAAGATAGGGGAAAGCCATATCCTCGAGCTCGCCGGACAAATTGGCCATCCCCAGACGAAGAGCCAGAGGAGCGTAAATTTCATAAGTTTCCAAAGCCACTCTTTTTTGCTTTTGGGGCGGGAGAGCGGAAAGAGTTTTCATATTATGAAGCCGGTCCGCCAGTTTTATAAGAACCACCCTTAAATCTTCGCTTAAAGCCAAAATCATTTTCCGGAGTGTTTCGGCTTGTTTGACCACTCCCCGGTATTTTAGCCGCCCAAGCTTAGTCAAACCATTTACCAAAAAAGCGATTTCTTCGCCGAACTCTTTCTTAATTTCTTCCGGACTCACCCCGCAATCTTCAACCACGTCGTGAAGCAAACCGGCGGCAACAGTAGAAGAATCGAGTTTCCATCGGCTCAACTCCAGACCGGTTTGGTAACTGTGATTAAAATAGGACTCGCCGGACTTCCTTTTTTGTCCGGAATGGGCTTTTTTGGCAAAATTAAAAGCCCGTTGAATTAAATTAATTTCATTATAGGTTATCTTTCTTGTTTTTTGAATTTCATTCAATAACTCTTTAACCTCCATAATTTTCAAATTTTCTTATTTTAATTTATCAGGGCGATAATTTGGACATTCTTTATTACTACAACGTTCAGGAATCGTTTTTCCCCCTTGCATCATAAGGGAACCGCAAAGTTCGCAGGTTTTTCCGTTCCCCGTCGCTTTATCCAATAATGGTCGCGCTTTCATTATAAAAGCACATTTAGGGTAATTTGAACAGGAATAAAATTCGCCAAACCTGCCGCGCCGGGCGACAATCTCTCCTCCGCCAGCCGGCGAACCGCACTTCGGGCATTTTACTCCGGTTTTCGCCTTGGCTTCTTCTTCGGCGCTTTTTTTGATAAACCGGCATTTGGGGTAATTGGAACAGGCCGTGAATTTGCCAAATCTCCCCTCGCGTTCAATCAATTTACCCTCGCATTGGGGGCAAATTTCTCCGGTTTCTTTCGGTTTTTCCATAATTGAACCGTCAATTTTTCTGGCCCCGGAACATTTCGGAAATTTCTTGCAACTCAAAAATTTCCCGTTCCGCGAAAGCTTTATAATCATCAATCCTCCGCAAACCGGACATTTCAATTTTTTGTCAGCTTCGCCGAGGTCGGTAATCTTCCCGACTGTTTTTTCTTTTTCCTTAACGTCTTTTGAAAACGGTTTGTAAAAGTCGGAAAGCATTTTTTCGTATTTTCTTTTTCCGGCCGCGATTTCGTCCAGTTCATTTTCCATCTCCGCGGTAAAATAATCGCTGATGTATTTCGTGAAATTCTTTTCAAGAAATTCGCTGACGACTTCTCCCGTATCGGTCGGCTTCAGGCTTTTTCCTTCTTTAACGACATATCCCCTGTCCTGAATCGTTTTGACAATGCTGGCATAAGTGCTGGGCCTGCCAATTTCGCGTTTTTCCAGCTCTTTAATGAGCCCGGCCTCGGTATAGCGTCCCGGCGGCTCGGTTTGTTTCCCTTCGCTTGAAATTTCCAAAAGTTTCATTGTTTCTCCTTCCGAAACCTGCGGGAATTCAATTTCTTTCCCGCGACTCAAAGAGTCGGCGGCAAGCCATCCCGGGAAAACAATCACGCTGCCGGTTGCGGAAAAGTCCGGGATTTCATCTTTTTTGTTATTGCTCTTTATATTCGCGTTTATCTTTGTCCGTAATATTCGGGCGTCTGCCATTTGCGAAGCGATTGTTCTTTGCCAGATCAATTTATAAAGCTTGTTTTGGTCCTCCGTTTTTCCGGCGGATTTTTTATCCGGGCTTGCCGGCCTGATGGCTTCGTGGGCTTCCTGCGCGCTTTTGTTTTTTGAAAAATAAGCTTTCGGCATTAAGTATTCTTTCCCGAATTCATTTTCTATTATTCCATAAATGCGCGGCAGAATTTCTTTGCTTAAATTAACGCTGTCCGTCCTCATATAAGTAATAAGTCCCTGCTCATATAATTTCTGAGCTATTACCATTGTCCGGGACGGCGAATAACCGAATCGCGAACTGGCGGTCTGCTGGAGGGTAGCCGTAACGAAAGGCGGACGCGAAGAGCGCCTGGCCTGCGTCTGATTAACGGCTTTTATTTGCCATTCATTCCCGCGGGCGATTTTAACAATGCGATTAACTTCAATTTCTTTTTTGGGCCGTTCATCGCATGAAAGGATCATTTTTTCTTTGCCCTTCGTTTCAAATTTTCCGGTTAGTTCCCAAAATTTCTCCGGAATAAAAGCGCGAATTTCCCTTTCGCGCTCCATTATGATACGCAAAGCCGGCGACTGCACGCGGCCCGCGGACAATCCATAGCGGACTTTCTTCCATATCAAACCGGAAAGGTCATAGCCCACGAGCCGGTCCAAAACCCGGCGCGCTTCCTGCGCTTTCACCAAATCCATATCAATACCGCGAGGATGTTTGATGGCCTCATTTATGGCCGGTTTTGTTATTTCGTTAAAAACTATGCGTTCAACCTTGGGGCTTCTTTTTTTATCCAGCCCGAGAACCTGAATTAAATGGTAAGCGATTGCTTCTCCCTCGCGGTCAGGGTCGGTCGCAAGGATTATTTTTCTCGCTTCCTGAAGGTATTTTTTCATTTCCGAAATTATCTTCTCCTTGCCCTTAATAACTTCATAGTGAGGCTTGAATCCTTCTTTGACGTCAATGGCTTTTTTGTTGTTTTTCGGCAAGTCGCGAATATGCCCGATACTTGCTTTAACTTCGTACCCTTGGGGCAGATATTTTAAAATCGTTTTTGTTTTTGCCGGGCTTTCTACGATAACTAAATTCATGATAATAAATGTAAAGTGAAAAAATCAAAAATCAAAATTACAATACAAAATTCAAAATTGGATAGTTTTAAAATTTAATCATTTTTACATTTTAATTTGTCATTTTTCATTTTAATATTTACATTTTTAACTTCATATGGCGTATCCTTTCTCCGTTTCCTTCAGTATTTCCTGAATAATTAAAAGCGTCAGGGATTTATTGACTATTTGCGGTTCAAGTTTAGTGAGCTCAATAATTTTGTCAATGTTTATCGGCTGGCCGGTCTCTTTTATGGCTTTAATAATAAGCAACTGATTCTCATCAATGATTTTCTCAAATTCCGCTTCGATTTTTTCTTTCCGGCCTTTTTCGGAAAAACCCAAGTCATCAAGAACATCGCCTATTGAAGCCGCTAACCGGGCTCCGTCTCTTATCAGTTTGTGGGACCCGAAATAATTCGGGTTGTCTGTCGGACCGGGAAAAACAAACACCTCTCGTCCTTGTTCGGCGGCTAAACGGGCGGTTACCAATGCTCCGGATTTGCATGGCGCTTCTACAATGATGGAAGCAATGCTTAACCCGCTAATAATTCGGTTGCGCTCCAAAAACTGGCTTGGGAAAGGAGGTGTGCCAACGGGATATTCCGAAATAACGGCTCCGCCAAAATCAATAATCTTTCGGGCCAAATTTTCGTTTTGTCGGGGGTAAATAGTATCGAGTCCGCAAGCTAAAACCGCGATAGTTTTGCCCCCTGCTTCTATTGCTCCTTCGTGGGCCGCCGTATCAATTCCCATTGCCAGACCGCTGACGATTATTATTCCCAGTTCGGCCAATTTCCGCGCTACTTTTTTGGCAATCATTTTGCCCTGATAAGTAGCTTTGCGGGTACCTACGATTGCGATTTTGGTTTCCTCCCTCAACGGTCCTTGAAATAAATTTCCCAAGGCGTAAATTTTCAAAGGAGAATCGGGAATTTCCTTTAATAAAGACGGAAAGTTTGAATTTGCCGGAAGAATAATTTCTACTTTTAAATCATTGAGTTTCATTGTATTGTATTATATAATTTTAGCTGGTAATGATAAAATAAATTACAGGCCCGTTTATTCTCATATATGAATTTCAAAAAACGTTTATTGATTAATATTGGCATTCCCTTGGCGATTTGTTTAATCCTGATAGTGTCTTTGGTTTTTTTAGGCTCAAATATTACTCAGAAAACGAACCAAATCAAAAAACAAAGAGGGGAATTACTTTTTCGTCTTCAATCAACGGAGTCGTTGGCTTCACTGAGTAAAGATTTCGAAAAAGCCCAGAATTATAGTATCCAATTAGAAACCATTTTACCGAACAGGGACAAACTGGTTACTTTCCCCCGAAATATAAGCGTCATTGCCAACCAAAGCCAGATTGATTTAAATTCCACCCTTGGAAAAGAAAGTTCCGAAAACCAGGATGGGTTGGGACAAACTGATTTTACAATGAGCGGCCAGGGGGATTTTGACAATTTTATAAATTTCCTGAAATCCATTGAAAACGGACTCTATCTTCTTAAATTTAAAGGAATTGATCTGACCCGACAAGGAGAAAGTTTTAAAATACTGCTTACGGGACAGGTATTTTCAAAATAATTATTGGAGAATAAACCGATCATGAAAAAACATCAGGAACTGATATTTATAATAATTGGCATTCTGTTGTTGTTAATGACGGCCGGTTTCATCGTCTATTCAATGAATTTTTTAATAAAAAGCGCCGGGGAAGCCGTAAATCAGGAATCGGTAAAAGCGAAAGAAATTGATAAATTTAATTTAGAAGGATTGAAAAAATTGGGAATAACGGAGTAAATTTGCGCGCATAGTTCAACCTGCCCCGCTACATTTGGGCAATTAGTTCAGTGGTAGAACGCTGTCCTGATAAGACAGAAGTCGAAGGTTCGATTCCTTCATTGCCCACTGCCCAAATGTAGCGGGGTGAAGTAGAATTTAGATTGGTTATGAATTTTATCTTTTATCTCATTAAAAGGTTTTACCATTGCTTAATTGAATTCCTTAGGCATTGGTATTTAAACAGTTTCAAAATCTATAGCCATTTTGTCATTTCTTTTTTTGAAAAACTTGACAGAAGACTGGCTTTCAAGATTACCGCCCGCCACCTTTTCCATCCTTTATACCAAGACCGAACGTTTATCGGTTATACCTTAGGTTTCTTTTTTAGAAGTATCCGGCTCGTTATCGGAGGAATTGTCTATATTACAATGATAGTTATTGCCGTTTTAATTTACTTAACTTGGCTGATAATTCCGCCATATATAATTTATAAAATTATTTCCTCGGCCTCGTCGGAAATAGAATTCATAGTAAACAGGTGATTTAATGACTAATAACCAAAAAGCCAGTATTTATCTATCCGAACCGCGTTTTAAAATGAATATCGTCGGACGATTACTGACGCGATTAATTACCTATTGCGCTTACGCAATATTCATGGCAATAATCGTTACTTGTCTAATTTCCGACCTTAAATGGCTGTTCTGGCTGGGAATCATTGGTTTATTGTTTTTAATTGACAGGTTAATCCATTTTGGCCGCGCCGAAAAATCCCTGATTGACCTTAAAATAAAACCTAACCAAAAAATTAACATTGCCCACTATCTTACCCCGTCCAGTTCGGCAATTTTGGAAAAATCTCTTGAAAAAACGCTTATCGCCGGTAATGATTTTTTTCTTCATCTTATTAAAATCTTAAGCGAAAACCGCGATATCCAAGAAGGTTTAATCCGGATGGACGTAAATTTAAAAGAATTCAAACAGAAAATTGACGACCTACTTAAGGAAACGCGGAAAGATAGAAAATTACCGAAGGAATCGCGGCAGGATTTAATCAATAAAATAGAGGTCTTGCTGCGGGGGGCTTTTAAATTAAGCCTGGAAAATCAAGAGCAATTTATTGAACCACGAGGCCTTTTTTCTTCTTTAAATTTCATTAATAACGAAAAAATTAGCCGGCTTTTCAGTCTTTTTTCAATTGCCGCCGGCGATTTGGAAAACGCTTTGATTTTCGGCCGTTTCCAGAAAAAATTTAAATGGCTTAAACGTCTGCCAACGACTCTGGGAGGGTTCGCTCACAAGCCTTACAGAATCAGGCACCGCGTTATGAACAGGGCATGGACAAGCCGCCCGACCCCAACCCTGGATAAATACAGTATTGATTTTACCGACCTGGCCAGAGAACAAAAGGCGGGATTTTTGATAGGTCATAAAATTGAATACGAACGGATGATTGATATTCTTTCAAGACAAACGAAAGCCAACGCGCTTTTAGTGGGCGAACCGGGCAGCGGTAAAGAAACTCTAATCAGCCATCTGGCTTTTGAGCTTATCAAAGACAAAGTGCCGGAGCCTCTTTTTGATAAAAGACTGGTGTCTTTGCAAATCGGCAATCTGGTTGCCGGCGCCTCAGCGGAAGAAATTTCCAACCGAATTAACAAAATAGTCGAGGAAATCGTTTCCGCCGGCAATATTGTTTTATATATTCCCGACGCCCATAACTTATCAAAAACTTCCGGCCCCCAGTATCTGAGCGCCGCCGATATTCTTGTTCCAATTATCATAAGTGACGCCTTTCCGGTTATCGGCGCCACTTATTCCAAAGAGTTTAAAGAGTTCATTGAACCTCAAAGTGATTTTACCAACGCTTTTGAAGTTATTAGGGTTAACGAAATCAGTGAAGACGAAGCCGTGAAATTATTGACCTACGACAGTATTATCCTGGAGAACCAATATAAAACCCTGATAAGTTTCGGAGCGATAAAACAAACGGTTATTCTGGCTCATAAATATTTCCGTCACAAACTGCTTCCTTCAAGCGCGGAAGACCTCTTGAAAGAAGCTCTGGCCGATGCCAGCCAAAAAGGCGACAAAATCCTGTCCGCCGATGACATTATTTCAATTGCCGAAAGAAAAACAAACATTCCAATTCACCGAGCCGGCAAAGAAGAAGCGGAAAAACTGCTTAATCTGGAAAATATAATCCACCAACGATTAATTGACCAGGAAGACGCGGTAAAAGCGGTCAGCAGGGCCCTTCGCGAATACCGGAGCGGCTTAAGCCGGCGCGGCGGCCCGATTTCCGTTTTTCTTTTTGTCGGACCAACCGGAGTCGGCAAGACCGAACTTTCCAAAATTCTGGCCAGAATCCAATTTGGTTCGGAGAACATGATGGTTCGTTTCGACATGAGCGAATACCAAAATAAACAAAGTATTTCCAGATTCATCGGTTCGCCGGACGGCCGAATTGCCGGTAATCTCACCGAGGCGATAATCCAGAAACCCTATTCTCTGATTCTTTTGGATGAATTTGAAAAATCCCATCCGGACATTTTAAACCTTTTCCTGCAGGTTTTCGATGAAGGACGTCTTACAGATAATCTCGGGAGGACCGTCGATTTTACCAATACAATCGTCATTGCCACTTCCAACGCCCACTCGGAATTCATCAAAACCGAAATTGAATCGAAAACGCCGATGGAAACCATTGCCGAAAAACTGAAGAAAAAACTTACCGATTATTTCCGGCCGGAACTCTTGAACAGGTTTTCCGATATCATTGTTTTTAAAACCCTTTCTCTTTCCGATATTGAAGCCGTCACCAAACTCCAGCTGACGGATTTGGGAGAGACGGTTTCCGAAACCCAAGGAATTAATCTGACTTTTGAAGAGGCGGCAATTAAAAAAATAGCCGAGTTGGGTTTTGACCCGGTTTTCGGAGCCCGCCCTCTGAGAGGCGTAATTTCGGAAAAAATAAGAAGCCCTTTGGCGGAAGAAATCCTGAAAGGAGAAATTATTAAGGGGGCAAACGTAAAAGTAGCCCTGAAAAATAACGAATTAAGATTTGGTTAAAAACCGCCGAAAATTAACAATTCATTAGGTATGAGTAATCAAGAAATAGCAAAGATATTCCACGAAATTGCCTTATATTTGGAAATGCAGGACATAGCTTTCAAACCCCAAGCTTATGAAAAAGCGGCCATTAATTTGGAAACTTTATCCGAGGACGCGGAATCCATTTATAAAAAACAAGGAATGAAAGGACTGAAAGAAATTCCCGGCGTCGGCCAAAATATCGCGGAAAAAATAGAGGAATACATAAAAAGCGGAAAAATTAAGACATACCAAAATCTTAAAAAGAAAATACCAGTCAACATCGAAGAACTAACTTCCGTTGAGGGTATTGGCCCGAAAACAATCAGGGCCCTTTATAAAAAGCTCAAAATAAAAAATTTAAAAGACCTGGAAAAAGCGGCTAAAGCCGGAAAAATTAGAAAGCTTCCCGACTTCGGTTTAAAAACAGAACAAAATATTTTAGAAAGCATTCAATTTTTAAAAAGAAGTACTGGCAGATTCCTGTTGGGAGAAATTTTGCCTAAAGTTTACGAAATTACGGAAAAACTTAAAAAACTAAAAGAGGTTAAAAAAATTTCCGAAGCCGGTTCTGTCAGGCGCCGCAAAGCGACCATCGGCGACGTTGATATTTTAGTATGCGTTGTTGAAGACCCAAAAAATCCCGCCTTCGCCAAGGCTTCGGCGGGCAAAGTAATAAATTTTTTCGTGAAAATGCCCGGAGTCGTCAAGGTTTGGGGAAAAGGAACTACCAAGGCCTCGATTCGCCTGAAACAGGGTTTTGACGTAGACTTAAGAGTTTTACCCGAAAAACAATTCGGTTCGGCCCTGCAATATTTTACCGGCTCCAAAGAACACAATATCGTCCTGAGAAAAATAGCGATAAAAAAGGGATTAAAACTGAACGAATATGGATTGTTTCGCGGCCAACGGATGATTGCCGGAAAAACGGAAAAGGAAGTGTATCGGGCAATGGGAATGAATTACCCCGAACCGGAACTCCGGGAAAACACTGGAGAAATTGAACTGGCCCTTCGACAAGCTCAGGGTAAACCCAACGGACTGCCGAAAATCATCGGCTACCGCGACATTCTGGGTGATTTGCATTGTCATTCGAATTGGGATGGCGGTGAAAATTCCATTGAAGAAATGGCGGCGGAGGCAATGGAAATCGGCTACCGGTATATAGGCATTGCCGACCATACGAAATTTTTGAGAATAGAAAACGGATTGGACGAAAAACAACTGGAAAAACGCGATAAAGAAATAGATAAACTAAACTTCCGCCTAAAACGCCGAAAACTAAAGTTCAGAATATTAAAGGGTTGCGAAGCTAATATAATGGCGGACGGCTCAATTGACATTAAAGATAATTCTCTGGCCAAACTGGATTTTGTTATTGCCGGCGTCCACTCGCAGATGAAAATGCCCAAAGAAAAAATGACCCAGAGAATCATCAAAGCGATGGAGAACCCGAACGTAGACATTATTTCCCATCCGACCGGCGGCATCCTGAAGCGCCGCGACGAATACGAAATTGATTTCGATGAAATCCTCAAAGCCGCCAAAAGAACCAACACTATTCTGGAAATTAACGCTTATCCTCAGCGGCTGGATTTGAAAGACGTTTACGTTAAAAAAGCCAAAGAAGTTGGGGTAAAGATGGTAATTAATACCGACAGCCACCACAAGAATCATTTGCGGTTCATGGAATACGGCATTGCCCAGGCCCGCCGAGGATGGGCCGAGAAAAAAGACATTATTAATTGCTGGCCCATAGAGAAGATGTTGAAAATGTTAAAATAGTATGGAAAGTATGAAAAATATTTAATATAATAAAAATTAAATTATCTGCACATTAAAATAAATAGAAAGGAGGTAAAGGTAGAAATTGGATTGTCGTATGATGAAACTGATAACTTAAAAAGGTAGGAGGGGAAAATGAAAAATTCATTTATTTCTAGTCCAAGAAGACAATGGGCATTGGATTCTCTTTTGGTTAATACGGTTGATGGAGAAATTATTATAGATTTAGAAGATGAAACTCATGACCGTATAATTAACGCTTACTATCGAAGTCGCGGGGTCGGCCCCCTTTCAATAAAGGAAGGTACTGGTTATGTTTTTAATATAGGTCCTTTGGAAGCGGCACGGCAAGTACATATGAATAATTGCTTGGGAGGCAACTTCAGTGATTGGCACGCTGAACAGTTGCCGTGTCAGGTTGAAAGGGCAGGTATTAAAGTTGAAAAGTATGCCAGTATTGGAGCTGGAACGACCGCTGACCAGGCCTTGAACGTTTTCCATTTATTCAAAGAAGCGGAAATACATATTTTTGATATTTCCGCCAAAATAAAGGACGCTAAACGCCTAATACAGAAACTCTGTCTTAATATGACAAGAATTCACTTCCATGAAGGCGATGTTGCCGACACCTTGCCGGAAGTAGCGAAACAAACCGGAGGATTTGACATTATTGACCTACAGTTCGTATTAATGCA
>CAYZYY010000016.1:0-13147 GCA_964482855.1 uncultured Candidatus Saccharibacteria bacterium | reverse complement strand
TTTTACGCTCTGCCCCAAAGTCCCCAGCAGTACAAACAGCTTCTGATGGTTGCCGGAGTGGAAAAATATTTCCAAATTGCCAGGTGCTTCCGCGATGAAGACACTCGCGGAGACCGCCAGCCGGAACATACCCAGCTTGACATTGAAATGTCTTTCGTGGAACCGGAGGACGTGATGTCGTTGGTGGAGGATTTGTTTTCTGAAATGATGAAAAGTTTATATCCGGAAAAGAAATTTAAAAGCCCCTGGCCAAGAATCAGCTATAAAGACGCGATGGAGAAGTATAATTCGGATAAACCGGATATTAGAGACGACAAAAATAATCCGAATGAGATTGCGTTCGCCTGGATAGTTGATTTCCCGAGTTTTGAATTGGATAAACGGACGAAAGAAATTCAGCCGGTTCACCATATGTTCGTCCAACCCAAAGATGAAAGTTTGCCGCTTATCGATACCGAGCCGCTGAAAATGACAAGCACGCAATACGACTGGGTGTGTAATGGTTATGAATTGGCCAGCGGAAGCATCAGAATCACGAATCCGGATTTGCAAATGAAAGTATTTAAGCTTTTGGGAATGAGCGAAGAAAAAGCGAAAAAGGATTTCGGGCATCTTCTTGAAGCGTTTGCTTACGGCGTCCCGCCGCACGGCGGCATTGCTCCCGGGCTTGATCGTTTGATGGCGATTTTACAAGACGAACCCAATATCCGCGAGGTAATCGCTTTTCCGAAAACCGGCGACGGCCGGGATTTGATGATGCAAGCGCCGAGCGAAGTTGACAAAACCCAGCTTGATGAATTACACTTAAAAATCCTTAAGAACGATAAATGAAAATTTCATGAAAAAAGAAAAAACATTAGTCGTTATCAAGCCGGACGGGGTCCAGAGGACCCTGATAGGCGAAATCATCAAGCGATACGAACGCAGCGGCCTGAAAATGGTCGGTTTGAAAATGAAGACCGTGGACGAAGATTTCATCCGCAAGCATTACACGGTTGACCCGGACTGGTTTCTTAAAACAGGCAAAAAAACCATTGAATCTTATAAAAAGAAAGGCAAGACCCCGCCTTCGGAAGACCCTTTGAAAGTTACGGAAATAGTTTTCAAAAATCTGGTTAAATATCTGACTGCCGGACCGGTAGTCGCCATGGTTTGGCAGGGGATACACGCGGTGGGCATTGTCAGGAAAATCACCGGAATAACCGAGCCCCTGACTTCTGATATGGGCACCATTCGCGGCGATTTAACCATTGACTCTTACGAAGTCGCCGACTTGGATAACCGGGCAGTCAGGAATCTGCTTCACGCCTCCGGTTCTATTGAAGAAGCGCAAAAAGAAATAGCGCTCTGGTTCAAGCCCGAAGAACTCATTGATTACAGGTTGATAAACGACGAGATTCTTTACGACGTCAATTTGGACGGTATTTTGGAATAAAATTTTCATTCTCTTTATTCTCTATGGGCGATAAAAAAGACCCTCGTTTGCACATCGTGACCGCTACCGGAATCATTGAAAAAGAGGGGAAATATCTACTCTTGAAACGCTCGGAAAGGGAAATCGCTTTTCCCGGCTATTGGACTGTGCCCGGGGGCAAACTGGTTCGCCACGAATATGAAAATTTGGAGCCGACGCCGGGCACCGAATCGTGGTATAATGTCGCCGATTACGTCTTGAAAAAAGAAATTAAGGAGGAGGCCGGCTTAGAGGTTGAAGACGTCAGATATCTGACCGATATGGCGTTCATCCGACCGGACGACATTCCGGTTTTCGTCCTTTCCTACTACTGCCGTTATAAAGCCGGAGAAGTGAAATGCGGCAAGGACATCGTCGATTTTGCCTGGATTACCCCGGAAGAAGGGGAAAATTACGAAATCATTCCCGGAATTCTGGAAGAAATCAGGGAAGTTGACAGAATTTTAAAAAACTGACGTTTTTCGGGGATTGGGGATAAAAGATAATTTGCTTTGACAATAATTTTTTGCTAAAATAACAATAAGCCCTGCAGGAGATTCTCGGATCAAATAGATTCTCTTAGGGAGGGCGATAGTATCCTATCCTGCGGGATTGGATTGAGCCCACCCACCTGCTTTATAGCCGGGACAATCAAGGCAGGGCTTTTATGAAAATCGAAATATGGAAAAGCGTTTTAAAAATTTCAATTTTTACTTTTTTTATTTTACTGGTTCAGGAGACCGGCGTCTTTATAGTAATTAGAAATTAGTAATTAGAAATTTTAAAATGCCGGTCTCCAAGACCGGTTTTTTATATTTCGGCAAGCTCAATATTATATTTAAAATTTAAAGCTTTTTAAAAATCGAATAAGAAAGGAGGTGATGAGGATGTCGTCATCGAGCGCGACTTGGAGGTGTGGTGAGTGTGGCGCGTCTAACACTAATCGGAAAAGGTGTGGTGGGTGCGGCCACAAATTTACGCATAACCATAGAAAAAACAAAAAAAATAGCCGTAAAAACGGCGGCCAGAACCGTTAGGTTCATTGACAAAAAAGGGAGAAGCAACTCTCCCTTTTTCTTTCGGTAATTTTGGCCCAACACGCCAGACGTCTGGCGTGTTGAATGGAGAGTTAGGTTTGAATTGTCGGGCTGCCGGGAATCGAACCCGGGCTACAAGACCCCCAGCCTTGTGTACTACCATTATACTACAGCCCGCAAAAATCAACCCTTTTTGGAAAGGGTTTTAAGACATCTTGTACAGGCCAGAACGGTTTTGCCGGCGTTGGGACCGCTGACTAATTTCGTTTTCTGGAGATTTGGGTATTTTCTTTTCTTGGGAGTTGGGTTATACTGACCACGAAGCTTTTTTCTTCCGCCTCGCATAATTGAACCTTTCCCGCAAATTTGGCACTGTCTCATACCATTCATTATTCACGATTCATAATTCATAGTCAAGATGGATAACCTCTCATTAAAATTATTTTTGTACGTAATAATCGTTCTTTCGGCCGTTTTTCATGAGTTTGCCCACGGTTTTATGGCTTATCGTCTCGGCGACTCCACGGCCAAAGACGCCGGCCGGCTGACCTTAAATCCTTTTGCCCATATTGATTTATTGGGTACGGTGATTATTCCTCTTTTTTTGCTTTTTTATGGGGGAATATTTATCGGCTGGGCAAAACCCGTGCCTTATAATCCTTATAATTTAAAAGACAAAAAATACGGCTCTTTGAAAGTCGGCATTGCCGGGCCCGGAGCCAATCTGTTAATCGCCTTGATTTTGGGAATTTTTTTGCGGATTGCTTTCACTGGTGTTTTCGGAATTGCTCTTTTTTCCCAATTTTTTCTTGCCGCCGTGGCTTTGATTATTTATATCAATATTTTCCTGGCGCTTTTTAACCTTATTCCCTTTCCTCCTCTTGACGGCTCAAAAGTTTTAATGGACCTCTTTCCCCGGCTCGGTTATAGTTTGTCGCGAATCGGTTTTATCGGTATTTTTCTGGCTATGGCTCTGGCATTTTTCATTCTGCCCGTGGCGGCGAACGCCATCTTTTGGCTGATTACCGGCCAGGGATTTGGGCTGTAATTATTGACAAAATAGCTTATTCTTTGTTATTCTGTAATAACGCTGTCGCTCAGTTATTTTTATTTTTCCGATTTTGGTGATAGTAAAATTTACTTCGCATTGAGCTCATAAATTTTAATCACATTGGCATGCCGACAATTCGTCAACTAATTAGAAAAGGGAGAAAAAACGCCACCCAAAAAAACAAGGCGCCGGCTTTGAGTTTTTATTTTAATCCTTTGAAAAACAGGTCCGTTAATTCGGGGTCTCCTTTCAAGCGAGGTGTTTGCTTGAAGGTTTTTACGACCACGCCCAAAAAACCGAACTCGGCTTTAAGAAAGGTTGCCAGGGTGCGTTTAACCAACGGAATGGAAGTCACCGCTTACATTCCGGGCATTGGACATAATCTCCAGGAACACTCAATAGTTTTAATAAGGGGCGGAAGAGTGAAGGACCTGCCGGGCGTGAAATACCACATTGTCAGGGGAGTATTGGATACGGCCGGAACGGAAGGCCGAAAACAGGAAAGAAGCAAATACGGGGTAAAACGTCCTAAATAAACATAATGCCAATCTGCGAATGAGCGCTAATACCGCGAATAAATACCAATAATTTAATTAGTATTCATTAGTATAATTAGTATTCATTAATATATTGGTATCGTTTTAGCGAAGCGTATGAGAAAGAAACGTAAATATAAAAAAGATCATCAACCCGATTTTCAATACGACAACGTTGTCGTTGCCCGTTTTATTAATTATTTAATGGGAGAAGGAAAGAAATCGGTGGCGGAAAAAGTCCTCTATGAAACCTTTGAGAATATCGGGAAAGAAATTAAAGCCGAGCCTGTTTTAATTTTTGAAAAAGCCATTGAGAATGCTTCGCCGATGATGGAAGTTTTTTCGAAAAGAGTGGGGGGCGCGAATTATCAGGTTCCCAGAGAGGTGAGGCCGGAAAGAAAGTTTTTTTTGGCCTGCCGTTGGATTATTGAAGCGGCCCGTTCCCAAAAAGGCAAACCAATGGCGAACAGGCTGGCTGAAGAAATAATTGCCGCCTCAAAAAACGAAGGAACGGCGGTAAAAAAGAAACAAAATATCCAGAAAATGGCGGAAGCCAACCGGGCTTTCGCGCACTTCGCAAGGTAGCGATCCAAAACTACGAATGCATCCGAATCAACGAAAAAATCCGAAGAGAAATTATAAAAAATTATTCGTAGACATTCGGGGCATTCGGATAAATTCGTAATTTCGTATCGGTTTTTATGAGACAGTATCCGCTTGAAAAATTCCGCGACATAGGGATTATTGCCCATATTGACGCAGGCAAAACAACCGTCACTGAGCGGGTTCTTTTTTATACCGGCATTTCCCATCGCATTGGCGAGGTTCACGAAGGCCAGGCGATTATGGACTGGATGGAACAGGAAAGAGAACGGGGAATTACGATTACCGCCGCCGCCACTACTTGTTTTTGGATGCCGACTTACCGTCGGCCGCAGACCGACGCGGAACTTACGCAGACCGACGCGGAAAAATTAAAACAAGAATACGAGCATCGAATCAATATCATTGATACTCCCGGGCACATTGATTTTACCGTGGAAGTTCAGCGTTCTCTGCGGGTGCTTGACGGGGCGGTAGTGGTTTTTGACGGCGTCGCCGGGGTTGAACCCCAATCGGAAACCGTCTGGCACCAGGCGGATAAATTTAAAGTGCCGAGAATCTGTTTTATCAACAAACTGGACAGAATGGGCGCCAATTTTGAAAATTCTTTCCGTTCGATTCAGGAAAGACTTAGCCCCAACGCGGTGGCCATGCAGATACCCATAGGTTCGGAGGCGAATTTTGAGGCCGTTGTTGATTTATTTGCGATGAAGGCTTTTTACTTTGAAGGCGAGCACGGAGAGAATATCGTTGAAAAAGAAATTCCCGAAGAATTAAAAGAAGAAGCTGAGAAAAAAAGGGTTGTTTTATTGGAAAAAATCGCCGAAAGCGACGAGAAATTAATGGAAAAATATTTGGAAGGAAAAGAAATCAATGACGACGCTCTTCGCCAGAGTTTGAGAAAAGCCACCATAAACAATGAATTAATCCCGGTGTTTTGCGGTTCAGCCTTGAAAAACAAAGGCATCCAGCTTTTACTTGACGCGGTTTTGGATTATTTGCCTTCGCCGATAGAAGTGGCTTCTCTGCAGCCCATCAGCGGCACTCATCCGAAAACCGAGGAAGAAATTATCCGGCAGCCGAAAGACGACGAACCCCTGGCGGTTTTGGCTTTTAAAATTGCCACCGATCCTTATGTCGGCAGTCTGACTTATTTCAGGATTTACAGCGGCGTTCTTAAAAGAGGCACTTACGTTTTGAATTCAAGCACGGGCAATCAGGAAAGAATCGGCAGGATTGTCAGAATGCACGCCAATCACCGGGAGGAAGTGGAAGAAATGTACGCCGGCGACCTTGGCGCCATTGTCGGTTTGAAAAATACTTCCACAGGGGACACGTTATGCGACCCCGACCACCCTATAGTGTTGGAAAAAATCATTTTTCCGGAACCGGTTATCTCCGTCAGGATTGAGCCGAAAACCAAAGCCGACCAGGAAAAACTATCCATTGCCATGCATCGTCTGGCCGAAGAAGACCCGACCTTTAGAATTTCCGGAGACCCGGATACCGGAGAAACGATTATCTCGGGAATGGGCGAACTTCATTTGGAAATTATTATTGACAGGACGAAAAGGGAATTCAACGTTGACGCCGATATTGGCCGGCCCCAGGTTGCCTATAAGGAAACCGTTACAACCGAATCCGAGGCCGAAGGAAAATATATCAAACAATCCGGGGGTCGGGGACAATACGGACATGTTTGGATAAGAGTTAAGCCGCTGGAAAAAGGAGGCGGCTTTGCCTTTATAAATAAAATAAAAGGTGGTATTATTCCTCAAGAGTTCATTCCGGCAGTGGAAAAAGGAACGAAAGAGGCATTAACCAAAGGAATTTTGGCTGGTTATCCCGTTACCGACATTGAAGCAACGCTTTACGACGGTTCGTTTCATGAAGTTGATTCTTCGGAAATCGCCTTTAAAATCGCCGGCGCCATGGCTTTTCAAGAAGCCGCCAGAAGGGCAAAACCCGTTATTTTAGAGCCGATAATGAAACTTCAGGCAATTATCCCCTTGGAGTTTTTGGGAGACGTCAGTGGAGATTTGAATGCTAAGCGCGGCCGAATAGAATCCATTGACGACCGACTTAATGTTAAAGTAATTAACGCTAAAGTTCCTCTGGCGGAAATGTTTGGTTATGCCACCAAACTTCGTTCCATGACTCAGGGCCGGGGAGCTTTTACAATGGAGTTTGACCGCTATGAGGCAGTGCCCAATAATATCGCCCAGACGATTATTGAAGGAAAAAAGTAAAATAATATGTTATATACTATTGACGCTACCGATAAGAAATTTGGAAGACTGGCTTCGGAAATAGCCGTAATTTTGCAAGACAAGAAAAACCCCAAGTATCAGCCGCGACTGGAAGGGGAAGATACGATAATTGTCAAAAACATCGGTAAAATTTCCGTAAGCGGCAAAAAAACCAAGCAGAAAATTTATTATCGCCACACTACCCAAATTGGCCATCTTAAAAAGCAGACAATGGAACAGGCGCTGGAGAAAAAAGGGCCGGCCGAGGTTTTGCGCCGGGCCGTAATGGGGATGTTGCCTAAAAATAGATTAAGGGATAAAAGGATGAAAAGATTAACCATAGAATAAAATATGAAAAAAGACCCGAAGATAAAAGAAATAAAAGAGAAAGAGGAAAAAAAAGAGGAAAAGAAAGAAAAAGCGAAGAAAACCGTCAAGAAAACCAAAGCCGTGAAAAAAGCCAAAGAGCCCGTAGCGGGAAAAGAAACCGAAGAGATTAAAGAAACCAAAAAAGAACGCTATTTTGAAGCGGTTGGCCGCAGAAAAACCGCCGTGGCCAGAGTCCGGCTTTACACGAAGAAAACCGGTTTGGAAATAAATAATCATAAGCTTCAGGAGTATTTCCCGATTATTCGGCTTCAGAAAAAAACAACCGCTCCTTTGGAAAAAATGAAAATAACCGATAAGCTGGGGGCGGTGGTAAAGGTGAGGGGCGGGGGAGTCAATGCCCAGGCTGAAGCCATTAGCCTTGGCATTTCCAAGGCCTTGGTAAAATTTAACGCCGATTTCAGGAAGCGATTGCGCCGTTTTGACTTTTTAACCCGCGACAGCCGAAAAGTTGAGAGGAAAAAATACGGTTTAAAAAAGGCCCGGCGCGCGCCTCAATGGAAAAAAAGATAATTATGGTTTCTTCCAAATTCGTCCTTATTCTTCTGATTCTTATTCTGGTTATCCATATCCTTGCCACTGTTTTTTATTGGTATTGGACGATTGACTGGCTGGATATCGTGATGCATTTTTTGGGCGGTTTCTGGTTGGCAGCGGTATTTTTACGTTTTCTGGTTCCCAAACTGCGGATTTCCGACCATAAATCGCTGATTATCTTGATTTTAATGGTTTCTTTCGCGGTTTTTGTCGGCGTTTTATGGGAATTTTACGAATTCCTTTTTGATGTTTTCGGTTCAATTAACGGGCATTTGAAATTTACCCAACAGGGAGTAGCGGACACGATGTCTGATTTGTTTTTTGACCTTTTGGGCGGTTCGGTATGTTTTGGTATTTACAGGTTTTTCATTCATAAAAAATAAAATCTTCCGTCTTTTTAATCTTCACGTAATTTGACTTTTTTCGTTTTTTAATTTAATCTGTAAGCAATGAAGCCCTATAAAGGGCGTATTTTAAAATGTTAGACCTAAAATCATTAAATAGGGCCATTGAACAAATTGCCCAGGAGAGAGGAATTGAACCGGAAGCGGTTTTGGGCGCCATTGAGGCGGCCATTGCCACGGCTTACAGAAAGGAATACCGGAAAAAAGGGGAAATCATCAAATGCAAGATTGATAAAAAAACCGGAGACATGAAATTCTGGCAGATTAAAACGGTGGTTGATGAAAATTCGGTAAGGATAAAAGAGGAAAAGGAAGAAGGAGAGGAAGAAGAAAAGAAAGAAAAAAGAGAAGAAATCGAGTCGGAAGAATTACTTCCTTTTTATAATCCCGACCGTCATCTTTGGCTTAAAGAAGCAAGGGAAATTAAAGCCGGCGCCGAAGTCGGCGACGAGCTGGAACTGCCCTTGGAAGAACAAAAGGAATTCGGCCGAATTGCCTCCCAGGCCGCCAAACAGGTTATTCTGCAAAAAATCAGGGAAGTGGAAAGGAATTCCATCAAAGAAGAATACCGGGACAAGGAAGGGGAAATTATCAGCGGCGTGGTCCAGAGAATTGAAAGGGGAAATATTTTCATTGATTTGGGACGAGCCACGGGCATCATGTTTTACAACGAGGCCATTCCCGGGGAACATTATAGAATTGGCGAGAGATTGCGTTTCTATCTTCTGGCGGTCCAGGAAGAAACAAGAATACCCGGTTTGATTCTTTCCCGCAGCCATCCCAAATTCGTCTCCAAGCTTTTCGAACTGGAAGTGCCGGAAATCCACGATGATTTGGTGGAAATCAAAGCCATTGCCCGGGAAGCCGGCAGTCGGACAAAAATCGCCGCCGCTTCGAAAGTGGAAGGCGTTGACCCCATCGGTTCCATGGTCGGGCAGAGAGGCACGAGAGTTATGTCGGTAACCAATGAATTAGGCAACGAAAAAATCGACATTATCGGGTGGTCCGAGGACCCGGAAAAATTCATTGCCGCTTCTCTTTCGCCGGCAAAAGTCGTATCAGTGGAGGCCTTGCCTCGCCGGGAAGCTTTGGTATTGGTGCCGGAAGACCAGTTGAGCTTGGCAATCGGCAAGGGTGGACAGAATGTCAGATTGGCGGCAAAATTAACCGGTTGGAAAATCGACGTTCGGTCCCAATCCCGGCCCGAAGAAGTCATTAAAGAAGGCGTAGCGGAAGGAAATAAACAGTCCGAATTGCCGGACGAAGTGTCCGAAGAAAAATCAGGAAAAGCGGCTGAAGAAAAACCAAAGGAAGAAAAATTTGAAGAAAAAACCGAACAGCCGCCCGAAAAAGATACCAAAAAAAGAACCAAAAAACAGACAAAAGAGTCGCCCGAAAAAACGCTTGAACAACCGGAAAAAAAAGAATAAAATATAAACTATGAATTTACTTAAGGTAAAAATCGGAAAAAAATCGCCGGAAATAATAAACGCCATTGTTGAAATTCCGAAAAACAGCCAGAACAAGTATGAGATTGATAAAGAATCCGGTCTCGTAAAACTGGACAGGGTCCTGTATTCGCCGACCCATTACCCGGCCGATTACGGTTTCATTCCGGAAACCCATTGCGAAGACGGAGACAATCTTGACGTTTTGATTCTGGGCGGAGACCCGTTATTCCCGGGTTGTTTACTCAGCGTCAGGCCGATTGGTTTGCTGAAAATGAACGACTCCGGCGAAGAAGACAATAAAATTTTGGGCGTCCAGGTGGATAACCCAAGGTTTAATTCCATAAAAGACATTAAAGATATTATTTCCTCAAACGAGCACCTGCTGAAGGAAATTACCCATTTCTTTGAGGTTTATAAAAAACTTCAGGAAAAAGAGGTGAAAATTATCGGTTGGGAAGGGAGTGATGAAGCAAAAAAGGAGATTATAAAAGCCAATGAATCTTATACCGACAATAATTGAAAAATCCCAGTCCGGCGAACGGGCTTATGATATTTATTCCCGACTGCTCAAAGAGCGGATAATTTTCATCGGCGGGCCCATTAACGATAGCGTGGCGAATTCGGTAATCGCCCAACTGCTTTTTCTGGAACACCAGGACGACAAGAAAGACATCAAGCTTTACCTTAACACGCCGGGCGGAATGGTAACTTCCGGTTTGGCGATTTACGACACTATGCAGTACATTAAGCCGGACGTTTCCACTATTTGCGTGGGCATCGCCGCTTCAATGGGCGCGGTGCTTTTAGCCGCCGGCAAAAAGAAGAAAAGGTTCATTCTTCCCAATTCCGAAGTTTTGCTCCATCAGGTAATGGGAGGAAGCGAAGGCCAGGCGATTGAAGTTGAAATCGCCGCCCGCCACATCATCAAGATTAAAGACCGGATTAACCAGATTTTGGCGAAACACACGACAAAGCCGCTTTCCAAAATTGAGAAAGACACGGACCGCGATTTTTGGCTGACCGCCGATGATGCCAAAGAATACGGTTTGGTTGACGAAATCATAAAAGCGAAGAAATAAAGAGTTTTGTCCCCGAGTAAAGCGAGGGATTACAAAACCTTTACCCAGCCCTTTTTAGAAAGAGCTGGGTGCTCAATTTTATAATTAAATTTTCTTCACTATGCTTGAAAATTCAAATAAAATTCGCATTGCGTTCTTCGAAATTGAGGATTGGGAAATAGATTATATTAAAGATTCCTTTAACAATCTCGGAACAGGCGCCGAGTTGTTTTTTTTCGCGGACAAGCTGAATAAAAACACTCTGCCCAAGCAACGCGATTTTGACATAATATCGGTTTTCGTGGGCTCGGACGTTGACAAGGAAGTTATTGACGCTTTTCCCGAGCTCAAACTGATTACCACTCGTTCCACCGGCTTTGACCATATTGATTTGGTTGCGACCAAAGAAAAGAATATTTTGGTGGGTTATGTGCCGGGCTACGGCGATAACACGGTGGCCGAGTTCGCTTTCGGCCTAATCCTGACTCTTTCAAGAAAAATCTATGAGGCCTATGACAGAATCAGGGAAACCGGCAGTTTTTCCCTTGAGGGACTGAGAGGTTTCGATTTAAACGACAAAACCATCGGCATCGTCGGTACCGGCCGCATTGGCCAGCATATGGTAAAAATCGCCAACGGCTTTGGAATGAAGGTTCTCGCTTACGACGTTTTTCCAAAAGAAGAACTTTGCGCGAAATTGGGATTCAAATATGTTTCTTTTGACGAACTTCTGGCCCAGTCGGACGTTATTTCCCTTCACGTTCCTTATATTCCCCCCTCGGCAGGCTCAGGGCAGGCTCCGGGCGAATTCAGCCAGGGGACTCATCATTTGATTAATTCGGAAAACGTTTCAAAAATCAAAAAAGGAGCTTTGCTGATTAATACTTCCCGTGGAGCAGTGGTGGAAACCGAGGTGCTTGTGAGGGCATTAAACGATGGAATTTTAGGCGGAGTCGGTTTGGACGTCTTTGAAGAAGAAGGGGCGGTTCAGGACGAAAAAGCCCTGCTTTTATACGGCCGGCCCGAAGAGCATAACTTAAAAACCCTTTTGGCCAATCGCGTTCTGATTGATATGCCTAACGCGATTATCACGCCCCACAACGCCTTTAACACCCGCGAAGCGCTCCAGCGGATTTTAAATACTGACATTGAAAATATCCAGGGATTTATTGATAAAAAAGAGCCCAATTTCCCGGTAAAACAATAAACAAGGCCCAAACTTGACAACTTTTCACTTTTTTTGTATTATTAAGCTATCTCTGAAACTTAAAAACTAAATAAGGCGTTTACTTTAAATTCTTAAATATAGAAAGGGAGGTAATAAATATGCATCTTTTGACAATAGCGGGTCTGATTTCTTTTGTTCTCGCAGCCCTCCTTTTTATAATTGGAGGAATTAAGGTTGGGGTTGATCAAAATACATTAATCAACTTCTCAGTATCACAGAAAATAACCTTTTTCTTTGCAGGAGCTTTTATCCTGCTATCAATACTCCTCTGGGGTATTGAAATAAAGTATTACTAAAAATAAATCTGAAGGGAGGGACGAAAGATGGAAATGGAAAATATTCTGGAAAAGGTAAGGGATTTTCCCCCTCAGGGAACAAATAATCCTTCTGCAATATTTTTCGCGGGTAGGGCTACCGTCTACCCGCTCCTCTATGGCCCGAGGCGGAAAAAGCCCGGGCCGCAAACGATAAAAAGGGGAAAATTCCTGAAAATTTTCCTTAGGTTTGTAAAACTTAGGCGGTAGCAAAGGCTCTTTTGAAACCAGACACATCGGTTTCAAAAGAGCCCATTTTATTTTTTGACAAAATAATTTTAATGAGATATTCTCTTTTTAGGACATAAAAAAGAGTAAAAGATTTTTGATATATGGAAAAATTATAGAGAGGAGGAAAAATAAGTATGGAGCAGATGGCAAAGTTAAACATAGAAAGCGAGGCTCATTTTTTCGCTCGTGAAGTGGTTATGGCTTTTGCCCGGATAGGACCATATGGAAGAATATTTCTTGTTCTTGGACGAGAAGGGAAGATTTTTCGTGTGTTCAAAAACAGGAAGGTTTCTAAAAAATGGCAATCAATAGATCCCAAGATGAAAATTAAAATTGTCGCCCCTGTATTGTTGGGCATGGATATGGGCAATATAAAATGGGCGTAATAACTATTTCTAGCTTCTATTTTTTGACCGGTTAGACACGTGGTTTAAAACCGTTACTAACCGGTCCCTTTTTTTGTGGAAAATTAATTGACCTCAAAATTTTAACGCAGTATAATTTCTATAGAAGTATTAAAAAATAATTAAAAACCAAACAAGGAAGGGAGGTGATAGGACATGGAACAGATAGTACAGGAGCAAATGAAATTCTTTTATTCAGGAAAG